>DAOUKZ010000142.1:0-16220 GCA_034420775.1 Dehalococcoidia bacterium
CTCACGTCCCAGTGCGCCACCTCGACGTTGTCATTGATGTTGTACTCCCGGTTGATCAGGACGGCGCTAGGGTTCCCTTGGCCGTACTGGTGGGCCAAGCGGTTCGCCTGGCAGTACGCCGAACCCCACCCCAGCACGAAGCCGATAAGCTGGGTCAACGTGAGCGGCCCCTTGATCAGTGGCGGGACGACGTCACCCGCCTCGACGTCCTCCCAGTAGAGCGGCTCGGCTCCCCGCCGGCGGACGCGCTCCTCCTCGTAGCCGCGCTCGATGGCCTCGATCTCGGCGTCGGTGTAGCGGTAGGGCTCCATCTCGCCGTACTTGGCCCGTCCCCGCGCCGCCTCCCGCTCGTAGTTGAAGCGGAGAATAACGTAGGACGCGACCAGCTCGCCGTCCTGGTTGTAGTAGGTGTTGCGGTCGACCTGCTCGTACGCCGTGCCGCCGAACGCGCTGGGCCGCTCCCGGATGGAGTCCATGCGGAACACCGAGCGGAGCGTGTCTCCCAATCGCACCGGCCGGTGGAGCTCCCACCGGTCGGCGGCCCACAGGCCGAAGAGGCCGGGAAGCGGCCCCCGCCGAAATCCGTCCTCGGCCGTGAAGCCCTTGTTCGAGAAGACGTCGGGGAAGGTCGGCGGCGCGATCAGGCCCCCGTACGGCGAGCCCGCCGCGTAGGCGTCGTCGAGGTAGAGCGGGTTGTCGTCGCCCACGCCCTCGGCGAAGTGGCGGATCGCGTCGCGGGTCGCCTCGCTGATCCAGCCCTCGCACTCGTACTCCAGCCCGACGTGCCGCCGGTAGAAGTCGAGCATCTCCGGCGTCGCCTCGCCGCGCTCCCACTCGAACGCCGCCATCGCCATCCTACCGGTCGGGGAAGAGCTTCATGCCCGGCGTATGCCATGGGACAGTGCTCACCCGGTTCAGGCCCGACTCGCAGATGTAGAGCGTCGAGAAGTCGGGCCCGCCGAAGGCAAGGTTGGTGAGACGCGCGTCCAGGGGTTCGATGGAGTCGATGCGCTTCCCGGCGGCGTCGAAGACAGTCACCGCCCCGCCGAAGTGGCCGCAGACCAGCAGGTTGCCCGCCGCGTCGAATGCGAAGCCGTCGGGGAGGTGCCCCTCCGGCAGCTGCGCGTGCTTGCGGCGCTCGCCGATCTTCCCCGGCGACCTGATCTCGTGCGCCCACACGATGCCCGAAACCGTCTCGGCGACGAGCAGCGTTCCGCCGTCGTCGCTGATGCCGATGCCGTTCGGAAAGGCGTAGTCCGTGGCGATACGGCTGAGCTCCCTATCGCTCGAAAAGAAATAGACGTGCCCCGGCTGCCGGTCCCTCCGCAGGCTGCCGTGCGGGTCGGTGAAGTAGAGGTTGCCCTCGGCGTCGAAGACGAGGTCGTTGCAGCCACCGAACGACGGGTCCTCGATGATGCGCTCGGTTGTCCCCGCTTCCAGGTCGATGCGCTCCACCCAGCCCGGGTGCTCCGGCCCACCGTTGTTGGTGACCCAGAGCGCGCCATCCGGGCCGATGGTGGCGCCGTTGGGAACGCCGCCGGTCTCGCACAGCGTCGATACCACGCCATCGGGGGTGATCCGCGAGACCCGCTCCCCGGCGAGTTCCACGACGTACAGATTCCCGTCGCGGTCGAAGGCGGGCCCTTCGGGAAACTCAAGGTCCTCTGCAAAGACTTCAACGTCGGGCATGGGGCGCCTCCGTTCCGGCGTGCTTGGCTCGGTCAGACGACCTTGCTCACGTCCTCGCGCCAAGGCTCCCAGTCCGCGCTCATGGGGCTGTCCGACGCGTCCCATTGGCGCACCTCGATGACGAGGCCGCTCGGGTCCCGTATCACCGCCTGGCGCCCCCCGAACGAGAAGCCCCGCGCCGGCTCGTTCACCACCTCGACGCCGTTCGCCTTGAAGCGCGCCACTGCCGCGTCGAGGTCGTCCACCGAAAGGCCGATGGGGCGCGCTTCGGTGCCCTTGAACTCCCCGTCGTGGGCCGGCTGCACCAGCTCGATCATCACCTCGCCGAGGCCGACATAGCTCAGCTGCCGTTCGCCGCCCGGTCCGAACCGCACCCGGCGCAGCAGCCTGAACCCAAGGACCTCCGTGTAGAAATCGATGCTCGCGTCCATGTCCTTCGCGACGACGTGTACGTGGTCGAGACGCTTGATCATCGGAGCCTCCCTGGAGTCCGGCGCCTCTGTGCGCCGGCCGCGTTACAGCTTGGCGGCGACTTCCTCGGCGAAGAGCTTCATCGAGCGCATGACCTTCTCCTGCGCGACCCCGCCGAAGCCGAAGTTGCCGCCGAAGTAGGCGACGCCGTGTTCGTCCCGCAGCTCCCGCAGTTGGCCCAAGACCCGCTCCGGCGTGCCGAAGAAGGCGCAACGCTCGTGGAAGTCCTCGTAGCGGGTCTCCGGCGGTTGCCCCAGCGCGAACCAGTCTTCGAGCGACCCGCCCCGGCCCTGGTTTCGCGCGACCTGCCATTCCAGGCACGACCACACCCACTCCAACTGGGCCTCCGTGTCCTGCCGCACCTGCTCCTCCGACTCCCCCACGTAGACGTAGCGGAAGAAAGGAACGTCGGCGGAGTCGACCGGCTTGCCCGCCTTCCGCGCCATCTCGAGGTAGGTGCGGTGCTGCTCGATGGCGGCGTCCGTATCGGGGAGGACGCCGACCATGAAGCCAATGCCGCGGTCTATCGCCGCCTGTACGCTCGCCGGGTTTCGCACCGCGGCGTAGACGGGCGGGTGGGGCTGCTGCACCGGCCGCAGCGGCAAACTCATCTCTTCTACCTCGTAGAAGGCGCCCTTGTGCGAGTAGACCGGCGTGGTCCACAGGCCCAGCACCATGTCCAACACTTCCTTCATGCGCTCGCGGCTCTCCTCGCGAGAGATCCCGAACCCGTCGAGTTCCACCGTGCCGCCGCTTCCCACGCCAAAATCGAGCCGCCCGTTGCTCAAC
The DNA here is from genome assembly GCA_034420775.1 of Dehalococcoidia bacterium. Classification (GTDB taxonomy): domain Bacteria; phylum Chloroflexota; class Dehalococcoidia; order SHYB01; family SHYB01; genus DAOUKH01. Next base: position 2,950 of record DAOUKZ010000142.1, read on the forward strand.
ACGTCGAGCATTGCCGTCTCTTCGGCCACGTGGACCGGGTGGCGAATGGGCGCGACGGTCACCGCCGTCCCCAACCGGATCCGCGACGTACGCGCCGCGAGATGCGTCGCCAGCATCAACGACGAAGTCGCCAGCCCGTACCGCGAAAAGTGGTGCTCGGCGAACCACGCCGCCTCGAATCCAAGCTCCTCGGCGAACTGCACTTCTTCCGTGGTCTCCTCGAAGACCTGCGCGGGGGTCTGCCCTCCGGGCCAGGGCACGTGATGAAAGATGGCGTACTTCACAGACGGGTTCCTAGAACGCGGCGTACCGGCGCGCCGACGCGTACCAGTCTACGATTTCCAAGCCCGTCGCTGCCCACACGCCGCCCGACGACTCCATATGCGCTAGCGCCGCGTCGAGCCGCCCGATGCGGAACGCCTGGCCGGTGAGCCAAGGATGCAGGTTGAGCACGAGCAGCCGCCCGTTGCGCTCCCCTTCTTGCCGCAATCGGTCATACGTTTCGGTGATCATGCGCGACCACCGCCCCACCTCGATACGCCGGTCCCACATGGCCTCGACGTCGTCGAGGGGGAAGGTCACCGGCAGCGCGTAGAGCTCGCCCTCGGGCACGTGCATCCGGTAGGGTTGCTCGTCGTTGACCCAATCGCAGACGTAGCGGATGCCCGCCTCCGCGAGCAGTTGGGGCGTGCGCCTCGATTCGCCGTACTCCGGGCTCAGCCAGCCTGTGGGCCGCTTGCCCGCCGCCTCCGTCAGCGCCTCCAACGACTCGGCGATGTAGCCGCGCTCCTCGGCTTCGTCCATCCCGCCGGTGATCATCCGGCTGACCGAGACCCCGTGCCCGATGATCTCGGCGCCCAACTCCAGGCAATGCTTCACCAGGAACGGATAGTTCCGCGCCGTAAGCGCGTCCATGGCCACGGTCGGCGTGATGCCGTGGCGCTGAAGGGCTTCGAAGATGCGGAACACGCCCACGCGATGCCCGTACTCCCGGTGCGACCAGCGGGTCACGTCCGGATGTGGCCGGTTGCCGTAGCCCCCCGACAGCGTGGGCGAGACGTACGACCCCTCCGGCTTCCGCCATTCCAGGTGCTCCAGCGTGACGATGACACAGAGGGCCACCGGGGCGTCTTCGGGCCACCGCAGACCGGCGCTGCGCGGGTTGAGCGCGCGGTAGTCGTAGTGCCCGTGGTCGGGGCCCGTGCCAAGCTCGGGCACGACGTAGTCGCGGTCCGGACTCATGGCGTCGCCTCTTCCAGCAGCCGCGCCGCGTGCTCCACCGCCGCATCGTAGTAGTGCTCCAGGTAGTAGCGCGCGATCTCGTCCGTCGTCGCCTGCCACACACCGTCGTGCGACAGGATGTAGTCGAGAATCTCCTCCAGATAGCCGATCCGGTGCGGCCTGCCGATCATGAACGGGTGGATGGCGATGCACATCAGCCGGCCGTTCTCCTCCCCCTCCCGGTACAGCTGGTCGAACTGCGCCTTGCACGACTCCGCGAAGTAGTCCGCCTCGAAGTGCGCGCTCATCATCGGGACGTCGTTCAACTCGCCGGTATAGGGGATGCAGAGGAACTTGCCGCCGCTCCGCACCTTAATCGGGACGGGGTGGTCGTCGAACTTCCAGTCGGTTTGATAGAGGAAACCCGCCTCCTGCAGCAGGTCGGGCGTCCGCTCCGTATTCGACGCGCCCGGCCCCGACTGCGCGACGATCTCCCGCCCATTCGTCAGCCGGCGGAACGCGGCCCGGATTTCCTGGTAGAACTCCCGCTCCTCCCCCTCGTTGAAGTCGGTGATGGCGCGGGTGTTGTAGAAGCCGTGATTCACGAACGTCCAGTCCCGCTCCAGCATCGCCTCCGCGACGTCGGGGAAGTGCGACAGCACACCGATGTTCAGCGTCGTCGAGCACTTCACCCGGTAGCGGTCGAGCACGTCGAGCATGCGCCAGAACCCGACCCGGTTCCCGTAGTCCCGCAGCGAATACTGCTGCACGTCCGGGTGCGGCGTGCGCGGCCAAGGGTTGAACGGCGCCGACGGCGGCAGGTACTCATAGTGCTCGACGTTCGGCGCGACCCACAGCGCCACCCGCGCCCCGTTAGGCCAGCGCACGATCGGCCGGTCGATCATCGGCAGGTAGTCGAAGCGGTTCGGTTCGAGTGCCATGGTGATGGTGGCGGGGCGGGCCTAGCCCAACTCTCCAACCTCCTTCGCGGCTTGGACCTCGCCGAGGTAGTCTTCCAGCCCCTGCTCCAACGTGTACGAGGGCTCGAACCCCAGCTCCTCTCGCAGCCGCCGCGCACTCACCAGCCGCAGTGAGTCCTCCAGTTCGCTACTCACTTCGATCGACGCGTCGGGCAGGAGCGCCCGGGCGTGTGCGGTATAGTCGCCCACCGGCCTCCGCTCCGCCGCCATGTTGAAGACCCTATGCTCCGGCGTGGGGGCGTTGAGGGCACAGCTCCATGCCTTCGCAGCATCCTTCACGTAGATCCAGTCGACCATCATCTCGTCCGGCGGCATCACGATCGGCTGGCCCAGCGCCGCGAACTCGGGCCGCACCATGAAGTGCTGCCGTGCCGTGCCGTACCGCTGTCCCCGGCCCAGCCCGAAGACGGAGATCGGCCGCAGCCCGATCACGTCCATCCCGTACTGCGCGTGATACGTCTCCGCCAACTGCTCGATGAAAAGTTTCGCGGCCCCGTACAGCGTGTTGGGGACCGGTGGCGTCGTCTCGTCATGCTCCTCGTCGTCCAGCGACAGCCGGTGCCCATAGACGGCGACCGACGACGCATACACCACGCGCCGCACCCCCCGCAGCCGCGCCGCCTCGAACACGTTCGCCGTTCCCGTGCAGTTGATCTTCACCGCCCGTCGCGGACCCGCCGCGCTGCTGTCCGTGAGCAGGAAGGCCAGGTGCACCACCCGGTCCACCCCGTAGCGGTCGAGCGCCTCGATGACCTCCGTCGGCTCCGTCACGTCCCCCTGCACCACCGTGACGCGGTCTCCCAGGTCGGCGACCCGCCTCAAGTTGAGCGACGCGTCGAACAAGACGACGTCCGCCTCGCCGTCGACCTCGACCAGGTGGCGCGCCAGATGCGAGCCCAGGAACCCCGTCCCGCCGGTTATCAGTATCGCCATAGATTCCCGTCCCTGTGGCAGCGGCCGTCGGCTAGCCGGTCAAGGAAGGCAAGGCTCCCGGATTTCTCCAGACAAGCCTGCTCTGAGCAATAGTAGGGATGCGCCAACCCTCCCGCAACCGAATCCCACCGCTTGCGCCCCGCCCTGCCGCTCCGTAGAGTTGGCCCAGCGGCGCCGCGCCCAGGGCGGACCGCCGCAACCGGAGGACTGCAACCGTGGAATACAAGGACCTGATCGCGGAGCGGAACGGCCACGTCATGACCGTCACCTTCAACCGCCCCGAGACACTGAACGCTCTGTCCCAGGACATGCTCGACTCCCAGGCCGCCGTCTGCGAGGAGATCAACCGCGACGACGAGATACGGGTCGCCGTCTTCACCGGCGCGGGCCGCGGCTTCTGCTCGGGTATCGACCTCAAGCAGACCGACTTGACGAACAGCCGCCTCGACCACCTCGAAATCAAGCCCAACTACACCGTCGTAGGAAAGATCATGGACGTCGACAAGCCCACCATCGCCGCCGTCAACGGCCCCGCCGTTGGGGGAGGCCTCGCGCTGGCGCTCGAATGCGATATCCGCATCGCCTCCGACCGCGCCACCATGTCCGCCATCTACGCCCGCATCGGCATGCCCGTCCTCGACGGCCTCGGCGACCTGCTTCCGAGAACGGTCGGCCTCTCCCGCGCGCTGGAGATGCTCTTCACCGCCGATATCCTCGGCGCCGACGAATGCGAGCGCATCGGCCTCGTCAGCCGCGTCGTGCCCCACGACGAGCTCATGCCCACCGTCTACGACCTCGCCGAGCGCATCGCCTCGCGCCCTCCCGTCGCCCTGCGTCTCACCAAGAACGTCGTCATGACCCCGCCGCGCCGCTCCTACGCCGACATGATGTTTGCCCACGCCATCGCCGTAGCCAAGAACCAGAAGGTCGCCTCCCACGACATCGCCGAGGGTGGCCGCGCCTTTGCCGAGAAGCGCACCCCCAACTTCAAGGGCCTGCTGAAGGACGACGACGGAGGCGCAACCTAGTGGTGCCGCGCCTGCGCCTCCCCGCGGCGGTGCTCACCGCCGTCTTGATAGTGGCGGCCTGCGGCGACGCCGAGGCCCCCACCGCCCCGCCATCCCCGACCGCCGAGCCCGAGCCCACTTCCACCGCCGCGCCGACCTCTTCCCCGCCTACCCCCACGGCGGCGGCTTCTTCGGACGGTTCCGACACCCCAGCGCCCACGCGCATTCCCACACAGCAGCCAACGCCCGCCACAACGGAATCCAACACGCCGTCACCCGAGTCCGCACCGTCGCCCACGTCCACGCTTCCGCCCACTGATCCACCACCCACGGCCACGCCCAAACCGACCCTGCCGCCCCCGCCTCCGGGCCTGGAGCGCGACCCCGACTACATGGAAGCTCTCCGCGCCGCCGGCATCAGCACCCGCCGTTGGCTGACCGACTTCACCCTCCACACGGTGCCCTACGACGAGATACGCTCCGGCGGGCCCGGTCGCGACGGCATCCCGCCCATCGACAACCCCAAGTTCCTCACCCTTGACGAGGCTGGTGACTTCCTCAGGGACGAAGAACCCGTGATCGTCTTCGAGCACGCCGGCGACGCGCGGGCCTACCCCCTCCAGATCTTGACCTGGCACGAGATCGTCAACGACGTCGTGGGCGGCCTCGAGGTCGCCATCACCTTCTGCCCCCTCTGCAACTCGGCGATAGCCTTCGACCGAAACTTCGAGGGCGACGTCCTCGACTTCGGCACCACCGGCAACCTCCGCCGCAGCGACCTCATCATGTGGGACCGCCAGACCGAAAGCTGGTGGCAGCAGTTCACCGGCGATGGCATCGTCGGCGTCCACTCCGGCAAGCGCCTCGACATCCTGCCGTCGGCGATCAACTCGTGGGCCGACTTCAAGGTCGCCTATCCCAACGGCATGGTCCTCTCCCGCGACACCGGGTTCGCTCGGGACTACGGCATCAACCCCTACCTGGGCTACGACCGCGCCGACAATCCGCCCTTCCTCTACAGCGGCCCCACCGACGGCCGCCTCCCACCCAAGGAGCGCGTCGTCGCCATAAGCCTCGGAGGCGAGGACGCGGCCTACCCCTTCACCGTCTTGGCGATAGAGCGCGCCGTCAACGACGTCGTCGGCGGCGAGCCCATCGCCGTCTTCTTCAAGCCGGGCACGCGCTCGGCGCTGGACGATAGGATCATCGCGCAGTCCCGTGCCGTCGGCGCAACCGGCGCCTTCAGCGCCGTCCTCGACGGAGAGCGCCTCACCTTCTCCTTCGACGGCGAGAACATCGTCGACGACGCCACGGGAAGCATCTGGAACATCCAGGGCCACGCCGTCTCCGGCCCCCTCCAAGGCAAGACCCTCACCAAGATCGTCCACGCCGACCACTTCTGGTTCGCCTGGGGCGTCTTCAAACCCAACACCAAAATCTACGGTGCCTAGCGCCCGCCCTTCCTTAACCTCCCCCTGGGGGCGCCCCTTAAGCCTCCCTCCCCCTGGGAGGGACTGAGGGCGGGCCCGTCCGGAAACCTCTTCTCCCACGGGAGAAGATTGAGATGAGGGGCCCCTTTATCACCACCACAGGCCCCCGAGGCCGGCTACCCTCCCCTGTAGGGGTGCGTCGCGACGCGCCCGCTCTCCCCCCCCCGCCAAACCCGCCGTTGCCCACCCTCCCCCTGTAGGGGCGATTCACGAATCGCCCCTACCCGCCCCATCGCCCTTGACACCACCCTAGCCTTATAATTCAACCGCGCCCGGACACGTGCGCCGGGCGGAGCAGCGTCATGTACGAAGACATCAGCGAGACCAGCTCGGTCGAGTCGGCGGACATCCACGTCTGCATCTTCCCCAACCTGGAAGAGTTCATGGTCATCGACGTGCGGAACCCCGGCGAGCCGGACCTGCGCCTCGCCTCGGTCCACGACCTCCTGACCGACGACTACCTGAGCGAGTTGGAGCGCGAATTCAGCAAGCTGCTCCGCGCCGAAGGGCCCCCCTTCGTCAACTTGATGCTCCTCGCCGCCCGCGTGCAGGAGATGGTCACCGAGCGCGGCGTCGCCCGTCTCGTCGAGGTACTCAGTGGCGGCGCGGCCGCCGGGGAACCGCCGCGCATCGCCCTCTTCCTCGCCGCCGGCCCCGTCCTCACCATGAGCGACGACGACCTCTCCCTTGCCTTCGACGCCTTCTTCAGCGACGTCACCCCCGCCGGCTTCGCCGCCCGCTGCGACGCCACCTTCAAGCGCCTCCTGACCCTGGAGAAGCAGTATCTCCAGGAGCAACACAAGGACGAGCTTCGCCGCGCCGTCCGCGGCGAGTCCGACCAGTTCTTCACCCTCTGGCAGGACAACGCGCCCGGCGGCGGCTTTAGCGCTTCCTGAGCGCGACCCTGCTAGCCGGCCCGCGCCCGCAGCGTGGCGACCGCCTCGACGTGGTGCGTGTGCGGGAACATGTCCAGCGGCTGCACCCCGATCAGGTCGTAGGCTTCCGCGGTGAGCCGTTTGAGGTCGCGCGCCAGCGTCGCCGGGTCGCAGGAGACATAGGCGACTTTCCTGGGACGAAACTCGGCCAACGCGTCGAGCGCGCCGGGGTGACAGCCCGCCCGGGGCGGGTCGAGGATGAGCGCGTCGGGCGCTGCGTCGAGCTCCGCCAGCGCGTGCTCCGTCTTCGCCTCCACCAGTCGGACGTTGTCCAAACTCTCCACGTTCTTCCGCGCATCCGCCACCGCCGCCGCCGATTCCTCGACCGCGATGACCTCCCGCACGTGCGGCGCCAGCAGCGCGGCGAAGACGCCCACTCCGGCGTAGGCGTCGACGAGCACTTCGCCGGGTTGCAGGTCGAGGCTCTCCCGCACCAGCCCCACCAAACGCTCCGCCTGCCGTACGTTCACCTGGAAGAACGAGGCCGCGGCGACCCGGAACCGCCGCCCCAGAAGCTCCTCCTCGTAGTGCGTCTGACCTGAGTCCACGCCGATGTCCAGCGATTGCAGGGTCGGCTGGATCAACCAGCTCCCCGACTTGGGGCCGTAGCGGATCGAGAGCTGCGTCGTCTCTCCCGCCTTTCCCTGAAGCTCCGCCAGCAGATCGTTGATGCCGCGGTCCATGATCAGGCACTCGTCGATGCGGACGAACCGCCGGTAGGTCCGGTTCACGAAGCCGAGCTGCCCTTCGGGGCCGATGGTGAAACGGGCGTGGTTGCGGTAGCCCCAGGGATCGTCGCAGCCGATGGCCGGGGCCACGGGCGGCGAGTCGAACCCGCCGGTGCGTTCGAGCTGCTCGCGCACCAGCCGCGTCTTCATCTCAAGCTGGTGCTCGTAGGCGACGTGCTGCCACTGGCAGCCGGTGCACTCGCCGTAGTACCGGCACTCGGCCTCGACGCGGTGCGGCGACGCCTCGATGACCTTGTCGAGGCGCGCTTCCAGGTAGCGGCGGCTCTTCCGCCAGATCGTCGCCTCCACCCGCTCCCCGGGGATGGTGTAGGGGACGAAGACGGGATCGTCGCCGCTGCGGGTGAAGCCCTCGCCCATGAACGACGGGCCCTCGATGTCAAGGGTCTCCGTCCGCGGCTCGATAGCCTGGTGTTTCTTTCGTCTCTTGCCCATGCGGGTTGCGTCCCGTTCGCGCGCGGAGAAAGCCTCCGGTCAGAACGGCCCGGGGCCGGTCTCGACGCGGTCGTAGCGCCGCCAATCAGTATGCATCACGCGGTGCTTGATGACCCAGCGCCCGTCCTCCCGCACCATCTTATCCTCGTACCGGAGGCCGCCGGTCATGTCGTATTGGACGCCGTCCTTCTCGTAGCGCAGTTGGTCGATGGCGTAGGTCTCCACGTCCGCCTCGTCGCCGCGAAGGGTGACGGTCTGGTCGCCCATGAAGTGCATGGTCAGGATGAACCGCTCCACCACGCGGACGATCTTCAGGATCGCGTCACGCCCCTCGGCCGGCGCGGTCGGGCCGCCGTAGTCGGCGTAGGCATCCTCCGCGAAGCACGACGCCACCGCGTCGAAGTCGCGGCGGTCGAGACCTCGCGCGTACAGCGCCATGACATCCCGGATCGCTAGCCGGTCCGCCAGCTCCTGAATCGCGACCGTGCTCATCGCTTCCTCCCGCCGCCGCTATCCGATGCGGATCGGCTCCTCCTCGGCCTCGATCTCCTCCGACGGCCCGCGGTGCCGGGCCAGCGCGAGCACCACCGTCAGCGGCCCCAGCCGCCCGATGAACATGGCGAAGATCAACGTGATCTTACCCCCAGCCGACAGGTCGGGTGTGATGCCCGTCGAGAACCCCGTCGTGCTGAACGCCGACACCGTCTCGAAGGCGACTGGTATGAAGTCGAATGGCTCGAGCGCCGACATGATGAGAATGAAGAGGAAGACGATCATCACGCCGAGGAACACAATGGCGATGGCCCGGTGTACCTGCGTCTCCGGCAACACCTTGCCGAACGCGTGGACTCGCTTGTAGCCCCGCAGGTAGGAGGCCGCCGTGGCGAAGAGCGTGGCGAACGTGTTGATCTTGATGCCGCCTGCCGTCGACCCCGAAACGCCGCCCACGAACATCAATACCATCATCAGGAGCAGCGTCTGCACCGTCAGCCCGCCGATGTCGATCGTGGTGAAGCCGGCTGTCCGCGCCGACGCGGAAAGGAAGAACGAGTTGAGTGCCTCGCCGCCCAACGCCTCACCGCCTTGGGCGAACGACGCCGCGGTCTCAAAGGAGCCGATGGCCAGCGCGCCCAGTCCCAGCAGCGCGATCGAGGCGACGATGGCCATCTTCGAGTCGAGCTTCCACTGCACCCACGGGAAGCGCGTCAGCAGCAGCGTGACCATCGGAATGCCAAGGCCGCCGATGATGAACAGCGCCGAAATCACGCCCAGGAGTTGCCCGTCCTGCTGGAACGAGGCGATGCCCCGCATGCCCCCTTCGAGGTCGAACCCCGCGTTGTTGAACGCGGAGACGCCGTAGAAGATGGAATCGAAGGTGCTCTTGTCGGAGAACGACGCCGCGAAGCGCGACGAAATGACGATGATGCCCGCCGCCTCGATGAGCAGCGTGATGCCGAGCACCCACATGACGAACAGCAGGAACCGGTTCGGATTGGCGCTCCCCAAGGTCTCGGAGACCAGGTCGTCGCCCATGTCGATCCTGCCCCGCACCATCAGGAGCAGGAAGGCGCCGATGGTCATGTAGCCGATGCCGCCGATCTGGATCAGCACCATGATCACGCCCTGCCCCGCTCGGCTCCAGTGGTCGCCGGTGTCCACCACCACCAGCCCCGTCGCGCTCACCGCCGACGCCGCGGTGAAGAACGCGTCGACCGGCGACGTGAAGCTCCCGTCCGCGCTGGCAAACGGAAAGATGAGGAGGACGCCCCCGATCACCGCCAGGAAGACGAAGCCGTAGACGATGTAGTTGAAGAAGGGCGCGTGCTCCCGCGCCACCGGCGCGTACAGCGCCCGGCCGTCCTCCTCGTCCTCGTACTCCTCGGGAGGAAGGCCGTCCGGCTCGAACGCCTCTAGCTCGGCCTCGTCCGGCGGGTACGCGTCCTCGTCCCAGTCCGGCGGCGGGTCATGGCCGGCCTCATGCTCGCCGTCCTGATAGTCGCGAGGCCCGTTCGTCTCGTCAGGAGGCCTCATGGGGGCACGTCACCGCCTCAAATGACCTCGTCGGCCCGCAGCGCCTCGATCTCTTCCGCCGCCATCCCCAGCACGTCGCGGAAGACGAAGTCGTTGTCCTCCGCGTAGTTCGGCCCGCCGCGGTCGATCGGCCCGCCCATGTACGGCGGTGTCTCGCTGAACTTGACCGGGAACTCCTTCAGCGGCCAGCGCCCGATGGTCGACTGCTTCACCTCGGTGAGCCAGTTGAGGTGCTTGAGCTGCGGGTCGGCCTCGTAGCGGTCCTCCGCGTTCTGGCAGACGCCCGCCGGCACGCCCGCCTCCTGCAGCGCCTCCATCAGCGCGTACCGGTCCCGCGATGCCGTCGCCTCGTTCACCAGCGCGTCGAGCGCGTCTTGGTTCGCCAGCCGGTCTTCCAGCGTCGCGAAGCGCGCGTCTTCGGTCCACTCAGGATGCCCCAGGACCCGGGCCGCCGCCTCCCACTCCTCCTGCGTGTGGCATGAGATCGCGGTCCAGCGGTCGTCGCCCGCGCAACGGTACGCCCCCGACGGCGCAGCCGCCTTCCACGGCGACCGGTTCCCGTACCGCCGCCACGACGCCCCGTTCGCCGAGTGGTTCAGGATGCTCGTGCCGCTCAGCATGAGCCCGACTTCCACCTGCGACGCGTCGATATACGTCCCTAGCCCCGTCTGCTCCCGGCGGTACAGCGCCGCCAGCATCGCCGTCCCGATGTTGTACGCGCCGAACCAGTCGAGGAACGAATAGCCGATCCCCGCTGGCATATGCGGCTCCGGCAAACCCGACATCTCCGAGATGCCCGACAGCGCCTGGGCGATCGGCCCCACCGCGCGGAACTTCCCGTACGTCCCCTGCTGCCCCATCCCCGACTGCTGCACGTAGATGATCGTTGGGTTGATCTCCCGCATCACCTCGTAGGGAAAGCCCCACCGCCGCATCACGTCCGGGCTGAATCCCTCCACCACGATGTCGCACACCGAGATCAGCTGCCGCAGCAGCTCCTTACCCTTCGGCGTCTGCATGTTCAGCGAGATGCCCCGCTTCCCCGCGTTGATGTCGTTGAACTGACCCGCCTCGTTGACCCGCCCGTTTGCTGCCGAGGGCGGCACCTTGGGCGGGATCGGCGACGTCGCCGCCTCCCGCGCCTTCCGCCCCCCGTCCGGGACCGGAGCCGAGAACCGCAGGTCCCACCGCTCCTTCCACTCGACCTTGATCACCTGCGCCCCCTGCGACGCCAGGAAGCGCGGCCCCCCGCCGCTCGCCAGCCACCACGTGAAATCGAGCACCCGCACGTTGTTGATCGCGAACGGCTTCCCCCGAACGCTCGTGCCGATGGCCGACTCGCACCCTCGCGGCTCCGACCTCAGCGGCACGCCACTGGTCGCTTCCGTCCGCAGGTCCTCCCCCAACACCGGCGCCCGCGGCCCCCGCCGCCACGGCACCGCGTTGTCCACCCACGGCGCTCCCGTATAGAGGAAGCGCTTCCCCAGTTCAGGGTGCGCTACCTCACGAAAGGTGTTCCGCGACCCCCAGTGCGGGTCGGCGACGTTCTCCTCCGGACGCCGCAGCGGCGCCCACAACAGGTTGAGCGCCTGCGCCTCCTGCCATGGCACTTGCTCCAGCCGGCACTTGCCGATCAGCCGGTGCGCCAGGTCGTTGACGTGCCCCGACACCTCCGGCCGCGCCCGGTACGCTGCCTCCTGGTACTTCTCGTCGTTGAGATCGTCCTCTTCCCCGTACTTCCGCAAAAGCGTCAGCACGCCGTCGAAGACGTTCCGCGTCCGCGCGTCCATGCTCGGCATCACGTACCGCCCATCCTTCGTCTGCGCGATGCTCCGCAGCGTGTACGCCGCCGACGCGTGCCGGCAGGTCTGCCGCAGGAACGGCTCCCGCGTGTACACCCAGTGCGGGTGGTCGAGCTCCGAGTTCTTCGCGATAGCCTCGTGGACCGCCGTGGACAGCGCCTGCCCCTTCCCCGTCGCGTGCCGGTAGAACAACGCCCCGATGACGGCCATGACGGTCAGTTGCCCCGTCACGTGGTAGGTATGCCACATCTGCGGCGCGATCGGCGGCGTGTCGTACGACCCCGTCACCGGGTCCGGGTCGTACCCGCAGTTCATCATCACCCCGCCGAGCGCGAGGTGGACGAGGTCCGACCCCTTGTAGTCGTTCCACGGCCCCGTATCGCCGAACGGCGTGATCCGCACCCAGACCAGCCCCGGGTTCGCCTCGCGCGCCGCCTCGAAGGTCACGCCCAGCCCGTCGAGATAGCCCCGTGGCGTCGTCTCCAGGAAGACGTCGCTCCCCGCCAGCAGGTCCAGCAGCCGTCCCCGCTCCGACGCCGGGTCGAGCGTCAGACCACGCTTGCCGAAGTTGTAGTGCCAGAAATAGAGGCTCCGGTCGGGATCCGGGACGCCGCCATAGAACGGCCCAATCTGACGGGTAGCATTTCCGCCGGGAGGCTCCACCTTCACCACGTCCGCGCCGAGGCCGGCCAGCAGCTTCCCGGCGTACTCGCCCTTCTCGTCCGCCAGCTCGACGACGCGCACGCTGTCAAGATAGCCGCCGCCCATGGGATGCTCGCCGTTTTCGTTTGTCATAACGTCCGCTTCGCGCCGGCTAGGATAGCAGACTTCCCCCGCCCCCAAGGAGATCATTTTGCAACCTCAATCATGAGTGGGGCCGGGAGGTTTTACCTCTTCTCCCAAGGGGAGAAGATTGAGATGAGGGGCCCCCTGACAACCGCCACTGGCCGTCGAAGGGCGACCCCCCTTAAACCTCCCTCCCTTTATGGGAGGGATTGAGGGAGGGCCCCTCCGGAACCTCCCTGCCACCTTCGTCAAGATGCAAGGGCCGACCCTCGCGGTCGCCCGTCCCCCGCCAACCGCGTACTCCGCTACTATGGAAGCTGCGCCGCGCGGGACGCGGCCCGGCTTCCTCAATGCGCGCCGAGACCAAGCCGTCTCCCCCTGTCCAAGCCCCGAGGCCGCCGTTGAGCGCGGTGGCAAGGCCACCGCTGCTGGTCGTCGGGGCGGCCCTCGTCATCGTCGGCCAGATCGTCTTCGTCCGGTCCGACGCGGAGACCCCGCCCGCCCTCGGCGTCCTCCTCCTCGCGCTCGGATGGGCGCTCTTCGCCCTCGGCTCCTTCGCCCTCCGCGATCGCAAGGAAGAGGCCTGGGCCGGCGCGGCCGGTTCCGGCACGGAGTCGGACCAAGTTGAGATCGGCGACAAAGACTGGCGGAGGATGGCCGCCTCCCTCGGCATCATCACGCTCTCGATGACGCTGACCCGTCTCGCCTACGGCGCCACGACCGGCTGGGACGTCATCCCCTGGCTCATCTCCCTCGCGGCCGTCGCCGCGCTGTTCGTGCCGCGACTCACCCCGCCCACCTTCTTGCGCGCTCGGGTGGAAGAGCGGATGGCGGCACTTCGAGCCTCCCTGCTCGCGCTGGCCCGGACGTGTTGGATCGACGTGGCCCTGATCGTCGCCTTGATG
>DAOUKZ010000143.1:0-1551 GCA_034420775.1 Dehalococcoidia bacterium
GTAGAGGCTGACGTTGCCGCTGATGACGGGGACGTTGAGGGCGCGGCAGGCGTCGGCCATGCCCTCGATGCAGCCCTCCATCTGGTAGTAGACCTCAGGCTTCTCCGGGTTGCCGAAGTTGAGCCCGTCGGTGACGGCGACGATCCGCGCGCCCACGCAGGCGAGGTTGCGGGCCGCCTCCATGACGGCGATCGCGCCGCCGGCGTAGGGGTCGAGGTAACAGAGGCGGCCGTTGCCGTCGGTGGTGAAGGCGAGGCCCTTACCCGTTCCCTTGACGCGGAGAAGGGCGGCGTCGGCGCCCGGCGGGATGACCGTGTTGTCGATCACCTGATGGTCGTATTGCCGGAAGACGGGGCGCTTGCTGGCGACGTTGGGGCGCTGGAGGAGCCGCAGCAGGACGCCGGTCATGGAGATACCGGACGCGGGCAGGAGCGACAGGTCGGCCTGCTGGAGCGCGGCGAGCCAGTGGGGCGCGGCGGCGGGCGGGGTGTACTCCGGGGCCTTGGCGAGGTGGGCGATGGGCGCGTCGCAGACGAGGTCTTCGCCGTCGTAGATTCTGGCCCGCCCGTCGCCGGTGGTCTCGCCGATGATGGTGGAGGTGAGGCCCCACCGGTCGAAGATGCCGCGGACGCGCGCCTCGCGGCCCCGCTCGACGACGACGAGCATGCGCTCCTGCGACTCGGAGAGCATGACCTCGTAGGGCGTCATGCCCGACTCGCGCCGGGGCACCTTGGCGACGTCGATGTTCAGGCCGAGGCCGCCCTTGGCGGCGGACTCGATGGCGGCGCTGGTGAGGCCGGCCGCGCCCAGGTCCTGCATGGTGAGCACCTCAGGCAGGGCGGCGGCTTCGAGGCAGGCCTCGATGAGGCACTTTTCGAGGAATGGATTGCCCACCTGCACGGCTGAGCGCAGCTCCTTCGTCTCCTCAAAGGAGCGGGAGGCAAGCCCGGACGCGCCGTGGATGCCGTCGCGGCCCGTCTCGGCGCCGACAAGGACGATGGAGTTGCCGGCGCCCTTGGCGGTCGAGGAGACGAGGTCGTCGTGGCGGAGGAGTCCGACGCACATGGCGTTGACGAGCGGGTTTTCGCCGTAGGCGTCGTCGAAGAAGACCTCGCCGCCGACGTTGGGGATCCCGAGGCAGTTGCCGTAGCCGCCGATGCCGGCGACGACGCCCTGGAGGAGGTGGCGGTTCTGGGGCAGGTCGGGCGCGCCGAAGCGGAGCGAGTTCAGGAGGGCGATGGGCCGCGCGCCCATGGTGAAGATGTCGCGGACGATGCCGCCGACCCCCGTCGCCGCGCCCTGGTATGGCTCGATGGCCGACGGGTGGTTGTGGGACTCGATCTTCATCGTGACGGCGAGTCCGCCGCCGATGTCGACGACGCCGGCGTTCTCTTCGCCCGGTTTGACCATGACGCGGGGCCCGGTGTTGGGGAAGCGGCGCAGCAGGGCCTTGGAGTGCTTGTAGCCGCAGTGCTCGCTCCACAGGGAACCGAACATGCCGAGCTCGAGGGGGTTGGGCTCGCGGTCGAGCCGGTCGACGATCATCTCGTA
>DAOUKZ010000144.1:0-5322 GCA_034420775.1 Dehalococcoidia bacterium
CGGCGTGGGGGTAGGTGCTGGCGTACAGGTGTCTCCCTGCACGATCTCAATCCCTTGGAGCCATGCTTGGAACGCGTACTCAGGCGGCGCGCAAAGCCCAGCGTTGTCGTGGAAAAGGAAGAGGCGCAACTCCTCAAGCTCTAACAGACTCGATGGAATCGCCCCTGTCAGCCGGTTGTGGACGACATTCAAGTGCCGCAGCCGGGAGAGGTTGGCGAGTTGCGGGGGGATGGGTCCCGTCAGTGCGTTTTGGCCGAGATACAACTCTTGGAGTTTGGAGAGGTCGGCAAGTCGAGCAGGAATGGGTCCTGTCAGCCGATTGTTATAGAGCCCTAGCCCTTGCAAGTGGGCAAGGTCGCCGAGCTGCGAGGGGATGAATCCTGTCAGCCGATTGCCGTAGAGGTTCAGCCTTGTAACGCGGCCGCTACCGTCGGTCATGACGCCGTACCATTCGCCAAGCGGCCTGTCACTCAACCAGTTGGTGGTGTTCTTCCAGTTTGGTCCGCCGGTGACGCGATAGAGCGCTTCGAGGACCGCTCTATCGGAGTCGCTGCCTGAGGGCGTAGCGGTTGGCGTCGGCGTCGGCGTCGCGGTGGGGATCGGTGTCGGTGTCGGTGTTACGACAAAGACCACAACAGGTGTGGGTGTAGGAGTGGACACGGGCGTAGCCACGACGACCACCGGCGTCGCCGTAACCCGTGGGGTTGGGGTCGGCGTGGCTGTGACGATCCACGGAGTCTGTGTTGGCTCGGGGGTTGCAGTGGGTGTGGCCGTCACGACGATGACAACCGGACTGGGTGTGGGGGGTGGCGTCGACGTCGCCGTCGAAGTCGGTGTCGCGGAAGGACTGGGGGAAGGGGTGGCGGTCGGGGAGGGCTCGAAGGTTGGCGACGGTTCCGGGGAACTCTCGCAGGCGGCAAGGAGCGCGATGGCGCAGCACAGTAGGGCGGCCAAGAGGGCCATGCGCAACCGGGAGGCCAAGGTTCCCACGCGGCGCTGCCTCCTATACAGGGGAAGTCTGGCTCGTCGAGAAGCGAGTCGCAGCCCAGGCTATGCTGAGAACCTTTCCCTGTGACGGTGCCGTGAGCAGTATAGACTCGTTGCTCACGCCATGCTCATGAACCCCCTCGCACCCTGGCGTTGGCGAACGGTAGCCCGTTGGCACGTTGGTGGTTGGAAGGGGGCACCTAAGCCTCTCTCCCTTTATGGGCGGGATGAGAGGGCCGGCCGGGGCGGGGCGCGGTGGTCCCCTCCGGCCTTGCACTCCGCCCGTGACAGGCCCCCTTTGACACCCCGCTCCCTCACTGCTAGAGTAGCGAATGAAACGGATGTTCTTTCTGGCCTAGCCCTCCGATGGTGGCCGTCGGCCGCTAGCCTGCCCTTAGAGGGGGCCGAGACACTGCCTCTAACAGTGAGGGAGGCCGGGCAAGAAAGCCGCCGTACCTCCGGCCTCTCCCCCTAGGGGAGCCCGAAAGAGGTCCCCGTTTGCGGGGCGGGTTGGGGGGCGGTACTCTTGAAGCGTGCTCTGAGAGCGCCGGGCGGGCTTCTGAAGCGATGCGACATCTGTTTCTGATTGGGTTTTCGTACACGGGCAAGAGCTCCGCGGGGCGGCTCGCGGCGGAGCGGCTGGGGATGCCGTTCATCGATCTCGATGAGCGCATCGAGCGGCGGGCGGAGCGCCCGATACCGGAAATCTTCGAGGCGGAGGGCGAGCCGGCCTTCCGCGCGCTGGAACGCGAGGCGCTGGCTGAGGTGTGTGCCGAGGGCGGCGCGGTCATCGCCACCGGCGGCGGCGTGCCCGTCGACGCGGAGAACCGCCGGCTGATGCGGGAGTCGGGCGTGGTCGTGCTCCTGGAAGCGCGCGCCGAGACGATCCGCGCCCGGCAGGAGGCGGCCGAGGGCGAGTCGCGGCCCATGCTCGCTGGCGGCGATCCGCTGGAGCGTATCGTGGATCTGAAGGCCGAGCGCCAGGCCGCTTACGCCGACGCCGCCGACTGGACCGTCCACACCGACGCGCTGGACGCGGGCGGCGTGGCCGGCGAGGTCGCCCGTGGCTACGAGATCGTCGCCGGAGCGCGCGGCGCGGCGGGACGCCCCACCAACACCGGCGCCGCGCCGTCGTACACCGTCACCACCAAGGCCGGGACGTACCACGGCTACGTCGGCAGCGGACTCCTGGAGAAGCTCGGCACGCTGATGCGGGAGGCGGGGCTGGGCGGGACGGCGTTCGTCATCGCCGACGGCGCGGTCTTCGATCTGTTCGGCGAGCCGGTGATGGCGTCGCTCAAGGAGGCCGGCTTCGAGGCCTACGAGGGCGTCGCCGACCCCGGCGAGGCGAGCAAGTCCCTGGAGATGGCCGGCGATATCTACACCTGGCTGGCGGGGCGGCGCGCCGAGCGGCGCGACTGCATCGTCGCGCTCGGCGGCGGCGTCGCTGGCGACCTCGGCGGCTTCATCGCGGCGACCTATCTGCGCGGGATGCCCGTCGTCCAAGTCCCGACGACGCTGCTGGCGATGGTCGACGCCTCCATCGGGGGGAAGGTCGCGGTCAACCTGCCCGCCGGGAAGAATCTCGTCGGCGCCTTCCACCAGCCGCGGCTCGTGCTCGCCGACGTCGACACGCTGCGGACCCTTCCCCAGCGCGAGATGACGGCGGGCTGGGCCGAGGTCGTCAAGCACGGGCTGATCCTCGACCGCGACCTGCTCGACGACATCGAGCGGGAGCGTGACCGCCTGCTGGAACGCCACCCCGGCGCCCTCGCCGATATCATCACGCGCAGCGCCGCGATCAAGGCCCGCGTGGTGACGGAGGACGAGCGGGAGACGTCGGGGATGCGGAACCTGCTCAACTACGGGCACACCACGGGCCACGCCCTGGAGGCGGTGCTCGACTACGAAGGGCTGCTCCACGGCGAGGCGGTGGCCATCGGCATGGGCGTCGCCGCGGAGATCGCGGTGCGGATGAAGATGCTGACCGGCGCCGACCTCGAACGGCAGACGGAGACGCTGCGCTCGTTCGGCCTGCCGCTGAAGGGCCCGGCGGGAATCGACCAGGCGGCGGTGCGGTCGGCGATGGACCTCGACAAGAAGGTGGCAGGCAAGCGCATCAACTGGGTGCTGCTCGACGGGATCGGCAACGCCGTCTCCCGCAACGACGTGCCCGAGGACGTGGTGCGGGAGTCGATGGCCGCCGTCCTGGGCTGACGCGCGCCGCGCCGCGATGAAGCGCCCCCTCACCACCCTCGCCCTCCTCATGGTCATCGGTGCCGCCGTCGGTATCGTCGCCGGCATCGCCGCGGGCGGCGGCGAGAACATGGTGGCGTGGGTCACCATCGGCATCGGGGCCGCAGTCATCGCTTGGAGCGTCTGGCTGATGGTGGCGCTCAGGGCCGCGCGGCGTAAGTCACGGGAGGACAGGTCGTGATCTCGTTCAGCGTCACCGCGAGGGACGGCGCAGCGCGCGCGGGGGTGCTCGCCACGCCGCACGGCGAGGTGCGGACGCCGGCATTCATGCCGGTGGGAACGCAGGCGGCGGTCAAGGCGCTGTCGCCGGAAGACGTCCGCGGCGCCGGGGCGGACATCGTCCTAGCCAACACCTACCACCTCGTCCTGCGGCCTGGCGTCGAGCTCGTCGAGCGGTTCGGCGGGCTCCACAATTTCATGGCGTGGGACGGCCCGATCCTGACCGACAGCGGCGGCTTTCAGGTCTTCAGCCTTGGCCACCTGCGCACGCTGACGGACGATAGCGTGACGTTCCGGTCGCACATTGACGGGTCGGAGCACACACTGACGCCGGAGAGCGCGGTCGAGGCGCAGGAGCGGCTGGGCAGCGACATCGCCATGGTGCTCGACCATTGCCCATCCTACGGCGACGACGAGGCGGCGGTGCGGGAGTCGATGGAGCGGACGCACCGCTGGGCAGAGCGCTGCCTGAAGGCGCACCAGCGACCGGACCAAGCCCTGTTCGGCATCGTGCAGGGGGGCTGGAGCGCCGAGCTGCGGCGGGAGTCGGCGGAGTTCATCGCGTCGCTCGGCTTCCCCGGCGTGGCCATCGGCGGGGTCTCGGTCGGGGAGCCGAAGGAGGCGGCCTACCGGGCTGTCGAGCAGGCGGCGCCGCACCTGCCGGAGTCGAAGCCCCGCTACCTCATGGGCGTGGGCGCCCCCGACGACCTGATCGAGTGCATCGCCCGCGGCATCGACATGTTCGACTGCACGCTGCCGACGCGGATCGCGCGCAACGGCGGCCTCTTCACCCGCGCGGGGCGCATCAACCTCCGCGGCGCGCGCTATCGCGAACAGGAGGGGCCGATCGAGGAAGGCTGCGACTGCTACACCTGCAGGACGTACTCGGCGGCGTACCTCCACCACCTGATGCGGGCGGGCGAGCTCCTCTACCACCGGCTGGCAACGGTCCACAACCTGCGGTTCGTGCTGCGCCTGGCCACGGAAGCGCGCCAGGCCATCATCGCGGGCCGGTTCGACGCGTTCGCGTCGGACTTCTTCGCTCGGTACCAGCCGACGGACGAGGCGACACGTCTCGCGCAGAAGGAGAAGTGGCTGGCGGCCCGGCGCGCGTGGGCCGAGCGGCAGAACGCCGGGCTCTAGGCGCCGCCGGCGACGGCGGGGACGATGCTGACCTCGTCGCCGTCCTTGATCGCGGTGCCGAGACCTTCGAGGAAGCGAATGTCTTCGCCGTTGACGTAGATGTTGACGAAGCGGTGAAGCTGACCGCTGGGATCGACGAGCCGCTCCTTGATGCCGGGGTACTGCGCTTCGAGGTCGGCCAGCCCATCCTCGACGGTCGCGCCGCTGACGTCCACGGTCTCCTGACCGTTGGTGGCTTTCCTCAAGGGGGTGGGCACTCGTACGACGATCGGCATCTCGACTCCTTACGGCTCTGGCAGCAGGGCCTCGTTTCGCTCTACGGCAACGCGGGCCGGCCTAGGGTAGCAGACCGGGCGCGCGGCGGGCAAAGCTAGCCGGTGAGCACGTCGCCGCCGACGGAGTCGACGCGGACGCCACACTCGCGGACCCACGCAAGGCCGCGCTCGATGTCCTGCTCAGCGCCGTCGAGCTCAAGGACGACCCAGCCCTGGGTATCGGTCACGTCGGCGCGGCGGATGTTGGTGACGACGTCGTAGTCCTTGCCGAGCGTGTAGATGACCGGCTCGGTGACGAGATTCGTGGGAAAGGTAAACTTCACGCGTTGCTTCATGGCCCCACCCCTCAAGCGCTGCGCTCCCGTGACATCGTTACGTTATGCCGAGTTGTCGCCCCGGTCAAGCCGTTCCGGCTAAAGGTTGAGGGCCTCTCTGAACGACT
>DAOUKZ010000145.1:0-11261 GCA_034420775.1 Dehalococcoidia bacterium
CCGGTCTATGGACTCGCCCATACAGCGTAGGAGTCGGCCTCGCGCTTTGCAATCGCGGGCCGGGTGGCCGGAGGCGCGGGCGGCGGGGTAGAATTGCGCCCGAGGCCGAGCGCACCAGCGACGCGCTCCGCCGGGAAGGAGGCGCCCATGGCCCGCGTCTCGATGCTCGATCCGACCAGTCCGCCGCTTCCGGTGGACGCCAGCATGGCGGAGCGCCCCGACACCCTGAACGGCAAGGTGCTCGGTCTGCTCGACAACCACAAGCTCAACGCCAACAACCTCCTCGACGACATCGAACAGCTGCTCTCGGAGCGCTACGAGTTCGCCGAGGTGGTGCGGAGCTTCAAGCCCGACGTGTCGCGGCCCGCACCCTCCGGCACGCTCGACGAGATCATCGAACAATGAGACGTGGTGGTGACCGCCATCGGCGACTGAGGCTCCTGCTCGTCGAGCAGTTTGCACGACGGACTGACCCTCGAACGGCGATCGATCCCCACCGCGGTGGTCTGCACCGAGCCCTTCATCCCGACGGCGAAGGCGATGGCGCGCGTCCAAGGCGTGCCCGACTACCCCTTCATCACGCTGCCGCACCCCCTCGGCAGCCTGACTCGCGACGAGGTGCGGGAGCGGGCCGAGGCCGCCCTCCCCGGCATCATCGAGTTGCTCTTGGCCAAGTAGCCGCCCGGATCCGGCGGCGGCCCGAAAGGAGCGGCGCATGGCCGCGGACGCGCTGACATCCGAACGCGTCGACGTCGATCTGCACGACGCGATCGAAGCCTGCTACGAACGCGGTTGGACCGACGGCCTGCCCGTCGTCCCGCCGACCGAAGACCGTGTCGCCGCATTCCTGGAGACGGCGGGGAACCAGCCCACGGACGTCCTCGGCGTCGTCGAGACGCGGGGCCGCGTGATCACCGCCGAGAAGGCCGCCATCAACGCCGTCATGGCCGGCTGCCTCCCCGAGTACATGCCCGTGATCAACGCCGTCATCCGGGCGATGACGACGCCCGAGTTCAACTGGCACGGCAGCATCGCCAGCACCGGCGGCTCGGCGCAGCTCATCGTCGTCGGCGGGCCCATCGCGAAGGAGCTGGGCGTCAACCACGGCGTCAACCTCTTCGGCCCCGGCTTTCGTCCTAACGCCACCATCGGCCGGGCGGTACGGCTCATCATCATGAACGTGACCGGCGGGACGCCGGGCCTCCTCGACCGCTCGACCTTCGGCTTCGGCGGCAAGTACAGCTTCGTCATCGCCGAGGACGAGGAGGCGAGCCCCTGGGAGCCCCTGCACGTGCAGCGCGGCCTCGACCCCGGCCAGAGCGCGATCACCGTCTACGCCGCGCACAGCCCCACGCAATTCATCGATCACTCCAGCAACACGCCGGAGGGCCTGATCGCCTCCGCCGCCGACGCCATGCGCCCCACAGGCGCGAACCACAACGAGTTCGTTGTCGTCTGGTCGCCGGAGCACATTCTGCGGTTCCGTCAGGCGGGCTGGACGAAGCGCCAGGCGATGGAGGCGCTCTTCCACGAGGCCCGCGGCAGCGTGAAAGAGCTCAAGGCGAGGGCCCGCGGCGAAGACGTCGACCTCCGGCCCATCGTCAGCAGTCCCGACGGCGTCATCATGCTCGTCGGGGGCGGCAACGCCGGCGGCTTCTCAATCGTGGTCTCCCCCTGGGGCGCCGGCTACATGAGCCAGTCGGTCACCCAGGCGGTCGAGCGGCCTTCCTAGCTCCCCCTCAGACCCACGGGCCCTGGTCGAGCACCAGACCGTCCCCTTCGAACGCGGCGATTGCAGCCTCGCCGTAGCCAAGCTCCGCCAGGATGGGCCGGGTGTGCTCGCCGATGCAGGCGGCCGGCCCCGCCGGAAGGTCGACTCCGTCGAACCGCAGCGCCGGCCCATGCCGGTAGTGGGGCTTCTCGAAGCGCTGGGGGTGCGAGGTCGTCGTCCGCAGGCCCTGCTCCACCATCCACGGCTCGGTGAGACAGAAGCGGCTCCACCGCGCGCCGTCGGCGCGGACGCAGGCCACGTCGGCCTCGGTCAGCCGCCGTTCCCACTCCTTCGCCGTCCCTCCGGCCAGCGCCGCCTCGATTTCGGCGGCGAGCGCGTCGTCGTGCTGCCGACGCGCGGCGCGTGACTCGAAGCGCGGGTCCGCTGCCAGACCCTCCCGCCCGATGACCGTGCAGAGCCGCCGCCATTCGTCCTCCTTGGGGCAGGCAAGAAAGACCCACCCGTCGCCGCCCGTCCGGTAGAGCCGGTAGAGCGCGTGGAAGCCCTGCTGATCGGGGTCGACGGTCGGTTCCTCGGGGCAGCCGTCGTAGTCGAAGAGCGCGTCGGAGACCTCGTAGGCGCCGGTGGTGATCATCCGCGTCTCGAGGTACTGGCCCTTGCCGTTGCGCCGGGCCGCATGCAGACCCAAGAGCAGCGCCGTCCCCACGCCGAGCGCGGCGTCGGGGTCGCCGTGGGCGGCGTCCATGGGCGGGTTGCCGCGGCCCGCGGCCCGCACTCCCGATCCGACGATCGCCGACACCGTGGGGTGGAAGGCCGGCTGGCGGTGGTACGGTCCCGACGAGCCGTAGGAACCGGCGTACAGATAGACGAGGCTTGGGTTCACCGCCGACACCGTCTCGTAGTCGAGGCCGAGGCGCTTGTCGGCGCCGGGGCGGAAGTTGTGCATCAGCGCGTCGGCCCGCTCGACGAGCCGGTGAAAGATCTCGCGCCCGCGCTCCACTTTCAAATCGATGGCGATGCTCTCCTTGCCCTGGATGGTCTTCGTGGAGCTCTCCGGCAGCCGTCGCATCAGGTCGCCGCTCGGCGGCTCGATCTTTATCACCCGCGCCCCGAGGTCGGCCAACAGCGTCGCCCCGAACGGTGCCGCGTAGTACGACGCCAGCTCCAGGACGGTGACGCCCTCCAGCGGCGCCTTCGGCGCGTGACCGCCGTCACTTGTCGCGGGCGGCGGCCCATTTGCAAGGGCAAGCACGTCCTCACGGTGCTCGTCGAGGACGGGCGCCGGCCCCCGCACCCGCGACGGCGTGTCGCGGAAGGCGACCAGGGGCGATATCTGCTTCATCCGCCCCACCCGTGGGTCGTCGACCTCGACCATTATGCCGTTATGCTTAGCCTGCGGGTGTTCCATATACTCCCGAACGGTCGCGAAGTGCTCGCCGCCGCAGCCTCCATCCTCGAGGAACAAGTCGGCCCACTCGCCGGACGTCTTCGTCCGCAGGCGTTCCTTGATGCGCGCACGGAGCGCCTCCTTCGCCTCGGGGCTGGGGAAGGTGTAGGGAATGTCGGCCATGGCGGGGTCGTCGCAGACCTCGCCGAGTCCGAGGACGTTCAGGAAGCTGCGGAAGATCTTGACCGTCGTCGAGGCGCCCTGGAACCAGCGCCCGTCCTTGCACTCGCCGATGGTGTAGCCGAGCGTGGCCGCGTCGTGGGGCGTGGAATGCTGCAGCGGAGCCTCGGCCTTGGCGGCATAGGCGGCCTCTTCGCCGACGGGCACGAGCCAGCCGTTGAGCGAGTGCGCCGCCGCCGCCGCGAGCAGCGTCGCCTCGAGCCGGGCGCCGCGTCCCGTGCTCTCGCGGGCCCAGAGCGCCGCCAGGACGCCCTGAGCGGCGAGATGGGCCGCGCCGAGGGTCATGCGGGGGATGGCGTCGAACATCGGCCCTTCGCGCCGCCAGGGACGCCGCCCCAGCAGCAGTCCCGCCTTCGCCGCCACGATGCCCTCGTAACCCTTGAGTCCGGCGTAGGGACTGCGCTCCCCGAAACCCCGGATCGCCGCATACACCAGCCTCGGGTTCTCCGCTGACAACGCCTCGTAGCCGATGCCGAGCCGGTCGGCGACCCCAGGGCGGAAGGCCTCGATCACCGCGTCGGCCCGCGCCGAGAGCCTGCGTGCCGTGCCGCGGTCCGCCTCGGACTTCAAGTCGAGGACCACGCTACTCTGGCCGCGCCGCCATTGGAGATAGGCGGGATGCGCTCGAAGGGGACCGCCGCCCGGCGGCTCGACGGTGATCACGTCGGCGCCCGTGTCGGCGAGGAACATCGTGGCCAGCGCCCCGGCGAGGCTCTGGCTGAAGTCGACGACGGTGATCCCGTCGCAGGGCTGCTGCATGGCGGTGGCATGGTAAGAGAATCGCCGTCCCCGCGCCACCGGCACCTTAAACCTCCCTCCCTCCTGGCCGCCTTAAACCTCCCTCCCTCTTGGGAGGGACTGAGGGAGGGCGCTCCCCCTCACGCCACCGAAGCAGAAGCGCGCCCTTTGCTACAATGCCCCGGCTATGGACCTGCGGTCGAGCACGGTTGACGTAACCGATGAGTACGCCGCCATGGAGTACTTCTGGGACCAAGGCTGGACCGACGGCCTCCCCATCGTCGCGCCGACCCATGACCGCATCGAGGCCTGCCTGGCCCACGCCGCCCTCGACCCCGAGGACGTCATCGGCTCCTACGAGGCCCGCGCCTCCGCTCTCACCGCCGAGAAGCTGGCGATCAACGCCGTCATGGCCGGCTGCAAGCCGGAGTACATGCCCGTGCTCGTCGCCGCCTTCGAGGCCCTGACCGACCCCGCCTTCCGGATGAACCACATGGCGAGCCTGGGCAGCCCCTGGCCGCTCGTGATCGTCAACGGCCCCATCGTCGAGCGCCTGGACATGAACACCGGCCAGTACCTGCTGGGGCCGACGGGCAACCGGGCCAACGCCACCATCGGCCGGGCGGTGAGCCTGACCATGGCCAACTGCTTCGGCGCCAAGGTCGGCGGCGTCCAGCGCGGCACGATGGGGAACCCCAACCGCTGGTCGTTCTGCGCCGCCGAGCGCGAGGACAGCCCCTGGCCCCGTGTTCACGAGCAGCGAGGCCTCGACGGCGGCGTCAGCGCCGTCACCATCGTCGGCACCATGGATGGCATCCTCCAGTTCGTCACTCCCAACTTCACCGATCCCACCGACCTCTGCGAGCTCATCGCCCAGCGCATCGCCTACGGCTTCTTCACCCTGGGAACCTTCGTGGTGATGATGGCCCCGGTCTTCCAACAGCACTTCATAGACGCCGGCTGGACGCAGGACGACGTTAAGACCTACCTCACCGAGCACACCCGCCGCTCGGTGGCTAGCCTCAAGGTCGACGGCCGCTGGGAGCGCTACGGCACGCGCCTCTCTCCCACCGCTCCCCCCATCGAGCCCGGCGACGACACCAACCTCATCCCCATGCGCCACGATCCCGCGCTGATCGATATCCTCTATACCCAGGCCGAGTACGACCGTAAGCTCGACTTCCTCATCATGGCCTGCGGCGGCGAGGCTGGGAACTACGGCGCCTACGTCGGCCCTTACCCTCAAGGGACGGAGCCGGTCACCGTGCCGGTCAAGGAATAGCGCGAGGAGCAGCGCCGGGATGAAGGTCTACGTTCCCGTCTCCGAGCCCGGCGACAGCGGGCCGCGGCTCGCGCCGCGCCTCGACACCTTCGACGGGAAACGTGTCGGCATTCTGTGGAACCACCGCGTCCACGGAGACCGCCTCCTGACGCGCATCCGCGAGCGGTTGGTCGAGGAGTACGAGCCGCTGGAGACGTCGTGGCGTCAGAAGGTCTACCACGGCGAACCGATGCCGCCGGAGCTGCTCGAAGAGATCGCCGTGTCCTGCGACGCCGTCATCACCGGCGTCGGCGACTGAGGCTCCTGCTCGTCGGCCCTTGCGGCCGACGCGACCCGGCTCGAAGAACGCGGGATCCCCGTGGCCGCCATCGGCCCTGACAAGCTCATCCTCACCATCGGGCGCACTATGGCGAAGCGCCATGGCTATCCCGACTACCCCTTCGTGGTCATCGACTACCCCTACGCCGAAAGCCTCGACGAGGAGCGCCTCGAAGCGCACCTCGAACGGGCCTGGCCCCAGGTGCGGAGCGTCCTCCTCGAGGGCGGCGCATAGCGCCCGCGCCGCGATGACGGCAAGGCCCGCGTGTTCAAGCTGACCGCCCTCAAGATCGAGGAGCTTCGCGGCAACCGCCTGCGCTGGTGGGCGCTCGGCGCCCTCTCATTGAGCGCCGTAATCGCGGGGATGGACAACACCCTCCTCGCCATTTCGCTGCCCACGCTGCAGCGCGAGTTCGACGCCAGCGCCTCCATGCTCCAGTGGATAGCGACCGCCCACATCCTCGCCTTCGCCGGGCTGCTCCTCACCATGGGCAACCTCGGCGACCGTTTCGGCAGAGCGCGGCTGATGCGCCTCGGTCTCGTCGTCTTCATCCTCGGCTCCCTTGGCGCCATCTTTTCCGGAAACGCCTTCCAGTTGATCCTGGCGCGGGCCGTCATGGGGGCGGGCGGGGCCATGCTCCTGCCCTGCACGCTCTCCAACGTCAACGAGATCTTCGCCGGTCCGGAACGGGCGAAGGCCATCGCGATATGGGTGGCGATCGGCGGCGTCGGAGTCGGCGTCGGGCCCCTGACCGGCGGAGCGCTCATCGTCGCCTTCTCTTGGAAGGCCGTCTTCATCGTCACTATTCTGGTCGCCCTCGCCGCCCTGCTCTCGGGGCTCAGGCTCGTCCCCGAGAGCAAAGACCCCTCCTACCGCCCCCTCGATCTCCCCGGAGCCGCCCTCTCCACCGCCGCCACGACCATCCTCGTCTTCGCCATCATCCGGGTCCCCGCCCATGGCTGGAGCGACCCGACGGTCTTCGGCGGCTTCGCCGCGGCTGCCGTGCTGGGGACGGCGTTCGTCGTCTACCAGCTTCGTACCCCCTATCCCCTCCTCAATCTACGCTTCTTCCTCCGTCCGCTCTTCACTGCCGGCGTCGCGGCGCTCGGCCTCTCCTTCTTCGCACTCTTCGGAATGATGTTCGGCATGACGCAATACCTGCAATTTGTGAAGGAGCTCTCCCCGTTGGAAGCGGGCGCGTTGCTCCTCCCCATTGCCGTGGGCTTTCCTGGCGGTGTGCGCGTTGGGCAGCGCCTCGTCGGGAGGATTGGCATCAAGGGTTCGGTGACCTTGGGCCTGCTGATGCTGACCGGCGGGTTCACCGCCATCGGCTTCTATACCCTGGGTACTCCCCTCGCCGTGATCGCCTTCATCGTCTTCTACAACGAGTTCTCGCTGGGTCTCGTCATGCCGCCGTCGATCGACGCCATCATGGGCGCCTCGCCGCGCTCCGACGCCGGCGTCGGCTCCGCCGTCAACGACATCGCCAGACAGATCGCCGGCGCCCTCGGCGTCGCGGTGATCGGCTCGGTCATGACCTCGCTCTACGCCGGCAAGATGGCGGAAACGGTGGAGAACCTCGGCGGCGTGCTCACCCCGGATCAGATCGACGTCGCCACCGACGCCGTGGGCCTGGCCACCACCATCGCCGCCGAGATCGGCGGCCCGGCGGGCGCAACCCTCGACCTCGCGGCCCGCTCCAACTTCGCCGACGCCATGGGCATCGCCATCATGGCCGGCGGCGGCGTCACCTTCGTCGCGGCCCTCTTCATCGCCCGCTTCATGCCCTCCCGCCACCAGGACTACGGCGACTAGGCCGGCGCGGCGGGCCGCACCGGCGAAGAAGGAGAGACTATGCGAGTCATGGTATTCGGGGCCACGGGAAAAACGGGACAGCCGGTATGCCGGCGAGCCCTGGCGCAGGGCTACCAAGTCACAGCCTTCACCCGCTCGGCGCACAAGCTTGGGGAACAGGATGCCGCCCTAGAGGTTGTCCAAGGGGACGTGATGGATGGCGAGTCAGTGGCTGCGGCGCTTGCCGGTCACGATGCGGCCATCGTTGCCTTGGGCAGCAACGGCCTGCGGGACAAGACGACCCTTACCGCTGGCACCGCGAACATCGTGGCGGGGATGAGCCAGAAAAACGTTGGCCGCCTCGTTGTCTTGTCGGCGGCGGGGGTGGGCGAGAGTTGGCGGCAAGTCCCCTGGCTCGCTCGTCTGATGTTCCGAACGCTGCTGCGCAATATCTACGCCGACCACACCGCCCAGGAAAAACTAGTCCGGGAGAGCCCCCTGGATTGGATCATTGTTCGCGCCGCCATTCTGAGCGATGGACCAGCCTCCGGCCGGTACACCGCCGACAACGCCGGGAGCGTGGGACGGATTAGCCGCGAGGACCTAGCCCACTTTCTCGTTGCGCAGGTGCAGGACGAGACGTACCGGAAGCAGGCCATCTCGGTGACATCCTAGCCCTGGTTCAGGGGCCTTGGCCGCCCTCACGCCCGCCCTCGCCCGACTAGCCGCCCTTCCGGTATCCTTGCGCCCGCCATGCCACCGCTCGCCTTGGAGGGCCTCCGCGTCCTCGACATAAGCACGAACATCGCGGGTTCGTACTGCACGCGCCTGCTCGCCGACCTCGGCGCCGACGTCCTCATCGGCGAGCCGCCGGCGGGACACCCCCCGCGGCATCTGCCCCCGACCGCCGGCGCCGCCGACGGCGCGGGCGCACTCTTCGCCTACCTCGGCGGCAACAAGGAGCGGTCGTCCGTCGACCTTGCAACCGAGGCGGGCCGCGACCGGTTCCGTGAGCTTGCCGCCGGGGCCGACCTCGTCGTCGAGAGCGCCAAGCCGGGCGAGCTCGCCGCGCTGGGCGTCGCGTTCGACGACCTCGCGTCGGCAAACCCGTCGCTAACCCTGACCTCGATAACCCACTTCGGCCAGGACGGCCCTTACGCCCAGTGGGAGAGCGAGGAGATCGTCGATTGGGCGCTCGGCGGCTACCTCTTCTTCGGCGGCGACGCCGCGAGGGAGCCGCTGATGGTGCCCTACAACCAGTCGATGTTCCACGCCGGCGCCCAGGCCGCGGTGGCCTCACTGGCGGCGACGCGTTGGGCGGCGATCACGGGACGCGGCCAGCACGTCGACGTCTCTGCCGTCGAGTCACTGCTGTCGGCCCACATCTGGACGCTCGGCAACTGGACGCACCAGGGCCTCGTCGAGCGGCGCAAGAAGGCCGAGCCGCTGCGCTGCGCCGACGGCTGGGTGCGCTTCATGACACCGCGCTTCGACCCCGCCCTCTTCACCCTAGTCGAGCGGCCGGAACTCGCCGACGACCCCCGATTCGCCACCCGCGAGGGTTGGAAGGAGCACGAGGACTTCCTCGCCCAGATCCTCACCGACTGGCTCCTCGTCCACACCAAAGAGGAAATCTTCGCCAGCGCCCAAGAGCTGCGGATTCCGGCAACCCCGGTCTACGACGCCGCCGACCTGCTGCAGTCCCCCGTCATCCGCGCCCGCGACTGGTGGGTCGAGGGCGAGGGCGACGACGGCAACCCGATGACCTTCCCCGGCTTCCCCTACAAGCTCAGCAGCTCACCAGCGTCGGTCCGCCGACCCGCCCCGTCGCAACAGAGCGAGGCCGCTGGCTGGCCCGCTCGGGCTCCACGCCCCCGCCCCGCGGCTCCCGACGGCTACGCCGAGGCCAAGCTCCCCCTCACCGGCGTGCGCGTCGTCGAGATCACCGGCAACTGGGCCGGGCCCTACGCCGGCCGCCTCCTCGGCGACCTCGGCGCCGATGTGATCAAGGTCGAAAACCCCAACCGACCACTAGGCCGCACCGTCATCTACCCCGGCAAGCAGCCGCTGAAGCACCATTACAACCGCTCGCCCTACTTCAACAAGCTGCACCGGAACAAGCGCTCGCTCACTCTCGACGTCTCCGACCCGGAGGGCCGCGACGTCTTCCTCGACCTCATTCGCGAGGCCGACGTCTTCATCGAGAACAACAGCCCCCGCGTCATGACCAACCTGAACCTCGACTACGAGACCCTCCGCGAGGTCAACCCGCGGCTCATCATGGCCGCCATCTCCGCCTTCGGGCACACCGGCCCGGCGCGCAACTACGTCTCCTTCGGCGCCAACATCGAGGCCTCCTGCGGCCTCTCCGCCGTCATGGGCTACCGCGACGAGGCCCGCCCCTACCACACCGGCATGTTCTACGCCGACCCCATCACCGCCGCGCACACCGCCGCCGCCGTCCTCGCCGCCCTCGAACACCGCGACCTCACCGGCGAGGGCCAGTACATCGACCTCTCGCTCGAAGAGAACGGCATCATCTTCTTCGCCGAGCCCCTGATCGAATACCAGGCGACGGGCGTCCTCCCCGATCGGCGGGGCAACCGGCACCGGATCCACGCGCCCCAGGGCTGCTATCCCACGATGGGCGACGACTCCTGGGTTGCCCTCTGCATCCGGTCGGACGAGGAGTGGGCGCGTCTGGCGGCGCTTATCGCCGACCCCGCCCTCGCCGACCCCGCGCTCGCCTCCGTCGAGGTGCGCCGCGCCCGCCACGACGAGATCGACGAGGCCATCGCCGCCTGGACCTCCGGCTTCGACCACCACGAGGCCGCCGGCCTGCTCCAGCGCCACGGCATCGCCGCCGCGCCCGTGCTCGAAAACTGGGAGCTGGTGAGCAACCTCCACTTCCATGCCCGCGGCTTCTACGAGCGCGTCCCCCACGCCGAAATGGGCCTCTGGCCCACGCCGGGCGCGCCCTGGAAGCTCTCCGCGTCGCCGTCCCGGATAAGGATGCCGTCGCCCCTTTACGGCGAGCACAACGCCGAGCTACTGCGCGGCCTGCTTGGCCTCTCCGAGGAGCGGATACGGCAGCTGTACGACAAGGGCCTCGTCGCCGACACGCCGCCGCCCACCATCCCCGCCCCCGTCGTCCTCTACGCCGGCTAGCGGGTAGAATGCGCCGAACGGCCGGCGTCCTCCGCCGGCAGGAGGCGTCCATGTTCAAGATCGTCAAGCTCTTCCACGGGTCGAACATCGTCCCCGACGTGCTCGAAGCCGGCAGGTTCTACCACGACTTCCTGGGAAGCTGGGTCTACGAGGCGCAGTTCCTCGAGTTCGAGGGCAGCCGCAACGGCGCAAACCTCATGGGCGGCACCTTCTCCCTCGAAACGCTGGCCCCCGTCGACCCCAACGGCGACGCCCCCTCCGCCCGCTTCCTCCGCCGCCACGGCCCGCACTTCATCAACATCGCCTTCTGGGTCGAGGATCTTCGCGGCCTCGCCCAGCACCTGCTCGACAACGGCGTCCGCGTCGCCCTCCCCGGCGGCCGGCAGGTCACCGAGCTCCCCGACGAGGACTTCCGCTTCTTCGTCCCCCACCCCAAGGACGCCTACGGCACGCTCTTCGAGTTCATCGGGGAGGACCCCGACTTCCACGACCCCCGCCGCCGCCCCTGGTGGGACGCCTCCTACTGGAGCGACCGGCACCCCCTCGGCGTCGAGGGCCTGAGCCATTCCACCGTCGCCGTCGCCGACCTCGACGGCGCCTC
>DAOUKZ010000146.1:0-21403 GCA_034420775.1 Dehalococcoidia bacterium
GCGCCTCCCCGGTCACGAGCTGCCCACCTGCATGCGGGCGACGGCCGACACCGGCGAGCTCGCCGGCGCCGAATTCCTGATCACCGCCGTGCCGTCGGCGTCGATGCGGGAGAACGCGCGGTCGGTGGCGGGCGCGGTCGGCGGGGACACGATTGTTGTCAGCGCGACGAAGGGGCTCGAACGCGAAACGTCGAAGCGGATGAGCCAGGTGATCGAAGAGGAGATTCCCGGCGCGGCGGGGCGCATCGCCGTGCTTTCCGGCCCCAACCTGGCGCGGGAGATACTCGACGGCCAACCCGCTTCGACCGTGATCGCTTCCGAGGACCAAACGGTCGCGGAGCGGACGGTGTCGCTGCTCATGTCGCCGCGCTTCCGCACGTACACCAACCCGGACGTGATCGGGGTGGAGCTTGGCGGGACGCTCAAGAACATCGTGGCGATCGGCGCAGGGATGAGCGACGGGCTGGGCTTCGGCGACAACGCGAAGGCCGGGTTCGTGACGCGCGGCCTCGCCGAGATTACGCGCTTAGGCGTGGCGGCCGGAGCACAGTCCACGACCTTCGCCGGCCTGGCCGGGCTGGGGGACCTCATTACCACCAGCTCGAGCCGGTTGAGCCGCAACTACTTCGTGGGGGAGCAGCTCGCCAAAGGAAGGCCGCTGAAGATCATACTCGAGGGGATGCGGAACGTTGCCGAAGGGGTCGACACCACCGTGGCCGCGCTGCGGATGGCGAAGGACCTCGGCGTCGAGATGCCAATCGCGACCTACACCTACCGCGTCATGTTCGAAGGCCTGGAGCCGGAACGTGCCGTCAAGGGCCTCATGAGCCGTGCCCCCAAGGCGGAGTAGGATAGGGTGTAGATCGGCGCCGTAGCGGGGTTGTAAAGAATGGGTAATGGTGGTAATATGGTTCTGTTATGGATCAGTTTGTCAATCTGTCAATCAAGAGCGTGCCCGCGTCGTTGGTGAGGCGGCTGCGCGAGCGCGCCAAGCGGAACCACCGCTCCATGCAAGGGGAACTCATGACGATCCTCGAAGAATCGCTCGACTACGGCGCCATCATGGAAACGCGCGCGGCGTACCGCACGGGCATGGACGCGGCCGACGTTCACCGGATGGCGCGCGGCCTCAACTTGCGCACGGGCTCGGACTCGACGCGCCTGATCCGCGAAGATCGGGATGCCCGCTA
This sequence comes from Dehalococcoidia bacterium, assembly GCA_034420775.1. GTDB lineage: Bacteria > Chloroflexota > Dehalococcoidia > SHYB01 > SHYB01 > DAOUKH01. The sequence continues at coordinate 1,191 of DAOUKZ010000146.1, forward strand.
GGGTCATCGACGCATCGGTCCTCGCCGCCCTGATCTTCGACGAAGAAGAGGCGGGCGATGCACTGGCGCTGATCGACGGGCACGAGCTCTACGCTCCGCCGCTGCTCAGCTACGAGCTGACCAGCGTGGCGCGGAAGAAATCGCGGCGCTACCCTGAGCAGCGCGAACGCATCGCCCTCGCCCTCGAGATCGGCCTCCGGCTCAGGTTCACTTGGGTCGAGGTGGACCACGCGGCGGTGCTGAAGGAGGCGCTCGACACCGGCCTCAGCACGTATGACGCCGCATACCTGCACGTCGCCCGGGCGATGGCGCTGCCGCTGGTCACCTTCGACAAGCAACTCGCGGACGTGTACGCCGGCGAGCCCGCCGACTAGGTCGCGGCTCCCTACGAGGTGATGGGCTCGGGGAACTGCTCCCGCAGGACCCGCTTCAGGATCTTGCCCATGGGGTTTCGGGGCAGCTCGTCGATGAAGACCACCGATTCCGGCTTCTTGAAGCTTGCGGTACGGGTGCGCACAAGCTCGGCGATCTCATCGAGCGACGGCTTGTCGCCTTCGTTCGCAGGGACGACGACCGCCCGCACGCGCTCGCCCCACTCCTGATCAGGCACGCCGATGATGGCGACGTCCTCGATCTTGGGATGGGAAAGGATGATGTTCTCAAGCTCCTCGGGAGAGATCATTTCGCCGCCGCGCTTGATGATGTCCTTGGCTCGACCGGCGAGGAAGATGTAGCCGGCATCGTCGGCGTAGCCGAGGTCGCCGGTGTGCAGCCAGCCCTCCTGGTCGATGGTGGCGCTCGTAGCGTCTTCCTGCTTCCAGTAGCCCTTCATGATCCGCTCGCCGCGGGCCACGATCTCGCCTACTTCGCCGGCCGGCAGCAGCGAGCCGTCCTCGTCCATGATGCAGACCTCGACGTCAGGGAGCGGTTTGCCGATCGATCCCAGGCGCTTCAGCTTGACTTCCTTCTCCTCTTCGGTGCCCTCGATGATGTGGTCTTCGGGGCCGAGCATGGTGATGGTCGCCGCCGATTCCGTCTGGCCGAAGGCGTTGATGAAGTGCGTGCCGGGGAACTGCTCGATGGCGCGCTTGATGACCTCTAAGGGCATGGGGGCCGCGCCGTAGGTGATGACTTGGAGGCTGGTGAGGTTGTACTCGTAGAACTTCTCGTGGTCCATGAGCTGCTTGATCATCGTCGGCACCATCATGGCCCGGTCGACGGCATGCTGTTGCACGAGCTGCATCCACTCCTCGGGCTCGAATTGACGCTGAAGCACCAGCGTCCGGCCGCCGTAGACCGCGGCCATCACCGCCTGGATGCCGGCGATGTGGTACATGGGCACGGTGAGGATGTTCTTCTCCTCCGCCTCAAGGTCGACCGGCGAAACGTTGTTCAGGACGTACTCCGAGAAGTTCTTGTGGGCGAGCATGACGCCCTTGGGCCGTCCCGTCGTGCCTGCGGTGAACATCAGGATCGTGAGGTCGGGGTCGTCTATCTCGGTGAAGGGGTCCTCGTCGGCGCCGGAGGCGATGACGTCATCGAAGCTGGACCATCCTTCGGGCGCCGCGCCGAGCGAGACGAAGTGCCGAGCGCCGGGAGCCTCGCCGCGTATCTGGTCGACCAAGGGGATGTAGCGCTCGCCCGTGACGACCGCGACCGCTTCGGAGTCCTGGAGCATATAGGCGACCTCGTCGGGACGGGCCCGGAAGTTGAGCGGGACGAAGATCGCGCCGATCTTGGCGCAGGCGAAGTAGGTCTCGATGAGGTTGGGGCTGTTGACCTCCATCATGGCGACCTTATCGCCCTTTTGAATCCCCATGTCGGTCAGCGCATTAGCCAGCTTCGAGGAGCGGGCTTGAAGCGCCTCGTAGGTCTCCGTGGCGTCTTCAAAAACGATGGCGGGCCGGTCCGGGACGACGGCCGCGGTCACCATGAGAAATTCGCTCGTGTTCATAGGGCCTCCTCAGTCCAGCAGGGGCGTGCCGCGCGCGCCCGAAGCATTATAGCTAGCAGCGCCCTTTTGGTGTACGGGGTGGACGGAAGAAGGCCGGCTCACCGGCCGAAGGCGAGGCGGGAGGCCAGCCGCGCTTCCGCGGCGAGCCCCTCGGCGAGGCGGGTGTCGGCGGCTTGGGCGAGCGCGGCCTTCGCGGCGCGGACGGCTTCCGCCTCCAGGGTAGCCAGCGAGCGGGCGGTCGCTGCGGCCCGTTTGAAGAGCGACGGGGCGGGCTCGATGGTGTTGACGAGCCCGATGGCGGCGGCCTCCTCCGCCTCGATGGTGCGGCCGGTGAGAAGCGCGTCGAGGCCGCGCGCGGTTCCCACCGCCCTGGGCATGGTCTGCGTTCCGCCGGCGGCGGGGATCATGCCCAGGTTCGTCTCGGGCAGGCCGAACTTCGCGTCGGGGGCGGCGAGGATGAGGTCGCAGCCGAGGGCGATTTCGAGGCCGGAGCCGAAACAGAAGCCCCGGACCGCGGCCACGAGCGGCGTGCGCAGGCCGAAGAGGCGCGCCCAGACGTCGCGTTCGAAGCGCACCTGGCGGGCGATGAACTGCGAGGGCGCGGAGCCGAACTCGGTGAGGTCGGCTCCGGCGCAGAAGGCCCGCTCGCCGGCGCCGCGTACGACGGCGGCCCGGATATCGGCGTTCTCCTCCAACAGGCCGAGCGCCTGGTAGAGCTCGTCCCGCATCTGGATGTTGTAGGCGTTGAGGACGCGCGGCCGGTTGAGGGTCAACCGGGCCACGGGGCCGTCGATTTCCAAGAGCACCGTCTCGAAGGCCATGACTATTCGCCGGTGAAGGCCGGAGGGCGCTTTTCGAGGAAAGCGCGGATGCCCTCGTCCCGGTCGCGGGAGGCGTGCAAGAGAACGGCGAGATCGGCTTCGAGGCGCAGCGCCTGATCAAGTGGTAGGTCCATGCCGGCGAGGATGGCTTCCTTGGCGTAGGCGTTGGCAATGGGGGCCGCGTTGGCCAGCCGCTCCGCCAGCTCCATCGCCCGCGCTTCTACGTCGCGGGCGGGCACGACTTGGGAGACGAGGCCGAACTTGAGCGCCTCCTCCGCACTGAGAGCGCGGCCCAAGAGCAGCATCTCCGCCGCCACGCTCCTGGGAACGAGCCGCGGAAGGCGTTGCGTGCCGCCGTCCCAGGGAAGCTCGCCGTGGGCGATCTGGTCGAGCGCCAGGCGCGCGTCCTCCGACATCACCCGCAGGTCGCAGGCGAGGGCCAGCTCGAGGCCCTGGCCGACCGCGTCGCCGGTGACGGCGGCGATCACCGGTTTTGCCACCTGCCCGACGGCGGCGGCGACGCCACGCCGCGCAGCGCTCTCCGGCCCGATTTCGGCTAGCGTCGCCTCGGCACCAAGGCTGAAGACGCCGCCCGAGCCGGCCACGACTACCACCGACACCTCGTCGTCCTCGATGGCGCCGCTTATCGCATCGATGAAGGCGAGCGCCAACGGCTCGGTGACGCGGTTTCCCGAATCGGGGCGGTCGAGGGTGATGCGGCGCACCTTCCCCCGTGTTTCAGCCTTGATGTGCGGCCCACGCGCCATGGTCACCGTCCCGGATGCTCGCTCGACCCGTCGAACGCACCCTCGAACGGCACGGCCACGAGCTCGACCGCTTGCCAGCGAAGCTGGGCATACTCCAGCCCGCGGGGGACGTCGAAGAGGGCGAGACCTCGGGAGCCAATGTTACTCCCCGGTAGATCGAACAGGCCCCAGAAGAAGGTGACCTCTCGCGGGGGCGCCGGGTTGCAGTAGTAGTAGGGCTGGGCCGCGGGCGGGTTCGGAGCCGGGTGCACGAACCTTGCTTCGGTGTCGAACGGGTCGATGGGAGGGTACTGGTTTGATACCTCGTCCAATAGACGGAAGGAGTCGCGCCCGATGCCCTCCCGCACATGGGTGTTCCGATGGTTGCGGGCCGTGATCTCGACCACGGCGATAGTCCGCCTGGGGTCGGGCTGCCGGACCACGTAGGAGACGCCATCGGCGAGGTAGTAGATCTCGTCGGTCAGCGTCATGCCGTGGACCTCCACCGACATTTGGTCGCCGCGTTGCGCGGGGGGCGGGTCCAGAGGGCCGTCGTCCCGGCAGGCGGACGATTCCCTACTCCACGGTATCGCCATCGACTGAGGTATCGTTATCTCCTGGGGTGTGGCGGTGGGTTGCAGGGCCAGTGCGGTCGCCACGCGCGCCTCCACCGTTGCCGTCAGATCCTCGGGTTCGATGGCCGAAGAACAGCCGGTCAACAACAATGCGAGCGCGCTCACGGCTGCGGCGGCAGGCAGCAAGCGTACCTTGCTAGGCAAGCGAGCTAATCCGGCAGCGCCGCGCGGCCAGCCCGTTTCGCCCGACGATCAACCGGGACCCGGGCTGCTTGGTCACGGGCCTAGGTGCTCGCCCGCCCCGTCGAACGCGCCTTGGAACCGCACGAAGACGGCTTCAATCGCCCGCCAGCGAAGCTGCGAGTACTCCAGCCCGCGGGGAACGTCGAAGAGGGCCAGTCCCCGGATGCCGAACGTGCGCTCGAGGTCGAACGGGCCCCAGACGAATTCCACTCCTTCTGGGGGCGCGGGATTGCAGTAGTAGTAGGGCTGGGTCGCGGGCGGGTTCGGCGCAAGCTGCACGAAGCCCCCTTCCGCGTCGAACGGGTTGATGGGCGCGTATTCGTTGGAGTCCGCGTCAAGCAGGCGGAAGGCATCGGGACCGACCTCGACCCGCACCTTGTCCGACCGGTCGTTGCGCGCCGTGATCTCGACGATAGCGATGGTCCGCTCCGGGTCGGGCTGCCGGATCACCCACGAGACGTTGTCGGCGAGGTAGTAGATCTCGTCGGTCAGCGTGAGGCTGTGCGCCTGCACCGACATCTGGTTGCCGCGCTGAGCGGGAGGAACCTCGAGGGGCTCGTCGTTGCGGCAGGGAGAGCCCCCTCCGTCGCAGGCCCCTACGGTGACCGCGGCGAGAACGCCGAGCAGGGCGATGGAGATGAAGGAGCGAGGTCGAAAGATGCGCATGCGATTCCTTGAAAAGTCGATCTGAAGGGGTTGCGGCGGCGGCCGGGCTCGCCGGCGCGCTCGTTACGGTCGTTAAGAGTATACGCGCTCACCGCGAATCGGGGTTGCCGGCGTCCGGCGCGGCGGCAGACCTATGAACGGAAGAGCGTGACCACCGCGCAGGCGGGGCCGTCGGCGCGGCTGAGCTTCCGGTCGAGGGTCGCCAAGGGGCAATCGAGCGCCTCGGCCAGCGCGACGTACCAGGCGTCGTAGCAGGTCAGATTCTGTCGCGGCGCCCACACCCGCCGTCATTCGTGGTCCGGGTCGCGCGCCCGGAGAATGGCCGAGGGCGGGATACGGGTCCCCGCTGCTTCCTTGCTAGTGCGAAGGTCCCGCAGCCAGGCGTCGATGGACGGCCTCGCCGCGTGGAGGCGTTTGCAAAATGAGGGGTGCGGGCTACGTCGACGTTGGCGCACCCCTCCCGGTCCCCCCGCCCTCACCCCAACCCTCTCCCAGCGGGAGAGGGAGCAAGACCCCGCCCATTCCACCGTTCTCTATCTCGCCGGCGGGTTACGCAAAGGTCTCCAGGAGGGGGAAAGGCCGGAGGGGAGGGCGGCCAAGGGCTTCCCTATAATGGCCCCCTATGGACGGACCGCAGGAGCATGCCGTCATAGGCGTCATCGCCGTCGACGGCCCGGGGGCCGTGGGGAAGACGACGGTCGGCCGGGCGCTCGCCGAGCGCCTCGGCTACCGCTTTGTCGACACCGGAATCATGTACCGGGCGGTGACGGTGCTGGCGCTGGAGGCGGCGGTGGACACGGGCGATGACGCGGCGCTTGCCGCCCTCACGAAGGGGGCCGGTCTCGACCTGAAGGCGGGGCCCGGACAGGGGGCGGCCCCGGCGATCTACGCGGGCGACCGCGACCTCACCGAGGCAATCACGCGGCCTGAAGTCGACCGCGCCGTGTCGCGGGTGTCGGCAGTCGGCGGCGTGCGCCGCGAGCTCGTCGCGCTCCAGCGCCGCTTCGCCGGCGAGGGGCGGGTGGTGATGGTGGGGCGGGACATCGGGACCGTCGTGCTGCCCGACGCCCCGTTGAAGATCTACCTGGACGCCTCGCCGGAAGAGCGCGCTCGCCGCCGGTTCGAAGAGCGCCGGGGGCGCGGCGAGTCCGCGTCTTATCAAGACGTTCTCGCCGACCTCGTCCGTCGCGACGGCCTCGACAGCGGCCGGGACCTGTCCCCCCTCACCGCCGCCGCCGACGCCCGCCGCATCGACACGACGAGCCTCGGCGTCGATGACGTCGTGGACGAGATCGTGCGCATTGCCGAGGGCCGCATTCCGGCAGGACCATGATTCGACTCTACCAACGCCTCCACTACAGCCTCTTGATCGGGTTTACTGTGCTCGTCTTCCGCCTGTTGACGCGCTTCACGTTGGTGGGCAGGGAAAACGTGCCGCCCCGCGGACCGCTGATCGTCATCTCGAACCACCTCCACTACAGCGACACCGGCCTGGTGCCCGCTTCCGTGGGCCGAAAGACCCACTACCTCGCCAAGACCGAGATCACGGACCATCCTCTGGCGGGCTTTCTGGCCAGACACTTCGGCGCCATACCCATCGACCGGACGGGCCTGGCCAACCGCGAGACGATCGGCGCGGCCCTGGACCTGCTCTCCACCGACCGCGTCGTGGGGATGTTCCCGGAGGGCACCCGGTCGCGGAGCGGGGGCATGGCGCGGGCCAGGCCCGGCGCCGCCCTGCTCGCCGTGCGGTCCAACGCGCCGATTCTCCCCGTCGCGGTCACCGGGACGGACAAGTTCCGATGGCGCACCATCCTCTGGGAGCGCCCCGTGATCCGGGTCGTCATCGGAGCGCCGTTTTCGCTCCCCGTCATCGAAGGAACCCTGGGCAGGGAGCAACGTCAGGCCTTGGCCGACATCATGATGCAGCGCGTCGCCGACCTGCTGCCGGAGGCGTACCAGGGCCACTACCGGCCCAAGGTCGCCGGCCGGGCCGAGTAGCTGCTGCCCCGCCTCGCGCCGACCCTATAATGCCGCCATGTACGACGACACGATCGTGGCGGTGGCGACGGCGCCGGGGGAGGCCGCCCTCGGCATCGTGCGCTTGAGCGGGCCCGACGCGCACCGGATCCTGCGGGGGCTCTTCGACGGCGCCGTCGAAGACCGCATGGCCTGCGTGGGGCGCGTCCGCGACCCCAGCGACGGGTCGGTGGTGGACGAGGCGGTCGCGGTGGCGATGACCGCGCCGCGCACCTACACCCGCGAGGACACCGCCGAGATCACCTGTCACGGGAGCCCGGTGGCGCTGGAGCGCATCGTCTCGCTCGCCATCGGGGCGGGGGCGCGGCCCGCCAGTCCCGGAGAGTTCACCCTCCGCGCGTTCCTCAACGGGCGGATCGACCTGGCCCAGGCCGAATCGGTGCTCGGCGTCATCGAGGCGCGGAGCGACGCCGGGCTGCGGCACGCTGTCGCCGGCCTGCGGGGCCGGCTCTCCGAGCCCATCCGCCAGGTGCGTGAGCGGCTCCTCCACCTGCAGGCGTACCTGACCGCCTGCATAGACTTTCCCGAAGACGAGGTCGAGTCGCAAATCGAGATTGAGCCGGCCTGCATCGTGGAGGAGGCCGGGGCGCGCATCGCCGGATTGCTCGACCTCGCGGACGCGGGGATGGTCTACCGCCACGGCGTGACCACCGCCATCGTGGGGCGGCCGAACGTGGGGAAGTCGAGCCTGCTCAACCGGCTGCTCGGTGAAGAGCGGGCCATCGTCACCAACGTTCCCGGCACGACGCGCGACACCGTCGAAGAGGTGGCGAGGGTCGAAGGCATCCCCTTCCGTCTGATCGACACCGCGGGGATGCACGGCGCGCGCGGGCGCGTCGAGCGGATGGGAATCGAGCGGAGCCACGCCGCCGCGGAGCGGGCCGATCTGCTGCTGGCGGTGGTCGACATCAGCCGTCCCCTGAGCGAGGAGGACCAGCGGATCGCGGGCTCCGCGAACGGCAAGCCGGTGGTGGTGGTCGCGAACAAGGCCGATCTCCCGGCGGCCGCCGACCTCGCCGCGCTTGGCCCGTCGGCGGTGCGCTTCTCGGCACGCACCGGCGAAGGGATGGCCGACCTGCACCGCGCCATGGCCGACGCCGCCCTCGGCGGCAAGGTCGTCACGCCGGACGACGTGCTCATCACGAACGCGCGCCACAAGGACGCGCTCGAGCGGGCCCTAGCGCACACGCGGGCCGCCGGGAAAGCGCTGGCGGAGGGCGCCCCCGAGGACTTCGTCACCATCGACCTCGCCGCCGCGCTCGGCGCCCTCGGCGAGATAACCGGCGAAGGCGTGGGTGAGGACCTCCTCGACCGCATCTTCAGCCAGTTCTGCATCGGCAAGTAGCCGGGGGCCTTTGCTATAATTCAGAAGGCCCCGCCCAACGCGCCGGCCCCGGGGCCGGCCGCCACGCTCCCGGATAGCTCAGTTGGTAGAGCGGTCGGCTGTTAACCGATTGGTCGCAGGTTCGAGTCCTGCTCCGGGAGCCACTATTCCTCAAGGGTCTGCCGGAACTTGTAGCCATGACTAGGGACGAGACGTTGACGCTCTTGCGAGCGCACAAGGCGGTCGTGGTCGAGCGCTTCGGCGTCACCGGCCTGGCGCTGTTTGGCTCGACGGCCCGCGATCAGGCGAGTGACGGTAGCGACATCGACATCCTGGTGCAATTCGACGGGCCGGCCACGTCGAAGCAGTACTTCGGCCTGCAGTTCTATCTCGAAGACCTGCTCGGGCACTCCGTCGATCTGGTGACGCAAAAGGCGCTCCGCCAGGAGCTCCGCCCGTATGTGGAAGCAGAGGCGGTGGATGTCTAGCGCCGACCTGGAGCCACGCCAGTGGCGCCTCTACGTGCGGCAAGGCTAGACGGAACCTCGACGGCACGGTCCAACAGGAAGGCGAATATGTTCAAGATCGGGATGGTGTACCACGTCGTGCACGTGGTGAGCGACCTCGACGCCGCCGACGCCTGGTACGACGAGGTCTTCGCCCCCATCCGCTACTACCGCGGCTACATGGCGGAGGCGATGCGGGACGCGTCCCTGCTGGCCATCGGCGACTTCGTCATGGAACCGGTGTCGCCGGCCAAGGTGCCGGGCGCGGAGCAGTCGGCCCTGGGCCGGTTCCACGCGAGGTTCGGCCAGCGGCTGCACTCCGTGGCGTGGTTCGTGGACAGCGTCGACGAGGCCTTTCGGACCCTCACGGAGCACAACGTGCGGATGTACAGCACCGGCGGCGACCGCCTGGAGGCGCCCCGGCCGGGCCGCGCGGTCTGGACTCACCCCAAGGACACCTACGGCATCCTGGAGTTCGCCCCATTTGGAGGCCTCAGCAAGGACCTCGACCCGCGGCTCAAGCCCGGCTGGTCGACCGCCTTCTGGCGCGACGAGCATCCCCTTCGCATCGAGGGGGTCTCCCACTTCACGACCGTGGTCAGGGACCTGGCGGAAGCAAAGGGCCTTTATGAAGGCACCCTCGGAGGGAAGCTCCTTCGCGAGGAGGAGGCGTCCGGCCGGAAGCGCAGCGGCTACTTCGCCCTGGGTGACGTCTCGATCATGGAGGCTGCCGAGCCGCTGTCGGCTTCCGGCCCGGAAGGAAGGGAGCTGGAGCGGTCGGGCGAGACCCTGTACTCGGTCACCTTCAAGGTCAAGGACGTCCAGCAGGCGGCGGACTTCCTGCGTTCGAAGAGCGTGCGCTTCGAGCCGGACGGCCCTGACACGATCGTCATCGACCGGGAGGACGCCTGGGGCGCCGTCCTCGGCTTCACCCAGCGCGACCTTCGAAACGAAGGCGCGTGACGCCTCCCTCGCCGCCAGACCTCATGGTCGTGCTCGACGCCATGGGGGTGATCTACCAGCCCGGCGAAGACCTCACGGACCTGGTGATACCGCTCCTCCGCGAGCTTGGCTGCACCAAGACCGACGCCGAGATCGTCAGCGTCTACAACGAGGCGTCTTTGGGGGTCATCGGCTCGGCGGAACTGTGGAGACGCTGGGGAATCTCCGAAGACCCCGCGCTCTTGGACCGGCGGCTGATGTCCGGCTACACCCTGACCGACGGGCTCTTGGACTTTCTCCGCTGGTGCAAGGAGGCCGGCCTGCCGATGGCCTGCATCTCGAACGACCTCGCGGAATGGGCGTCGGCGCGGGCGGCGCACTTCGGCCTCACCGGTTCCATCCTGTCGTGGACGATCAGCGGCGGCGTCGGACACCGCAAGCCCGACGGCGCCATCTACGACGCCTTCCTGGAAGCGTCCCACGCCGCCGCGCACGTCTTCGTCGACGACAAGCCACGGAACGTGCTGGCGGCGGTGGAGAAGGGCATGCACGCGGTGCTGTTCGGACAAGGAGCGGCCGAGCCGCCCCCGGGGGTTCGGACGGCGGCGGACTTCGCGGCGCTGGCCGGCGTAGTGGAGGAGATTAGGACGGGCGTGGCTCGGCGGGCGGGGAAGGTCCCACCCGGCTAGTGCCCTCGCCTCAACCTTCCTAGAACCTGCCCTCTCGTACGCGCCTCCCAGTTAGCTCCTTAACCACCGACGGCTTTACGGCGTCGTTGCCGGGGAGGACCCCCTTACCCTGCTTCAGCGTCTTCGCGGCGACGCTGTCCAAACCCGCGAGCTTCTTGGCGCCCGCCAGTGCTTCCAGGTCGCCGCCGTAGTAGTCGAACCATGGGAGTCCCACGGCGGTGTATTGCCTCGCCGTGGGGGGCCGTCCCGGCGGTTCGACGCCGCAGGCCTTGAAGAACTGCACGCTGTTGAGGACGTGGACGAAGCAGCGGGCATGCGCGGTCCTGTCCCACGCGGTGAAGCCGTAGTCGTCCTCGTAGATCTCCTGGCGCATGAGGCCGCCGGGAGCCAATGCCATCTCGGGAGCCGGAGCGGAGGCCATGCTGTACACCGCCATGTGCTCGTGCCGCAGAGGCGGTTCATACCTCGACGCTTTGATGGGGTAGACGGCGATCTGGAGTCCGCCGTGTTGCGCCGCTCCGGTCAGCTGCTCCTCAGCGGAGTAGCCTTCCCCCAACGGCATCGCGACGAACTGCCGGACCAAGCCTTTGTCGACGCAGAATCCGTCGAGCCACGGCTGGTCGGGGACCACGAGATAGTTCTGCGGACTCCTGGAGAGTTTCTCCTTCCACGGCTCGCCCGTGAGGGCGTTGATCTTTCCGGCAGCCACCTTCACGGCCATGGGGTAGGAGGCGTCGAAGTTGATCCACATCGCTTCCGCCTGGTACATCGGCAGGAAGACTCCGCCATGCCTGCGCCACGTTTCGGGCAGCGCGTCGGCATGGTCGTCTACGTGGGCGAGGGGGAATTCCCCAAGGCCGGGCGGCAAGGGATAGTCGCGGTTGTCGTCGGGGATTCGCAGCGTGCGCTGGAAGCCGACGCGGAGCACGGCGTCCGCGTGAACCTCCGGGAATCGGAAAACCAACCGGTCGGCCTGTAGCTCGATCATCGTCCAATCTCTCCTTTACTTCTAGTGATCTCCACGTACACCTTTCCTACCATTCGCCGTCCCGCACCTCCCGAGCGACCCTGAGAATCGCGTGGTCGGGCGCATCCTTCAGCTCCCGGAGTAGATCGGCGAAGAGGCGCGGCCGATGCAGGATGATGCGCTGGAGGTCGCTGGACACCTTGCCCGCCATCGCCAGCAGCAGGTCGGGGTCTTCTCCTAGGTCGTCCGCCAGCCGGCGGATGGCGGCCTCCGACGGAGGAGCGGTCTGCTCCCGCTCGATCTTGCTCAGATAGGCGGGCTCGACGCCGATCCGCTGCGCGACCTTGCGAACGGAGAAGGCGCGATCATCGCCGCGAAGGTTCTCACGGGCGGTGCGAATGTAGGCGCCGAAAGTCATGTGTACTACATAGTACACACTTGTCTGTGCGAGTCAAGCGCTCTCCAAGCTGCAGAGGCGGGCGGCTAGCGCAGGCCGAGCTGTCGTTCGCCGGTGGGGTTGTTCATCAACGGCCGATCAGTCCGCGCCTTCGGATGTCGCGACATTGACCTGGCCGGCGACGGCGGCCCAGGCGAGTGCCGTCAGCATCCGCACCGGGTCCAGGACCTGCCAGAGAATCCCGTTGTTGACGAAGTAGGCGTTTGCGAAGACGAGGGCGCCCAGCGCCACAGAAACCGCGGCGCCCACGCGCCCCGCCTCGCCTCCGCGGCGCCAAAAGGCCACCGCCGCCACGCTGGAGGAGCCGATGAACAGCGGGTTGACGGTGCGCCACACGTCCCCCCAATGGTCGCCGAACAGGCCGCTGTACGCGTTGGCGAGCACCACCAGACCCAAGGCTCCCAGCGCCAGGCTGCGTAGCCAGGGGACGCGGCGCGTGCTCGACCAGAGCCACCAGACGCCGCCCAACCCCATCAGCAACGGGCCGATTTGCCATAGCTTCCAGGGCCAATAGGGGACGGACATCCCGTCGGGGTCGACAAGGACGGTACGCTCCGTCCAGGCGAAAATGGCCAAGACCACGAAGGCCGTCGCGGCAGCGGCGGGAATAGGGTCTAGGTCTCGTGGGGCGATCAGCTTCAACATGGGGTTTCGAGCTACCTCCTGCGGAGCGGCGACGCTGCCGACAATGTAGCACGTCGGCACGCCCGTGCCCGGAACCGCGCGCATGTCCGCCTACAGCAGGCTGAGCTGCTGCTCGCCGCTTGGGAAGCCGGAGACGCCCACGCCGAGGAGGCGGAAGCGGCGACCGGGGGCGATCTCGCGGCGGAGGAGCTCTCGGGCGGTGGCGGCGAGGTCGTCGGGCCCGCCGATGGGCGCGGGGCGGGTGGCGCTGCGGGTGAAGGTGGTGAAGTCGGCGAGGCGGAGCTTGATGGTGACGGTTCTCCCCCAATGGTCTTGCTTCTGAAGACGCTCGCCGACGCGGCGGCTGAGGCGGTCGGCGGCGGCGAGCAGGGCGTCGGCGTCCTCGAGGTCCGCCTCGAAGGTGGTCTCCGCGCTGACCGACTTCGCGCCGGAGCGGGGAGCGACCTCGCGGTGGTCCTCGCCTCGGGCGTGGCGTACCAGCTCGGGGCCGCGACGCCCAAAGCGCCGCTGGGCCCATTCGTCCGACTTGGCGGCGAGCTCGCCCAGGGTGGCCACGCCTTCATCTTCCAGCAGCTTGCTGGTCTTCGGGCCGATGCCGGGCAGCTTGCGGGTGGGGAGCGGGGCGAGGAAGGCGGGCTCGGCGCCCGGCGGCACGACGCAGAGGCCGTCGGGCTTGTCCATGTCGCTGGCGATCTTGGCGACGGACTTGGAGGGGGCGAGCCCGATGGAGACGTTGAGGCCGGTCACGCGCTTGACCTCGGCCTTCAGGCTCTCGGCCACGGCGCGGGGCGAGGAGCGGCGCGCGGCGGCGGTGACGTCGAGGTAGGCCTCGTCGAGGGAGGCGGGCTCGACGACGGAGGCGGTGGCGCGGAAGATGGCCATGACACGGCGGGAGACCTCGGCGTAGCGGTCGAAGCGTGGCGGGACGACGACGGCGCGAGGGCAGCGGGCCACCGCGGTCCGCATCGGCATGGCGGAGTGGACGCCGAAGGCGCGGGCCTCGTAGGAGCAAGCCGCGACGACGCCTCGGCGCTCGGGCGAGCCCCCGACGAGGACGGGCTTGCCCCGCAGCTCGGGGTTGTCCAACTGCTCGACGGAGGCGTAGAAGGCGTCGAGGTCGGCGTGGATGATGACGCTCGGCCACGGCTGAGGCGCCGTCGAGGACTGCGGCGATGGGCTGGTCATGTCGCACGCGCCGGAGCGCGGCCTTGGCGTCCGCGGCTCCGCTCTGCCGGCGACTATAGCACCGCGCCGTCGTTAGAAGGGAGCGGGGAGTGTCGCGGTGCCCGCGGCGGGCTAGGCGCCGACGGCGGGGAGGGGTTCGGGGTCGTCGCCCATGGGGAGGGCGGCCTGCGTTCCGCCCCCGACGAGGAGGTCGTTGAGATGGTCGCCGTCAAGGGTCTCGACCTCGATGAGGCGGCCGGCGAGGCGGTCGAGGCGGTCGCGGTTCTTGGTGAGGATGCGCTTGGCGGTGGCCTTGCTCTTATCGAGAAGCTTGTCGATTTCGGAGTCGATCTTCTTGGCGACGGCGTCGCTGTAGTTGCGGCCCTGGGCGAGCTCCTTGCCGAGGAAGACCATGCTGCTCTCGTCGAAGGCGCGGGGGCCGAGACTCTCGCTCATGCCGAACTCGGTGACCATGCGCCGGGCGATCTTGGAGGCCTGCTGCAGGTCGTTGGATGCGCCGGTGGTGACCTCGCCGAAGACGATCTCCTCGGCGGTCTTGCCGCCCATCATCACCGCCATCTGGGCCTCGAACTGGCCCTTGCTGTAGAGGCCGCGGTCCTCCTCGGGGAGCATGCGGGTGTAGCCGCCGGCGGCGCCGCGGGCGACGATGGTGACCTTGTGGACGGGGTCGGCCCCGGGGACGTGCGCGGCGACGATGGCGTGGCCGGCCTCGTGGTAGGCGATGACCTTCTTTTCCTTGTCGGAGACGCGGCGGCTGCGCCGGGCGGGGCCGGCTATGACGCGGTCGACGGATTCCTCGAACTCGTCCGCGCCGATGCTGTCCTTGTTCTCCCGCGCGGCGAGGATGGCGGCCTCGTTGACGAGGTTCGCGAGGTCGGCGCCGCTGAAACCGGCGGTCTGCTTCGCCAGGGTGTTCACGATGACCGAATCGTCGAGGGGCTTGCCCTTGAGATGGACGCCGAGGATCGCCTCGCGTCCCTTGATGTCGGGCAGGTCGAGGACCACGCGCCGGTCGAAGCGGCCGGGCCGGAGGAGGGCGGGGTCGAGGACGTCGGGCCGGTTGGTGGCGGCGATGACGATGACATTGGTTCGCTCGTCGAAGCCGTCCATCTCGACCAGTATCTGGTTCAGGGTCTGCTCGCGCTCGTCGTTCCCGCCGCCGACGCCGGCGCCGCGGTGCCGTCCCACGGCGTCGATTTCGTCGACGAAGAGGATCGCCGGAGCGTTCTCCTTGGCGCGGCGGAAGAGGTCGCGGACGCGGCTCGCGCCGACGCCGACGAACATCTCGACGAACTCGCTGCCGCTGATGGAGAAGAAGGCGACCCCCGCCTCGCCGGCGACGGCCTTGCTGATCAGCGTCTTGCCCGTGCCCGGCGGGCCGACGAGCAGCACGCCCCGGGGGATGCGGGCGCCGACCCGGGCGAACTTCTCCGGGTTCTTGAGGAACTCGACGATTTCCGCGAGCTCGACCTTCGCTTCGTCGACGCCGGCGACGTCCTGGAAGGTGATGGTGGGCCGGTCCTCGGTGATCTGCCGCGCCTGGCTGCGGCTGAAGTTCATCGTCTGGTTCAGGCTGCCGCGCGTTCGGCGGAAGAGATAGATGAGCAAGGCCCCGAAGAGGATGAGGGGGAGGAAGGAGATGAGGAGCCCGCCGAAGTTGAAGCCGGTGCTCTTGACGATGACCTCGACGCCGTTGGAGCCGGTCTCGACCCCGGCCTCGCGTAGGATCTCGACAACCGAGGCGCCCGACTCCTTCCGCGATTCGAACTCGCCTTGGCTCGCGGTAAGGACGATGAGCTTGTCGCCCTCAACCTGGATCGTGGCAATTGCACCGGCCTGCGCCATCTCGACGACTTCGCTGAGCGCGAGCTCGGGGGTGGAGCTCGGCGAGCGCAGCAGGAAGAGCAAGATGATCGCGATCGCGGCGATCAGCAGGATCCATCCTATGGGGTTAGGACGAACCGACTGCTTCAAGGTCTGCCCCTCCTCGGCGGCGGACGGCGGCGCTTGGAACGCGCCGGTACTCCTGTTTTTGGCCCGCCCAGCCGGGCCGATGCGCTTCCTACAAGGTCATTGTAGCACTTGGGCGACGGATGTACCGGCTGCGCAACTTGGTACGCACCGGAGGAGCGGCCGGCTTCGCGGCTGAGGGCGCCGGAAGAGGAGAGCCGCGGCCCCTTGATTTAAGGTAACTACATCATGTAGTGTTTGTTGTCGTCCCAAGTACATGTAAGCGTGATTGGAGATATATGGGTCTGCGGTGGCGCGCCCTATCTCTCGCCCTATTGGCGGCGCTCGCGGGAATCCTCGTCGTCAGTCTCCTGCCGCGGGTAGTCTCGGCCCAGGGCGGGATCGCGGTGTTTACCGGGCGGGTGACGATCGACGGCGCGCCGGCCCCGGCGGGCACGGTCGTGCAACTGGCGCTGCAGTCGTCCGGCGAGCGGTTGGGACTGGGCCGCACCGGGAACGCAGGGCTTGACCCCGATCAATACCGCATCGACGTGCAGCAGTCGGCAGTGGCGCCGGGCGCGATCGTCGAGTTCTCGCTGATCGATCCGGCCACGGACGCGGTGCGGCCGACCCTGGAGAGGCCCACGGCGATGAACCGGGCCAACTTCGTGATCACGACCGACCTGAGCTTCACGCTTGGGGCGGCGACGCCCACGCCGAGGCCGGTCGCCACGGCCACGCCGGTTCCGACGCCCACGCCGACGGCCGTGCCCACGGCGACGCCGACTCCAACCGCCACGCCAATTCCCCCGACGGCGACGCCGACTCCAACGCCGACCCCGTTCCCCACATCGACGCCCTTCCCCACGGCTGTGCCGACGCCAACACCCCCGCCGACGGCCACCCAGGCGCCGGAGCCCACGGCCACACCGGTGCCTGCGGCTACGCCGGTCCCACCCACGGCGACGCCGGAACCCACGGCGACGGCCGTGCCGCCCACGGCGACGTCCGTACCGCCGGCGCCCACCGCCGCACCCACGGCGACGCCGGAGCCCTCCGGCGGCGGCTGCACCGCCCCGCTCCATTCCGGCGGCGCTCCCTTGGATGCCGGGTGGATCATCATCGGCGCGGCGGTCCCGGGCCTGGCCTTCTTCGGCTGGAGGAACCGGCGCCGGTAGTCCCGCCACGGATGGCCTTCGGCGGTTGGCGCCGGGCCCCTCATCTCAATCTTGTCCCCCTTGGGAGAAGAGGTCCGGAAGGGGCCCGCCCTCAGTCCTTCCCATAAAGGGAGGGAGGTTTGGGAGGGGCCCGCCCGGCCCCTCCGACGCGCCTGACGGCGCGTGCCCTATTTCAGTTTCCCCAAAAGGGGGAAAGGCCGGAGAGAGGGCGATTCGTGAATCGCCCCTACGGGAGTGTGAGGCCGACGTCGTCAGCCGTTGGAGGTTGGCGGGGGCGCCCTATCTCGATCTTCTCCCCTTGGAGACCCTTGCAAAATGGGGGCTGCGGGCTACGTTGACGTCGGCGCACCCCTCCCAGTCCCCCCGCCCTCACCCCAACCCTCTCCCAGCGGGAGAGGGGATGACCTCCCCGCGCCGCAGTCTTTTCGGCTGCCGGCGGGTTACGCGAAGGTCTCCTCTGGGGGAACACCTCAAACCGCTCCCCCTCTGGGGGGATTAGAGAGAGGGCCACGCGCCCGCCAGGGGCGCGCCGGCGCCTGCCGGCGGGGAAAAAGAGAGGGGGCTCGATATCGAGCCCCCTCTGTCCAGTCCGGAGAAGTCGGATTGGGCTAGTCGTCGAGCCAGATGATCTCGGTGAGCTGACCGCCCTGGTGGAAGGCCCGTCCGCCGCTCAACTGCTGGTAGCTGTTGCGGACGCGGGCGCTCTGGACGTCGTAGCTGGCCTCGGTAATGGCCGGCATGTAGATCAGCTCCTTGATCGTCTCGGCGTAGTACTCCTGCATGAGCTCCTTCTCGCGCTCGAACTCAGGGGCAAGGGCCCACTCGTCGGCGATCTCGTCCATGCGCGCGTTATTGAAACCGAAGTAGTTCTGCAGGTCGTCGGACTTGTTCTTGAGCGGCACGAAGGCACGGTGGGCGCCGGTCGCCCGGGTGTGGGTGATCAGGAACTCGTGGTTCTGAATGTCCACCGGATTCACGAACCCCGACATGGAGTAGAGGATCGAGATGTCGGGGACCTTCAAGACCTCGACCTCGATATCGAGAGCTTCGGCGATCGACGCTCCCAGCGCAACGGTGTAGGTGGTATGGGTTGCGTTGTACTGGTGGTAGTAGAGGGTGAGCTTCTCGCCCGGCTCCTTGCCGGCCATGGCCCACAACTCCTTGGCGCGCTCGGGGTCGTAGACGAACGGGTTCTCGTCGTCCGGCAGGTCGAGGCCCATCTGCCTGAGCGTGGGCGGGCTGTCCCAGAGGAGGCCCCAAGGTTGAGCGACCGGGGTCATGATCCAGGCGCCCTCGAAGAGGTTCTCGCCGATGCTTTCGTAGTCAATCGCCTTGGCGACGGCGAGGCGGGCGTTACGGTCAGCGAAGTACGGGTCCGGGAAATTCTCCGTGGGGAGGTGCTTGAAGCCGAGAATCCTCGAGGTGTTTGAAGAGAGGAAGTACTCGATGATCTGGCACTGGGGGCAGCTCCGCCCGAAGTTGAGCGCGGAGGACGGCCCGCTGATGCCCACGCTCAACCCGTTGTCGATCTGGCCGGTGATGAAACCGGAGCGGGTGAGGTCGCCGCCGAGCACCTTGACCTGATGCCGGTCGAGGTAGGGCAGCGGTGCGCCGTCGGCGCCGGTCTTGAAGTAGTCCGGGTTGGCGTTCCCGCCCCATTCGACCTGGCGGTCGTAGTTGTCCAAGCGGAACGGGCCGGAGCCGACGGTCCGCTGGCTGTAGTCGCCCTCAAGGTTGAAGATCTCGGGCGGCACGACGCGCGCGTTGAACTGCGAGAAGTTCGCGGTGAAGTACGGGTCGGGGCCTACGAGGTTGAAGACCAGGGTCTTGTCGTCCACGACCTCCACGCTCTCGACGGCTTGGGCGTGTTGCTGCGCCGAGGGCGTTCCCTGCGGCTCGCCGTCGGGCTTGGTGAGCTTGCCCTGCCAGTAGTTCACGGTATGGACGATGTCGTCGGAGACGACCGGCCTGCCGTAGAGATCGGAGAGGTCCGTGGTGTAGCCGCGGGAGTCGGCCGGCATGTTGTGCCAGGAGGCGTCGGGGTGAATCCTTATGGTCCACGAGGAGCCGTCCGCATTGGACTCCCACTCGGAGATGAGGTCGCCGACGGGGAAGCAGCTTCCCGGGTCCGCCTCGACCATGAGCGGCGAGAACTGGCACGTGAACAGCTTGTTGTAGACGAAGCTGATCGCCGTGGACACGGTGTAGGACCGGTTGAGGATCTGGTCCGTGCCGCTGCTGGGGCTCGGGAAGGCGTAGGTATGGGTGCCGCCGCGCTTGGGTGCCTGACGCCAGCTTTCGAGGCCGGGGCCCTGGAGCCAGCGGAAGCCCTTTAGCACTTCGGCGACGCCGCCCACGCCAGGGACGGGCGTCTCGGTGGGGACCTGCACGACGACGCGCGGGGTCGGAGTCGGCGCAGCGGTCGGCGCTTCCTGCGGGGCCGCGGTCTCAACCACGACAACCGGCGCCTGCGTGGGCGGCGGCGTCGGCGTGGCCTGGGGTGCCGCCGTCTGCACGACGACCTCGGGCGCCTTGGTCGGCGCGGGCGTTGCCGTCGGGACGACAATCAATGGCGCCTGGGTCGGCGGCGGTGGTGGCGGGGGTTCTGCTGTTGGATCGGCTCCGCCGCAGGCCGCCACAACAAGTGCGGTGATCACCGCGGCGGCGACCAGGCCGGTTAGCTGTCGACCCTTCTTAATCCACATCGCTTGCTTCCTCCAACTCTGGTCTAGCGGCGGCGGTTCACGGCAAGCACAACTGGCCGGCGCTAGGCGCGTCGCGTAAGGGTAGCGCCTCCCTACGGCATTGGCAAGAGTCGCCGCCTCTGGGGAAGCCGCCCCTAAGCCTTCTCCCCTTGGGAGAGACTGAGAGAGGGCCGGGGAGGGCCGCGGCGGTCCCCCTCCGGACCTCTTCTCCCTCGGGAGAAGATTGAGATGAGGGACCCCCGCCAACCGCCAACGGCAATCGAAATCGCCGACCCTCCCCTGTAGGGGCGATTCGCGAATCGCCCGCTCCCTCACAACCGGAGCCGTTATGCGAGCCACCTTGGGGTACAGTACGCATCAGTGCGAGCCGGTGAAAGAAGGGAGCCCGACCGGTATGGAGACCGTCACGGACCGTGAGCGGCGCGAGCTGCTGACCGCCATGCTGCGCGGCGTCTCCCGTTCGTTCTACCTGACGCTCCGGGCCCTGCCGGGCTCAGTACGAGGCCAGATCGGACTGGCCTACCTGCTCGCCCGCACCGCCGACACCATCGCCGACACCGCGGCGCTTGCACCCGACGATCGCCTGGCCCGGCTCCTCGCCTTCCGCGCGCAAGTGCAAG
>DAOUKZ010000147.1:0-18401 GCA_034420775.1 Dehalococcoidia bacterium
CCTCGGTCGAGCTGACCCAGGCGCACCTCGACCGCATCGCCGCCGTCGAGCCCAACGTCGAGGCCTACGTCGCCGTCACCGCCGAACGCGCCCTCGCCGACGCCGAAGCCGCCGACGCGCGTATCGCCGCGGGCGACGCCGGACCCCTGACCGGCGCGCCAATGCAGCTCAAGGACAACATCGTGACCGAAGGCGTGGCGACGACGTGCTCCTCGCGGATGCTGGAGCGCTTCGTTCCCCCTTACGACGCGACGGTGACGCTGCGTCTGAAGGAAGCGGGCGCGGTGCTGCTCGGCAAGGGCAACATGGACGAGTTCGCCATGGGCTCGTCGACGGAGAACTCGGCCTTCCACCCCACGCGCAATCCCTGGGCCCTCGACCGGGTGCCGGGGGGGAGCTCCGGCGGCCCCGCCGCCGCCGTCGCCGCCGGCGAGGCGCTCTACTCGCTCGGCTCCGACACCGGGGGGAGCATCCGTCAGCCGGCCTCCTTCTGCGGCGTGGTCGGGGTCAAGCCGACCTACGGGCTGGTGAGCCGCTTCGGACTCGTCGCCTTCGGCAGCTCGCTCGACCAGATCGGGCCCTTGACCAAGGATGTGCGGGACGCCGCGACGGTGCTACAAGCCATCGCGGGCCACGATCCCCACGACTCGACCTCGGTGGACCGGCCGGTGCCCGACTTCTCGGCGGGGCTCGGCAAGGAGATCGCCGGGCTGCGGCTTGGCGTGCCGCGCGAGTACGTGGACGGTATCGACGAGACCGTTGGTCAGGTGCTGGAACGCGCCATCAAGAAGCTCGAAGATATGGGCGCGGTGATCGACTACGACGTCTCGCTGCCGAGCACCCCGCACGCGCTGGCGGTCTACTACATCGTCGCGCCGTCGGAAGCGTCGACGAACCTGGCGCGCTACGACGGGGTGCGCTTCGGCCCCGAGGTCACCGACGCGGAGAACATGTGGGACGCGATGGAGAAGGCGCGGCAGCGCGGCTTCGGCCCCGAGGTGAAGCGGCGCATCATGCTGGGGGCCTACGCGCTCTCGGCGGGCTACTACGACGCCTACTACCTGAAGGCGGCGCGGGTGCGGACGCTGATACGGCGCGAGTTCGACGCCGCGTTCGAGCGGCTCGACGCGCTGGTGACCCCGACGTCGCCGACGCCGCCGTTCAAGTTCGGGGAGCGCATCGACGACCCGGTCGCGATGTACCGCAGCGACGTGGCGACGATCCCGGTGAACATCGCCGGCGTCGCCGCGCTCTCGGTCCCCGCCGGCTTCCTCGAAGGCCTGCCCATCGGGCTGCAGATCATCGGCCCCTCCTTCAGCGAGCCGACGCTCTTCCAGATCGCCCACGCCTACGAGCAGGCGTCGGGCTGGAGCAAGCTCCGCGCCCCGGTCAACCCCGTCCCGGCGGCCTAGGGCCGCGCCGCAGGCCCCGCGCCTGTACAATGGCCCCGCCGGCACGGAGACGGAGCAAAGCCATGGAAGAAATCCTCAAGATTCTCGAGTCCAACGCGCGCGCGTCCTACGAGACCATCGCGACAATGACCGGCCGCGACGCCGCCGAGGTGGAGCGCCTGGTGAAGGAGGCGGAGGAATCCGGCGTCATCGTCCGCCACCGGACGATGGTGAACTGGGAGAAGTTGGGGAACCGCGACGTGTGGGCGCTCATCGAGGTGCAGATCGTCCCCGAGCGCGAGGTCGGGTTCGACGCCATCGCCGAGCGCATCTACCGCTTCCCCGAGGCGCGCTCCGTCTATCTCGTCTCCGGCACGTACGATCTCGCCGTCCTGATCATCGCGCCCGACATCTACGAGGTGGCGCGCTTCGTCTCCGACAAGCTGGCCACGATCGACGGCGTCACGGACACGGTGACGCACTTCCTGCTCAAGCGCTACAAGGAAGACTACGAGGTCCTCGTGGAGCAGGACGAAGACCGCCGCCAACCGATGCAGCCGTAACGGGCTACTTGCCGAAGCTCCGGTCGCCGGCGGCGGGCGGGCGGCGGGTGTGCCAGTCGGTGGCGTTCTGGTAGGCGTGCCCGATCCGGACCAGCGTGGCCTCGTCGAAGTGGCGCCCGACCAACTGCATGCCGATGGGCAGGCCCGACTTGGTGAAGCCGCAGGGCACCGAGACGCCGGGAAGCCCGGTGAGGGGCAGCGACGTGGTGCAGCGCCCTACGCTGGGGACGCCGTCAGCCGCGTACGGGCTCTCGTCCCGGTTGAACGCGGCCATCGGCGTCGTGGGATAGAGGAGCGCGTCGACCTCGGAGAGCGCTTCCAGGTACTCCTGAATGAGGAGCGTCCGCATCTGCTGCGCCTTGAGGTAGGTCACGGCGGGCGTGATCGAGCCTTCCTCGAACATCTTACGCACCGGCTTGCTGAAGTCCTCGGGCCGCGTGGTCAGGTGCTTGCGGTGCGCGGCGGCGCCTTCGGAGACCATGGTCGCCATGGTCGCCGCCCCGGCGTCTTCGGCGTGGGGAATCTCGACCCTCTTGAAGCTGACCCCGAGGTGGTCGAGGGCGCGGCGGGCGGCGTCGATGGCCTGGCCGACCTCCCGGTCGAGCTCGTCGAAGAAGTAGTTCTCGGGGATGCCGATGCGCACGCCGTCGAGGCGGGGCCGCAGCCGTTCGGTCAGGGCGGGCGGGCGAGAGGCGTTCGTCGTCGGGTCCTCCGGGTCGTGGCCGATGATGGCCTGGAGCACGAGCGCGGCGTCCTCGACGGTGCGGGCCAGGGGCCCGGCGTGGTCGAGGGACCAGGAGAGGGGCATCATGCCGCGGCGGCTCACGCGCCCGTAGGTGGGCTTGAAGCCGACGACGCCGCAGAAGGAGGCGGGTATCCGGATGGAGCCGCCGGTGTCGCTCCCAATCGAGGCGTACACCATGCCGGCGGCGACGGCGACGCCGGAGCCGCTGCTCGACCCGCCGGCCGTCCGCTCGTGGTTCCAGGGGTTGACCGCGGGGCCGTACTCGGGCTGGATGCCCCCGAGCGCGAACTCCGTCATGTTGGCCTTACCCGCGATTACCGCGCCCGCTTCCCGCAGGCGCTCGGCGACGGCGGAGTCCTTCGTGGCCACGTTTTCGGCGTAGATTTTCGAGCCGGCGGTGGTCTTGAAACCGGCGACGTCGTAGAGGTCCTTGAGCGAGATGGGAATCCCGTGCAGGGGACCGTCGATGCTGCCGCGGGCGAGCCGCCGGTCGGCCTTGGCGGCCTCTTCGAGGGCTGCCCCGGCCATGACCGAAATGAAGGCGTTGAGCTCCGGCTCGTCACGTTCGATACGGCGCAGGCAGGAGTCGAGCACCTCGGCGCACGAGGCGCGACGCGACCGGAGGACGCGGGAGACGTCCGCGATGGTGAGATCGCAGAGGTCGTTCATCGTGGCTGACTCGGCGGCAGGAAGTGGATGAGGAGAGGTTCGACTCCGTCGAGGTCGATCGCATCCAGCCGCGCCATGTTGCGGGCCACGGAGCGCGCCTCGGCCTCCAGCCGCTCGATGTCGTCGTCGTCGACCTGCAGTCCCACGAAGCGCGCCATCTCGGCGACGGTCTCTTTGGAAAGCGGCGTCTCTTGGGTCATCGAGTGCTCCTCACGCTCCGGCGGCCCTGGACGCCGGCGTCCGTCGTGTGCTCTTCAGTCCTACGTTCGTCATGCGCCGCCGTCTTCCTCCAACCCGTAGCAACGCACCGCGTTCTCGCCCAGGATCTTCGCCTTCGAGGTCTCCGAGAGGTCGGCGCGGTCGGCGAGTTCCTTCACCACGCCGGGGAAGATGCCGTCGGGGTGGGGGTAGTCGGAGGCAAAGATGATGGTGTCGTCGCCCATGGCCTGGATGATGCCGGGGATGATCGCCTCGTCGGGGTCGGCGGAGATGAAGCACTGGCGGTCCCAGTACTCGTCGGCCTTCATGGGCAGAGGGGCGCTGGCGTGGCCCCAGTATTCCAGGTGATGGTTGATGCGCTCGATCCAGTGCGCTATCCAGCCGCAGCCTGATTCGAGTGAGGCCACGCGCAGCTTGGGGTGGCGCTCGAGAACGCCGCCGCAGATCAGGCTGAGCACGCCCATCTGCTGCTCGTGGGGATGCGAGACCACGTGGCGGAAGAGGAAGTTGTCGTACCGGTCGAGGCCCGATTGCGGCACGTTCTGCGTCGTGCCCTCGTGCAGGCAGAGGGTCGCCTCAAGCTGTTCGAGCAGCGACCACATCGGGTCGAAGTAGGGCTCGTGGAGGTTGCGGCCGCCGACGGGGTTGGGCCGCCACATGACGCCCTTGGCGCCGAGCTCGCCGACGGCGCGCCGCGTCTCCTGCATGGCCTCGTAGACGTCGGCCTGGGGGATGACGGCGACGGTGATCAGCCGCTGGGGGTCGGTCTGGGCGAAGTCGTACAGCCAGTTGTTGTAGGCGCGGCAGAGCGCGGCGGCGACCTCTGGATCTTGAATCGCCGCGAAATGGAGGCCCGCCGTCGGGAACATCACAGAGGCGTCCATGCCCTCGCTATCCATGTCTTCGAGGCGGGCGCGGGGATCGTACCCGCCCCTCCGCCGCCGAGCCGGGTCGGGATTGGGGTCGCGGGGGATGTACGGCTGCATGCGGCCTTCGAGAAGGCTGCGGATTCGGCCCTGGGAGTCGGTCACGAGCCGCGGCGCCATGGCATGGAAGCGCTCTTCCAGATAATTCGGCCACATGGACTCGGGTTCGTTCACGTGGCCATCGGAATCGACGACGCCATAGCGGGACATGCCTCACCACCTCCGGCCTCCAATCTTGCGACGGAAGGAAAAGGCGTGTCAACAGGAGAGCGCGGCTTCGCCGCCTGAAGAGGCGCCCCGGCTACCCCGCGAGGAGCGTTACTTTGATTGCGCCGGTGGTCTTGTCGAGGGCGGTGTCGAAGGCCTGATGAATGGCCTGCAGCGGGTACTGGTGGGTCTGCAGCGGCGCGAGGTCGGGCTGGTAGCGGGGGAGCAAAGAGACGGCGGCGGCGAAGTCGGAGCCGCGCCGGCTGGGGCCGTAGAGGACCGAGCCGAGCAGCTCTACCTCTTTGACGACGAGGAGCAGGCCGTCGAGGGTGACCTCGCCGGTGAAGACGCCGAGGACGATGACGCGCCCCGACTTGCGCACCGCCTTGACGGCTTGGCCGATGGTGTCGGCCTCGCCGCCGACGGTCTCGATGACCACGTCGGGGCCGTTGTCGCGGGCCCAGGACATCAGGTCGGCCTCGGCGACGGCCTCCATGCCGAGGTCGGCGGCGGCGCGGCGTTGGTGCTCGTAGCGGGCGCTGATGGCGACGCGGGCGCAGCGGTCGCGGGCGAGCAGCGCGGCGAGCAGGCCGATCGCTCCCGCCCCGATGACGAGGACGCGGCTATCGACCTCCAGCCGCGCCATCATCAAGGCCCGCGCGCAGACGGCGAGCGGCTCAGAGAGCGAGGCTGCCAGGGGCGCGACCGAGGCATCGACTGGATGGACGGTGTAGACCGGTGCGTCGACGAACTCGCTCATGCCGCCGGGGATGCGCGTCCCGATGAGCATGCCCTGGTTGCAGAGATGCCGCTTGCCCGAGAGGCAGAGGTCGCAGACGCCGCAGCGGGTGTGCGGCTCGACGGCGTAGAGGACGTCGGCCATGCCGGCGGGGCCATCGAGGACCGTGCCGACGACTTCGTGGCCCGGCGTATCCCCGGGCCGCGTTGGCAGGTCGCCGCGGAAGGAGTGCAGGTCGGAGCCGCAGATGCCGGAGGCCGCGACCTTCAGGCGGACGTGGCCGTCCTGGAGCGGCCCGGGCTCGACGTCGGCGAGCTCGATGCCGTTGCCGGTCCACCGCGACTGCAGCATGGGCGCTAGCCCGCGCCGAACTTGGGGGTGCGCTTCTCGCGGAAGGCGGCGACGGCCTCCTGTTGGTCGGGGCTGCCCGAGGTGAGGCCCTCGGTCGCGAGGCTCATCTCGAGCACCAGGATCAGGTTTTGCCAGATCAGCCGGTTGATGCTCATCTTCGTCCACCGGATCGCCGCCGCGGGCCCGTTGGCCAGCTCGGTAGCGTAGGCCATCGCCTCGTCCATGAGCTTGTCGGCGGGGACGCAGTGGTTGACCAGGCCGATGCGTTCGGCCTCGGGCCCCGGCACGTACCGTCCGCTCATCAGGTATTCCTTGGCGCGGTGAGGGCCGATGAGCAGCGGCCAGATGACACAGCCGCCGTCGCCCGCCACGAGGCCCATGTTGACGTGGGTGTCGCCGATGCGGGCGGTGTCGGCCATGAACGTCGTGTCGCAGAGGAGGGCCACGGAGGCGCCGAATCCGGCGGCCGGGCCGTTGATGGCGGCGATGAGCGGGGCCTCGCAGTTGACCATGTTCTGCACCGCCCACTTCGCGCCCCGGAGGATGAGCATCCCGCCGCTGGGGCCGAAGTCCTTCATGTCGCCGCCGGCGCAGAAGGCGGGTCCGGCCCCGGTGAGGACGATGGCCCCGACGTCGGGGTCGGTGCCGAGGTCTCGCCAGATGGTCTCCAGCCCTCGGTGGAGGGCGTAGTTGACCGCGTTGCGCTTTTCGGGGCGGTTCATGGTGACCAGGGCCACGCGGTCCTTGATCTCCACGAGGAGATGGTGTTCGTCTGCGTAGCGTTGGTAGTCCATGCGCGCCCCCCGATTCGGCTGGCGGGATTATAGCAGCGCCGCCCGCCCCCGGGCGCGAGCGTCAGGGCCGGGCATGACACGCGGGCGTTGAGGCTCGTCAACGCCTCCGGTATAGTGGTGTCACACGGGAGGGGCATGACGACCGAGCAAAGAATCAGCAGGCTCGAAGGCGCCTACGAGCAAGTCGATAAGCGGCTGGACGACTTGAACCAGTCCGTCAACGGCTTGCGCGGCGAGATGGGCGGCTTGCGCGGCGAGATGGACAGCCTCCGCAGCGAGATGCGCGGCGAGATGGACAGCTTCCGCAGCGAGATGCGGGGCGAGATGAACAGCCTGCGCAGTGAGCTGAACAGCCGCTTGAACACGCTCACCATCGTCATGTTCGGCACGGGGGTGACGGTGATCGGCGCCGTCATCGGCCTCTATTTCGCCTGATTCCTGTCCCGTCTCCCACTCTTTTCTTTCCCCCGCCCCTGATGGTTTCCGCGCGCCGTGCTAAGGTATGCGCCCGCGATGTAGGCGCGCCCGCGCCGGAGGCCGCATGCTGCTCGGCAAGTACCGGATGCTCGACCTCTCCCGGCTCTTCCCGGGGCCGTTGGCGTCGCACCTGCTCGCCGACATGGGCATGGATGTCGTCAAGATCGAGGAGCCGCGACCGCGATACGGCATGGGGCGCGACATGATGACGCCGCCCGACCCCACGCCCGAGGAAGAGGTCGTCTCGTCGGCGTACAACAGCATCGCCCGGAACAAGCGTAGCGTTGCGCTGGAACTTCTCGACGAAGCGGCCCGGCCCAAGGCCCGCGAGGTCTTCTTCCGGCTCGTGGAGCGGGCCGACGTTGTCCTCGAAGGCTACCGGCCCGGCGTGGTGCAATGGCTCGGCGTCGACTATGAGGCGGTGCGGGCCCGCAACCCAAGGATCGTCTATTGCAGCATCTCGGCGTTCGGACAGTCGGGACCGTACGCCGGCTTTCCCGGCCACGACCGGCAGATGTCGGCGGTGGCGGGGAGCGTCGGCCCACGGCATCCGGAGACGGGCGAGCCGCTGGGCCACGGCGTCG
This sequence comes from Dehalococcoidia bacterium, assembly GCA_034420775.1. Lineage (GTDB taxonomy): Bacteria > Chloroflexota > Dehalococcoidia > SHYB01 > SHYB01 > DAOUKH01. Next base: position 7,666 of record DAOUKZ010000147.1, read on the forward strand.
CCTTCGCCGACGTCACCGCCGGACTTCATGCCGCGGCCGGCATCCTCGCGGCGCTGCTCGAGCGCGAGGAGACCGGCGAGGGGCAGTACCTCGACGTCTCCATGGTCGGCAGCGTCATGTCGTCGAACCACGGCGCCTATGCGCAGCGGCGCCGCGACGCCGCCCTCCGGAAGAAGGCGCGGCCCACCTCGCAGTCCACCCTCACCTTCCTCAAGTGCCGCGACGGCAAGTGGCTGACGACCTCGAACGCCGAGGTGCCGTTCTGGGAGAATTTCTGCCGCCTGATCGGCCGGGAGCGTTATATCCCGCTCCACCGCGAGTCGGGGCCTGAGGTCGACGCGATGGTCGAAGACATCCGGGCCATCTTCCTCACCCGCGACCGCGACGACTGGCTCCGCGACCTGTGGGCGGCGGACACCTGCGCCGCGCCGGTCAACGAGCCCGCCGAGGCGCTCGACGATCCCCAAGTCCGCCACGTGGGGATGGCGTGGGAGGTGGAGCACCCCGCGGTGGGCCAGGTGCGGCAGGTCGGCTTCCCCATCGCCTTCTCGCGCTCCAAGGTGGACCTGCGCCGCTTCGCCCCCGTCCTCGGCGAACACACGCGCGAGCTGCTCGCCGAGGCTGGCTACCCTGCCGCCGACATCGCCGCCCTCGAAGCTGACGGCGTCGTGAAGTCCTGGCTCCCGGCGAGGGGTTAGCGCGGCAGGCCGGGCCCGGCTACTCGTTTGCCGGCGGCCAATGGCGCTCGCTCATTCGAGCTGGTAATCGAGGACGTAGGAGTGTTGGCCCTCGTCGTTGTCGATCGCTAGCGTCCCCGAGATGCCGGCCAACTCTCCGGTGCCCGAGTCGGGCACGATCGTGACCGTAAGCTCGGCGTCGCCCCTGTTCATCACCCCGGTGTGCTGGAGCACGAACGAACCCGGCTTTCCGCCCACCGAGCCGGTGAAGTGCTCGATAGCCACGTAGGCCGCCGAGCCTGGAGTACCGGTGAAGGCCGCGATCATCTGCACCTCCGAGGCGCCGACCATGTCGCCGGAAAACTCCTTGTGCACGACGCTGCGGTTCAGCGTGAGCCCGTCCTGCTCCAGGAATGGCGGCTCGGCCTCGGTGTTGACGTCCATGAGTCCACGGGCGGTGAGCATCACAATCTCCACTCAAGAGGCTAGCGCGGCAGGCCGAGGCCGCGGACGGCGACCTGTTCGCGCATGATCTCCATGGTGCCGCCGGCGATGGTGGCGGAGATGCTGTGCCGCCAGTGCGACTCGAGGACGCCGTTGTAGAGGGCGGTGGGCGAGCCGGTCTGGACGCGGGCGTAGGGGCCCATGACCTCCATGGCGAGGTCGGCGTTGCGCTGGTGCGTCATGCGGGTGTGCATGCTGGTGATGGAGGAGTCGCGGGGCCCTGGGTCGTCGCCCTTGGCCACGATGGAGGCGAGGCGGTAGGTCATCACGCGGGCGGCGCGGTAGCGGACGTAGGCCTCGGCGATCTTCTGCCGGAGGACGGGGTCGCTTCCGGCGGCGAGGGCGCCGCCGTCTGAGGACTTGGCGTAGTCGATCACGTCGTCGAGGACGGCGTGGGCGGCGTGGCCGATGCGCTCAAAGTTCAGCGCTGCGGTGATGACGCCCCAACCTTCGTTCTCGTTCCCCAGCATCGTCGAGCGGGGGGCGCGGACGTCATCGAGGAATACCTCGTTGATGTTGCCGTAGCCGACCATGCTGCGAATCTTCCGGACGGTGAGCCCGGGGGTGTCCATGGGGATGAGGAAGACGGAGATGCCGCGGTGCTTGGGTGCGTCGGGGTCGGTGCGGGCGAGGAGGAAGCAGAACTCGGCGCTCTCCGCGTTGCTGGTCCAGATCTTCTGGCCGTTGATGATGTAGTCGTCGCCGTCGCGTACCGCCCGCGTCTGGAGCGAGGCGAGGTCGGAGCCCGAGTCGGGCTCGCTGAATCCCTGGCACCAGACCACGTCGCCGGCGGTCATGCGCGAGAGGTGGTAGTCCTTCTGCTCGTCGGTGCCGAAGAGCATGATGCTGGGGCCGATCCAGTTCAGGTTCATGTACTGCGGGCCGCGCGGCTCGCGGTGCGACTCCATGAGGTCCTTGAGCTGCATCTGCGTCCAGATCGGGGCGTCGGCGCCGCCGTACTCCTTGGGCCACGCCATGGTGAGCCAGCCGCGCTCGCCGAGCTTCTGACAGAACTTCTTGGCAAAGACCTTCTCGTCGTCATCACTCGACGCGAAGTGGCCCCGGAACCAGGACGGGATGTTCTCGCGGCAGAAGGTGTCGACCTCCTCGCGGAAGGCCAGGTCTTGCTCGTCCCAGGTGAAGTCCATGCGGTGTCTCCCGGTTGATTCGTGTCAGGCGACGGGCGCGGACTCTTCCCGCTCCCAGAGCACGGTGAGGGTGAGGTCGGCGATGCGCCATTCGCCGCCGAGGCGGACGAAGCGTTGGGTGTAGAGGTTGCCCTGCACCACCGCGTAGCGGTTGCCGTCGTCGTCGGTGGCGAAGTGGTGGTTGTTGGAATAGGTCCGGGCGTCGGCTTCGTCGCCGCGCACCTCGATCAGCGACTGGCCGAAGAAGTGCTGGGTGACGTCGAAGTGGGCGACGCCGCTGACGAACGGGATGATCTTGTCGACTCCGCTGTCGTCGAACCAATCGCCGTACTTGGCGTGGGCGTCGGACGTGAAGAGCTCCCGCAGGGCGTCGAAGTCGCGGCCGTCGACGGCGAGGGCGTAGCCCGCGATCACGTTGGTGATGGCGGCGCGGTCGGCGAGGGCTTGGACGGCGGGGTCGGATGATTCTGGTAAGGCCATGGCTCCTCCTGGCGGGCTAGTGGTAGGAGAGACCTGCGTTCACGTCGAGCGATTGGCCGGTGATCGCGCTGGCCATGTCGGAGGCCAGGAAGATGATCGCCGCGGCGACCTCGGTGTCGAGCGCGATGCGCCGCAGCGCCATCTGGTCGGCGAAGCCCTGGTAGACCTCGTCGTAGGTGACGCCGAGCTCCCCGGCCCGGCGATGGTAGTAGCCTTCCAGCATGTCGCCCCAAATGTGGCCGGGGACGACGCAGTTGACCCGCACCTGGTGGGGGCCGAGCTCGTCGGCGAGGCTCTGCGTCATGACCGCGATCGCCGCCTTTGCTGCGCTGTAGGCGCTCCGTGTCTGCACCCCCTTGCGCATCGAAATCGACGAGACGTTCACGATCGACCCCGACCGCTGCTCGATCATGTACGGGGCGGCGTACTTGCACGCCTGCATGTGGGCCATGACGTTGTCGTCGATGCAGGCGCGCCACTCCTCGGTGGAGGAATCCACGACGGTGGTGAAGGGCTCGTTCTTTGCGGCGTTGTTTACCAGCACGTCGATCCTGCCGAACTCGGCGGCGGCCCTGTCGGCGAGCCGCTTCGCCTGCGCCTCGTCGGTGGCGTCGGTGGGGACGGCGAGGGCGCGCCGCCCCGCGCCGCGGACTTCGGCGGCGACCTCTTCGAGCCGCGACTCGGTCCGCGCGCCCAGGACGACGTCGGCCCCGTGCTTCGCCAGCTCGACGCAGAGCGCCCGGCCCAGTCCGGGCCCGACACCGTTCACGATCGCGACCTTGTCCTGCAAGAGCATGCCGATGGAACGCCTCCTCGGTCTCGCGGTGGTGCTACTATACCCCGCCCCGCATGTCTACGGACCGGAGACGAAGGAAGAAGCCATGGCAGATGAAGGACGCTTGATCATTGGAGACCGCACCAAGGTAGGCATCGCGATCCCCCAGACCTTCCTCGACGGGCCCGCCGACGCCGCTCTCATTGGCCGCCACGCCGCTCGGGCCGAGGCCTTGGGCTACGACAGCCTCTGGGTGCAGCACGGCGTCTTCACCAAGCCGGTCGACCCCTTCGTCCTGATGACCGCGGCGGCGCTGGCGACGTCGCGGGTGAAGGTCGGCTCCTCGGTCCTCGTCCTGCCATTCTTCCACCCGCTGCACGTAGCCAAGGCCTCCGCCAGCATCGACCAGCTCTCTGGGGGCCGGCTGATTCTGGGCGTCGGCCTCGGCGGGCACGAGGCGCGCTACCCGATCTTCGGCATCGACCCGGCGCGCCGCGTCCGCCGCTTCCTCGACATGCTGGAGCTCATCAAGCGGCAGTGGACGGAGGAGAACATCACCTTCGACAACGGGGAATGGCGCCTCGACGGGTTCACGCTGGAGCCAAAGCCGGTGCAGCGGCCGCACCCGCCGATCTGGTTCGGAGGGCGCGCCGAAGGCGCCCTCAAGCGGGCGGTCCGCCTCGGCGACGGCTTCATGGGAGCGGGCGCGTCGCGGATGGACTCCTTCCTTGAGGTGTTGGCCTCATTGAGGAAGCACTTTGCAGCCTCCGGGCGAGACCCCGCGTCGTTCCCCATCACGAAGCGCCTCTACGTCGCCATCGACGATGACAAGGAGCGCGCCGAGCGGGAGCTTCGCCGCTTCTTCCTCCACCAGTATCGGAGCGAGGAGCTAGGGCTCCAGGTCTCAGCGTGGGGCACGGAAGACGAGGTGACGGAACAGGTCGCCCGCCTCGCCCGCGAAGACCTCGACATGATCATGTTCAACCCCGTCTACGACCATGTCGAGCACGCCGAACGCATCGCCGAACGGATCGTGCCGCGGCTGTAGCCTGCGCTCCAAGGCAGGCGACGATAGACTATAGGCAGAGGCGGTCAACATGAACGACAACATGGACCGGGAAGAGCGGGACATTCTCGACCGATTCGAGCGGGGCGAATTGCGCTCCACCGCCAACGCCGAGCGAGAGATTCAGGTGGCCATCGAGGCGGCACGCGCTACGTTCAAGAGTGGAGCCGAGTGAATCGCGCGTAGCCGAGCGCGGCGTCGCGGTCAGGCAGGATGGTAGCGCTGGACCCTGATGTCCGCCGTCCGGGCGCGCATGTGTGCGGCGTCCCACCAAGCCTGCATTCGCAGCAGCATGTCCATGCTGATGCCGAAGGCCTTCTCTATCCGCAGCGCCATCTCCGCCGACAACGAGCTACGGCCGTTCAGCAGGTCCGAAACCGTCGCCCGCCGGACGCCCAGAATCTCGGCCGTCTTCGTCACCGTCAGGCCTAATTCCTCGACGACCTCCGTCCGCACGAAATCCCCCGGATGCGAAGGGGCCATGTTCACCTTGACGCCGTTGGCGACCATCAGTGGTAGTCCTCCAGGTTCAAACGGTCGCTAACGCTGCACGTCACGCAAGGCGGACGCCCATCCATAAACGACGGATAGGGGAAACTAGAAGAGTGGCGCCCCGGAGGGGATTCGAACCCCCGATCTCCACATTGACAGTGTGGTATGTTAGGCCAGGCTACACCACCGGGACCAGGGCGCCCTTCGATTCTAGCGGCGGCCTTCTGGGGTAGTCAAGAAATCGCCCGCCGGCGCGGCCCGCGTCCGGCGGCCGCGGAGGCGGCGCGCCGCACATGGGTACGGGAGCCGCGAAGCCCTTCCCGATCCACGTCGACGACGCCGTCCTCGACGACCTGCGCGCCCGCCTGGGCCGCACCCGCTGGCCCGACGAGATCGAGGGCTCGGGCTGGCAGTACGGCTCCAACCTCGCCTACATGCGGGAGCTGGCGGCCTATTGGCGCGACGGCTACGACTGGCGCGTCCAGGAGCGCTTCCTCAACTCGCTGCCCCAGTTCAAGGCCACGGTCGACGGCTTCGAGCTGCACTTCGTCCACCTGGAAGGGAAAGGGCCGGACCCGCTGCCCATCATCATCCCCCACGGCTGGCCGGGGTCGTTCTTCGAGATGTACAAGATCGCGGGGCCGCTGACCGACCCCGCGGCCCACGGCGGCGACCCCGCCGACGCCTTCCACCTCGTGGCACCATCGCTACCCGGCTACGGCTTCTCGCAGCGGCCCCGCGAGCCGGGGATGAACGTCCCGCGCACCGCCGCCCTCTTCCGGGAGTTGATGACCGACGTCCTCGGCTACGACCGGTTCGTCGCCCAGGGCGGCGACTGGGGCGGCCTCGTCTGCGCGGCGCTGGGGCGCGGCCACGCCGACCGGGTTCCCGCCATCCACGTCAACATGCTCTCCGGCGCGCCCAACCCCGACCCCGAGCAGATCACTGAGGCCGAGAAGGCCTACGTCGAAGAGGTCACCTCGTGGCGGCGCGAGAAGCGGGGCTACGCCGAAGTCCAGGAGACCCGGCCCCAGTCGCTGGCCTACGGGCTGAACGACTCGCCCGCCGGCCTCATGGCGTGGATCGTCGAGAAATGGCGGGGCTGGTCGGACTGCGGCGACGACATTGAGCGCTCCTACACCAAGGACGAACTGCTCACGAACGTAATGCTCTACTGGGTGACCGGCACGATCAACTCCTCGATGCGCTACTACTTCGAGAACCGCAAGCTGATGGCAGCGGGGCCGCTCGACCGCGTGCCGGTCCCGACGGGTGTGGCGATCTTCCCCGCCAACGACATGAACCCGCCCCGGTCGGCCGCCGAGCGCAACTACAACGTCGCCCGCTGGACCGAGATGCCCAGCGGCGGCCACTTCCCCGCCATGGAGGAGCCGGAGCTACTCGTCGAGGACATCCGCGCCTTCTTCCGAGACTACCGCACCTAGACCGCCGCCAGGGAGCACGAACATGGCCGCCGCGCCCGAGCCCTTCCAGATTCACGTCGACGACGCCGTCCTCGACGACCTGCGGCTGCGCCTCGACACGACGCGCTGGCCCGACGAGGTCGACGGCGCGGGCTGGGAGATGGGGTCGAACCTGGCCTATATGAAGGAGCTTGCCACCTACTGGCGCGACGGCTACGACTGGCGCGAGCAGGAGCGCCGCCTCAACGCCCTGCCGCAGTTCAAGGCCGAGGTCGGCGGGCTCGGCATCCACTTCGTCCACATCGAGGGCAAGGGCCCCGACCCCTTCCCGCTCATCGTCAGCCACGGCTGGCCGGGGTCGTTCTTCGAGATGCACAAGATCGCGGGGCCGCTCACCGACCCCGCGGCGCACGGCGGCGACCCCGCCGACGCCTTCCACCTTGTCGTGCCGTCATTGATCGGCTACGGCTTCTCCGACGCCTCCCGCGAGCCGGGGATGACGACACACCGCATGGCGGAACTGTTCGGCAGCCTCATGACCGACACGCTGGGCTACGACCGGTTCGGCGCGCAGGGCGGCGACTGGGGAGCGGCGGTCACGGCGAGCTTGGCGGAGCAGTACCCCGCGAACGTGGCGGGGATCCACCTCAACCTGGTGATCGGAAGGATGGCGCGCCTCGCCGGCGAATCGGCCGCGCCCGAGGTCGAGGCCTACCGCGCCGAGATGGCCCGCTGGGTGCGCGACGAGTCGGCCTATTCCATCATGCAGGGAACGCGGCCGCAGACGCTGGCCTACGGGCTCAACGACAGCCCGGCAGGGCTGGCGGGGTGGATCGTCGAGAAGTGGCGCGCCTGGAGCGACTGCGGCGGCGACGTCGAGCGCTCGTACACCAAGGATGAGCTGCTGACGAACGTGATGATCTACTGGGTGACACAGACGATCAACTCGTCGGTGCGCCTCTACCGCGAGAACCGCGGCGAGTTCGGCCGCGCCGGGCGCATCGAAACGCCCACCGCCGTCGCCATGTTCCCCAAGGAGATCTCGCACCCGCCGCGCAGCCTCGTCGAGCAGGGCTACAACGTAGCCCGGTGGACGGAGATGCCCCGCGGCGGCCACTTCGCCGCCATGGAGGAGCCCGACCTCCTCGTCGACGACGTCCGCGCCTTCTTCCGCACCCTCCGCTAGGCGCCCTCGCTCCGGCCTCTCCCGCTGGAGACCCTTGCACAACCTGCGCTGCGCAGCGGCGAATCTTGTAGGGGCAACCCTCGTGGTTGCCCGTCCCCTCCCGTAGGGGCGATTCACGAATCGCCCTCCCCGAGCACCACATGGCCGAGCCGGAGTTACGCAAAGGTCTCAGAGAGGGTTGGGGTGAGGGCGGGGGGCCGGGAGGGGTGCGCCAACGAGAGAGAGGGCACCCTGCGCTAGGCGCCCGTGCCGTCGGCGCTTAGCGACTTCAGGTCGGAGAGCACCGCCGCGAGCCGGTCCGTGAGCACGTCGATGTGTTGCGCCGCGGCCTCAGGCGTCATTGCCCACGAGAGGCCTTTGTCACCCACCGCCTCGGCGAAATCATCATCCCTGAACTGCTCGGTCCATGCACTAAGGCGCTGCTCTATTTCAAACGGGTACCCGTAGCTGGGCCCTCCCCAGCCGAATTGGAAGCTCTTGGTTCCTAGCCAGCCAGTCTTTCTGGGGGGAGATAGCCACCCGACACTAATGGGATCCTTCCAGAGCGGGCAATGCCCCCGAATGCTGACGCTGGCCGCACCCCAGGTCAAGGATGCCTCGGCCTTCAAGGCAGTATCGAGCAGCCGGGCTGCGGCCAGTGCCATACTGCTGCCAAGCCCGGCCAAGAACAACTCGCGCGTTAGGTTGCCCTCCGTTGGGCGAGCCGCTGTCCTCCCGATGACACGTGGGACGAGCGTCTGCGTGGTCTGGTCGGAGAACTGCTTTATCTCGACGGCGAGCACTTCGATGTTGTCGCGCGTCTGCTCGTTGAGGAACGCCACGATCCGAGCCAAGGAGTCGGGTATTTCATCGGCAACAAAGAGTAGCCGGATGCGTCTGGCAGCGAGGTTTATGCGGACGGCTTCCCAGAAATCGCCGGCATCCTGATCTTCGCCCAGCAGTCCGCGGAGCGCGGCGTCGGGAGCATCGGTCTTCCCCTCGAAGTCCCGCCGGATATCGTCTACTGCCCAACTCCCTGCACCGCCTGTAGCAAGGGCGGCGTACTCCAACATCTGCCCGACCACCTTACGGCGAACCTCCGTATTCGAGCCCCGCTTCACCTCGACGAGTGTGGGTATGGCGTCCTGATCGATGAGTAAGTGATCAAGCGCGAAGCGGTCCCCCGCGCCTGACGTTTCAGCAATGCCTTTCTCACGTTTGATCAGAATCCAGCGCCGGGGATCGTCAGGGCTGATCTGCTGCCCATCCAGAAGCTCAGGGTGCTCGGCGAGCAGCGCTTGGAGATCGTCCTCTAAAGGGAAAGGGGTCTCTTCGAGCGAGTCGAGTTCCCCTTTCGTGTTCTTGATGTAGATTCGCTCGGCCATGCCGCCTTACCCGCCGCCGCTGCCGAGGTTCATGAGGCGCGCGGCGCGCTTCTTGTGGTAGGTGGCGTCGCCGAGGTAGCTCTGGAAGGTGCGGGCGCGCTTGGTGTAGTGGACGAGCCCGAAGTCGAGGTCGGTGCCGATGCCGGCGTGGACGTGGTGAGAGGCCTCGCAGGCGGCGGGAAAGCCGGCGCTGGCCACCGCCTTGGCCATGCTGACCGAGAGCGGGGCGTCGTCGCGGCCCTCGTCGATCTTCCACAGCGCCTCGTAGGCCGTCCATTGGATCGAGTCGACGTGCGTCGTGCCCTCGATCACGTGGTCCTGGACGCGCTGGAAGGTGCCGATGGGGACGCCGAAGGCGATGCGCGTGTTGCTGTATTCGAGGGCCATCTGCGTGGCGGCGCGCGCCCCGCCCGCCATGTAGGCGCAGAGGACGGCGGTGCCGCGATCGCGGGCGTGCTCGATGGCCGCCCACCCCTCGTCGACGGCGCCGATCACGGCCGAGGCGGCGACGTTCTCCAGGGTGATCTCGCAGACCTTGTCGCCGATCCAGCCGGTGAGGAGCCGCACCGAGACGCCGGGCGCGTCCTTCTCCACGAGGAACAGGGTGATGCCCTCCTCCGGCGCGCCCTTGTCCGACGTCCTCGCCGCGACGATTAGCCGGTCGGCGACGTGCGCGTCGGGGACGAAGAGCTTGGTGCCGTTGAGCGTCCAGCTCCCATCGCGCTTGGCGGCGCTCAGCTTGACGCCGTCGGCCTCCCACGAGTACTCGGGCTCGGTGTAGGCGAAGGAGAAGATCTGCTCGCCGGAGGCGATGGCGGGGAGGAGCTCCTCCTTCTGCGCCGCGTCGCCTCCGTGGAGGATGGCCTGCGCGCTGAGCACCGCCGAGGAGAGGTTCGGACTGCTGCACGCCGCCTCGCCCATGACCTCGTACAGCACGCCGAGGTCGCCGAAGCTCATGCCCAAGCCGCCGTACTCCTCGGGGATGACGATGCCGGCCCAGCCGAGCTCGGCCATCGCCCGCCAGAGGTCGGGGTCGAAGCCCGTGGGGCTTTCGTCGATCTCGCGCACCCGCTCCTTGGGAAGCTGCTGCCTGAGGAAGTCGGCGCCCATGGTCTTGAGCATCAGCTGCTGCTCGTTAAGCGATAGGTCCATCGTTCCCTCCTGGGAATGCGGCCGCGGTTACCGGCTCTTCGGTGTGCCCCGCCGCCTGCTCTTGGGCAGGTTCCTCAGTGGCGGCCTCAGGCAGACCCAAGGCCGAGGCGACGGCGGCGCGCTCGCGGAAGATGTGGCCGGTTAGCGTTCGTCGTTGGAGCGCGGCGAGCCTGGGCTCGGTGAGCGCCCGCGGCCCGAAGACTTCGCGGGCCGCCTCGGCCAGCTTCGCCGCCGCCCGCTTGGCCTGCATCGAGTGCTGCGCCGCGAGGTAGCGGGTCTCCTCGCCGGCCTGCTCGGCCCACCAGAGGCGGGCCCGGAACAGGCGCTCGATCTCGGCGGCGGCATGCGCGTCGATCAAATGCTCCTGCAGGAGCCCGTCGTCCACGGCGCCCGGCCCCGACTCTGCGCCGCGCGCCCAGTCGAGCAGCTCGGCGAGCAGCGCATCCGACCCCTGCGGCGACCTCGCCC
>DAOUKZ010000148.1:0-7169 GCA_034420775.1 Dehalococcoidia bacterium
CAGCGCTCCCCGTAGACGCCAGAGCCAGTTGGCGAAGTACCAACCCCGGGCGGCGCCTATGCCGGTGAACACGCGGTAGACCTCCGGGGCCGGAGCCGCGACCGTGCGGCGGCGGCGCTCGACGATCATCCCCTGGCTTGATTCCAGGCGCACCGCCTCCTCAGGTCCGGCGGGCGCGCCCGCGGCGTCGCTCCACGCGGTGTCGATCCGGCCCTCGTCGAGCTCCCTCATCACGCCGGCGATGGCCGAGGCGTAGTCGCGCGGCTCAACGTGGGGAAACAGCGTGCGGGCCAGGTTGTCGGTGACAACGATGTCGTTGCGGAGGCCGTCGACGAGGGGCTCGGTGATCCTCGCGGGGATGGGTGTCATCCAGTGCACCCAGTAGGAGGAGAGGCGCGGCGTCAGCACCGGCACGGGAACCAGGAAACGCCGCAGGCCCCGTGCCTCGGCGTAGCCGAGCATCATCCCTTTGTAGGTGGTCACGTCTTTTCCACCGATCTCGATGATGCGGCCCTGGCTCTCCGGAACGCTCAGAGCGGAGACGAGGTAGTCCAGGAGATCGCCGACCGCGATGGGTTGGATGCGTGAGTAGATCCACTTCGGACACACCATGACGGGAAGGCGCTCCACAAGGTAGCGGACCATCTCAAACGAGATGCTGCCCGCCCCGACGATGACCGCGGCGCGGAACTCCGTGACCGGGACGCCGCCTTCACGGAGCGCTTCACCCGTCTCCTGCCGGGAGCGCAGATGCCGGGAAAGGTCGGCCTGCGGGTCGCCAAGACCGCCGAGGTACATGATGCGGCCGACCCCGGCCTCTTCTGCTGCCCGGCCAAAGTCCCGGGCGGCGCGAAGGTCCAGTTCATCGAAGCCGGAGCCGCTGGACATGCTGTGGACGAGGTAGTAGGCAACGTCTACGCCGGCCAGTGCCTCCGAAAGGACTGGACGGTCGAGCACATCGCCGACGGCGACCTCGACCCGGTCCGCCCAGGAACGGGAACTCACGCGGGCTTCACTGCGAGCGAGCACGCGAACGCAATGGCCTTCCTGCACCAAGCGGGGGGCCAGTCTTCCGCCGATATACCCGGTTGCGCCGGTGACGAGGACTGTCTGTTGAATCATTGACGGGAGTGTATCAAGTGCCGTTGGAGGATCCATCGGCCGTGGCACGTACCCACGGGGCCATTGACTTCAAGCTATGGTATGATGCACGCGTTCCAAGAGCGACGTCCGGGCCCGGCCCGGTATCAATACGGCAAGCTCGATCAGTGCGAATTGCGAGGTAGGTAGAACACCTTCGACGACCACCCCTGGCAGTGGCCAACCTCGCAATCTAAGAAAGCCAGAAGTCCAATCCCCGCTCCACCGCTCCAACCCCGACCGTCGAAGGTTCTGCTCATAGAGCCTCCGAATAAGCTGGTGGTCGGCTTTAACGCCACCGTCATGGTCGAGCCGCTCGGCCTCGAGTACCTCGCCGGCGCCATCGGCGACATCGCCGACGTCTGCATCCACGACATGCGGATCGACCCCACGCCTTTGAGCGACGTGCTGCGCCGCTTCACCCCCGACGTGGTCGGGCTGCGGCAGAACTACATGGTCGACGCCGACTCCGTGAAGGAAGTCGCCCGCGAGGTGAAGCAGATCGCGCCCGACGTGCCGGTCGTCGTCGGCGGGCACCACGTCAGCCTCTGCCCGGAGGACGCCTTCTCGCCCGACGTCGACGCGATCGTCGTCGGCGAAGGCGAATGGACCTTCCGCCGGATGGTGCAGCAGCTTCAGACATCGTGCCGGCTTGACACCGCCGGGGTCATCCATCGGACCCGCTCGGGCGAGTACGACCGCTCCAACATCGAGGTCGTGCCCAAGAGCGCGCTCAAGCAGTTCGATTCGCCGACGATGAACGAGCGTCCGCAGCCGGCGCGGCACCTGGTCGACCACTACCGTCCCGACTATTACTTCCTCTACCACGAGCGTCCCTACTCCATCGAGATGGCCCGGGGATGCGTCTACCGCTGCAATTTCTGCTCTGTCCACGAGTTCTTCAACGGCACCTTCCGCGTCCAGGGAAACAACCGGACGCTCGACGAGCTGGCGTCGCTGCCGCCGAACTCCTGGATCAACGTCGTGGACGACCTCGCGATCCAGGAACCGCCGGGCGCGGCGCGGCGGCACAACCCCAACGCGCCGGACCCGATGGAGCAGCTCGCCGACCAGATCATCCAGATGAACATGGGGCACCGGTATTGGATGCAGGTGCGGGCCGACAACGTGGTACGGAACCCGCGCAAGTTCGAGAAGTGGGCCGAGGCCGGCCTCGACACCACGTTGATCGGTCTCGAATCGTTCGATCAGAGCGACCTGAACTCGGTGAGCAAGGGCACGAAGTCGGACGACAACCAGAAGGCCATCGAGATCCTGCACTCCTTCGGGGTACGGATCTGGGGCGCGGTGATCATCTTCCAGGACTGGTCGGAGCACAACTTCGAGAACCTGAAACGCAAGGTTCACGAGTACAACATCGAGTTCCCCCAGTTCACCATCCTGACCCCGTTGCCCGGCACCGGCCAATGGACGACGACGGAGCACAAGCTGGTGACGAAGGCCCACCAGTTCTTCGACTTCCTCCACAGCGTCTTGCCGACAAGGCTCAGCCCCCAGCGGTTCTACGAGGAATACGCCGCACTGTGGCGCACCGTCGGCGGCGGTGGCGTGAGCCGGGCCAAGAAGATGCTGAGAGAGGTCTCGACGACCCGCCGCAGCGTGGCCCGCTTCCTTGGGCAGTACGGGACGCTCTCCGCGCTTCCCACCTACCGCACGGGCATCGAGCTGCTCGAAAAGAGCCTCGCCGCCCGTCCGCGCGGGCACTCCCCCGCCTAGCGGCCTCGTCCGGTCCGGCGACGCCCGCTCCTCCTCTCACCGCCCCTGCGGCCGCCGTTGTGACACGCCCCCTTTGACGGCCCGCTTCGGCGCTGGTAGCTTTACGATGGCGAACGTCTGTTCTGAGTCCTGTGACGGCGGTCATCGGCCGCTAGCCCGCCCTTAGAGGGGGCGGAGGCACTGCCTCTAACAGTGCATCGGGACGGAGCTGGAACAACGCCGGCCGTGGCCCCCGTGAGGACCATCCGCCGGAGTTGCGGAAACGGTTGGCGGACACGGGGAAGGCAGTGCCTTCCGCGGAGTTGCGGAGGCGGACCGAGCCCCGGTGACGCAAGGCCTCTCCACAGGCGGAGACGCCGGCGCGCTAGCCGAAGACGCCCTGCTCCATGAGCGGTACCCACTTCTCGTCGGGGATGTGGAGGAGCTCGGTGAGGACGTACTCGGTGTGCTGGCCGAGCATCGGGGCCTCGGAGTAGGGGCCGGTGTCGGCGTCGGAGGCGAGGACCGGGGTCTGGCGGCGGGTGGTGTAGTCGCCGATTTCGAGGTGGTCGAAGTGCTGGTAGAAGTTGCGGGCGGCGAACTGCTTGTCCTGCTCGAGGTCGGCCCCGTCGGAGACGACGCCGGCGGGTACGCCGACGGTCTGTAGCGACTCCATCACCTCTTGCGGCGAGCGGGCCCGCGTCCATTCACCGAGGCGCTCGTCGATCTCGCGGCGGCGTTCAAGGCGTCCCGCCAAGGTGGCGAAGCGGTCGTCGCGCAGGGCCTCGTCGCCGACGACGCTCACGAGCGCCCGCCACTGTTCGTCGGTGAAGACGGAGATGACGCACCAGCGGTCGTCGCCGGCGCAGGCGTAGGCGTTATGGGGTGCGGCGTAGGTCGAGTCGTTGCCGCGGCGGCCGGCGTCGCGGTTGTTGAAGGAGTAGTCGAGCACGGCGGGGCCGAGGAAGTGGATGCCGCCCTCGACTTGGGCCATGTCGATGTGCTGGCCCTCGCCGGTGCGGCGGCGGTGATCAAGCGCCCCCATCAGGGCCGAGATCGCCAGGGGCGGCCCGATGAAGTCGGTGTAGGCGACCGCGCCAAAGGGCGAGCGGTCAGGGAAGCCGGTGATATTGCAGAAGCCGGCGAAGCCCTGGATATGGAAACCGAGGCCGTGATAGTGGGCCAGCGGCCCCGTCGCCCCCATCGACGACATGCTGATCATGATGACGTTCTCGTTGAACTTGACGATGTCCTCGTAGGCCAGGCCCCAGTTGCCCATGGCGTCGGGGGCGAAGTTCTCAACGACGATGTCGCACCAGGCGATGAGCTTCTTGGCGATCTCGCGGGCCTCGGGCTTGGTCATGTTCAAGCCGAGGCTGAGCTTGCTGGAGTTCATCGCCGCGTAGACGGCGCTGCGGTTGATGCCGGGCTTCCGGTCCTTGTAGGGCTGGAAGGTGCGCATGGCGTCGACACGCCGCGCGCTCTCGACCTTGACTACCGTGGCGCCGTTATCGGCGAGATAGCGGGCGGTGAACGGCCCGGCGATGGCCCAGGTGAAGTCGACGACCTTCAACCCTTCGAGCATGCGCGGCTTGCCCACTACACCACCCCCGCCTCTCGGAAGGCGACGAGGCGCTCAGGGGAGAGGCCGAGCTCATCAACGTAGATCTCCGCGTTGTGCTCGCCGATCAGGGGGGCCCGTCCGCGGACGCGCACCGGCGTCACTTCGCTCTTCCAGTAGTTGCCCGGGTACTTGGCGGAGCGGCCGAGCTCGGGGTGCTCGATCTCCTGGAAGTAGTCACGGGCGGTGAACTGGGAGTCGGACATCATGTCGCCGACGGTGTTCACGGGGTAGAGCATCAGACCGCGCTCGATCGCGCCCTGCACGAGCTGACTTTTGGTGTGGGTGCGGAAGAACTCGTCAAACTGGACGTCCCACACGTCCATCATCTCGGGCGTTATGTCGTTCATGTCGATTTCCGCCCACTTGACGTCCTTGAGGCCGGTGTTCTGGCCGTCCTGCTCGGCCCAGTCGATGATGCGGTGAGTGCGGCGGCCGACGGGCTGGCCGGTAAAGAGGCGCCAGGCGGCGTAGCCGTCCTTGCAGGGCCAGATGAGCTGCATCTGGACGTCGCCGCGCCGCATCGCGGGGCCGACTCGGTTGGTGCCGCGCTTGCCCTCGATGAGCCAGTGCTGGAGCACGGGATCGACGATGAGCATGATGGCCTCTTGGATGGAGAGGTCGAGGTACTGCCCGCCTCCGGCGGTCTCGCGGTGGTGGTAGGCGGTGAGGGTGGCCGCCGCGCCGTAGGCCCCGCCATGGTTGTAGGCCTGGTCGAGGCTCATGCGGATCGGCGGCGAGTCGGGGTAGCCGTTCTCCGACATGAACCCGCCCAGCGCCATGAGCACGATGTCGGAGTCGACGTAGTCCCGGTAGGGCCCCTCCTGGCCGAAGGGCGTGATCGAGGTCATGACCAGGTCGGGCTTGACCTTGCGGAGCTCGGCGTAGCCCAGACCAAGGGAGTCGAGGTAGCCGGGGTCGAAGGACTCGAGCAGGATGTCGGCCTTCTCGAGCATGTGGCGAAGGAGGCTTCGGCCGTCCTCGCTCTCGATGTTGAGCGTGATGCCCCGCTTGCTGGTGTTATAGGCGAGCCAGGTGAGGCTCCGGTTGCGGTCGGGGACATCGTCGACGAAGGGGCCGCGGTCGCGGGCGGGGTCGCCGCCGGGCGGCTCGATCTTGACGACGTCGCAGCCCATGTCGCCGAGCACCTTGCCGCAGAAGTGCCCGCGGATGTTCGTCAGGTCGAGGACCCGGAGCGGGGGCAGTGGGTTGGCGGCGGTCGGCATGCGGGCGGTCTAGGGCAGGGAGACGGTCGCCGAGCCCGGGGTGGTTTTCTTCCCCGCCGCGTTCTCGACCCAGACGTCGAGATCGACGAGCTTCTCCCCGTCCTCCTCGCGCTTGGTCTTGACGACGCCCTTGGCAGTGAGGGTCTCGTTGACAGGGTCCATGCCGCGGAAGGAGACCTCGAGGCGGCTCACCCATCCGGCGCCTCCGCGCCAGGCGTCGATCATGTTGGCGATGTAGGCCAGCTTGAGGTTGCCCATGACGATCACGTCGGGCAGCTGGGCCACGTTCTTGGAGAAGTCGGGGTCCATGTGGATCATGACGAACTCGTTGTTGGCCGCGGCGAAGCGGTTCAGCTCCATGTAGCCGGCCTTCACCGAGTAGGGCTCGAGCTCGTCGCCTACCTGTACGTCGTTGAATGTGCGCGCCGTCATGTCGTTGCTCTCCGGTGGCGCCGGGCGCCTAGCCGTTGAGGTCCTCCTTGCCGTACATCCAGATGAGGGTCATGCGGGACGTGAGCACGTCCGCGCCGTCCTGGTTGGTGAAGTTGCCCTCGAAGGTGACGAGGAGCATCGCCCCGCCGTCGTCGCGGGGGCTTTCCTTCAGGTTGGCCAGCTTGCCTCTTCCGGTGAGCACGTCGCCGGGCCGGATGGGGGCCTTGCGGAGGTATTCGAGCCCGCCGTTGAGTCCCACGCGGTACTTGGGCAGAGCGTTCTTGATCTTGTCGTAGATGCCGCCTATGAAGCCGAGGCGCGTCCCGAAGCTGGGCGGAGCGATGATGGAGCCGTACTCGGAGGCTTCGCCGGTGGCCTCGTCGTAGTACGCCGGGTCCGGCTTGTTGGGCCACGCGATGGCGGTGGCGAAGTTCTGAATGTCGTGCTTCTCGATCTCGACGACGATGGGATTGGACTCGACGTCCACGAGCGCTTCGGCCTCGGGGGTGATCACCAGGGGCATGGGGCCTCTCTCCTTTTCGCGGCAGGGGCGGGACGCAACGCGGCCCATGATAGCCCGCGGCAAATCGGTGGGCAAGGAAGGCCGTGGGACGGTAACGGCAGCGAGGGCTACACGCGGAAGCGGTTGAGGAAGCCCAGCTTTGCCTTGGCCGCGGGGCCGGCGCGAAGGCCGCTGAGGAACTCTTTTTCGCCCCTCTCCAACTGCTTCAGCGCCGGTTCGGGTAGGTCCATGATTTGCCGAAGTTCGTTCAGGCGCTGCGGTAGGGTCCGGGCGACCTCGTTGCGTACGCCTCGGATGCCTTGAAGGGTTTCCAGGATGGCCTGGGAGAGCACGGACAGGGCGGCGTAGTGCGCGTAGCGTTCGTTCGTCTCGACGGCTCGCCGCAGGTTGGCTCCGGCGACCTTCAGGGCCTGCAGGGTTTCGGCGTCTCGTGCCACGTTGTTCCTCCCGGCGTCGCGGGTCAGTTGCGGCGGAGGTAGAGCAGGAACTCTTCCTTGCCAACTTCGCGGCC
>DAOUKZ010000149.1:0-6955 GCA_034420775.1 Dehalococcoidia bacterium
GCCCGTACTAGGGTGCGTCGGCGTAGCCCATGTCGAAGAAGTCGAGCTCGTAGCGGAGCGTGACCTCGAAGAGGCGCGCCACCCGCTCCTCCTGCTCCGCCGTTAGCGTGAGCGCGTCCAGCGCTGAGAAAAGGCCGCGCACGAAGGTCTCGAACTCCGGCGAGGCGTGGACGGCGGTCCAGTCGCGGTAGATGGGCGTCTCGGGTGCCGCGCCACGCGCGGCATTGTGCACCGGCCAGTCGAGGTAGGTTCCCTCCGTGACCGCGAGCACGGTGAGTATTTCGGCGAAGCCGCCCTCGTAGGCGGTGCGGCCCATCAGGTTGCCCATCGCCAGCGTGGTCGGCTCGCGCGCCGCGCCGCGGTACCGCTCCGGCGGCCAGCCCCACGACTCGAATGTCTTGGTGAACAAGACCTCCTCGCCCTGGAGGATCTCGTGGAGGAAGGCGGCGAGCGGGCGAGCCGCGTCCATGCTGGGGGCCTTCGCTATGCCGAGGGCGATCAGGACGACGAAGTCCTGGAAGAAGGCGTAGTCTTGGACGAAGTAGCGCTGGAATTTCTCCAAGGGCAGCGTGTCGTCGCCGAGCTCACGGGGGAAGCCGTGCTCGACCACGCGCTCCCAGAGCTCCCGGTTCCGCTCGCGCAGCTGCTCGAATCTCGACATCGCCCGCTCCTTACTTGTGACATCTCCCTGCTGTGTGTCCCCGAAACTTCGGCTACTATACCGCTCCAGAATGGAGGGTAGTCTTGAACGATAAGCCAGATTTCGCCCGCACCGACTCGGATAGCCCGAAGGTTGACCCGGATCCCTTCGCGATAGGATTTGCCTTGCTTGGCATTCTGTTCAGTGGCGGAGCGTACTTGGAGCTGAGACGACAGAGACAGCTCACTTACCAACAAATGGCGGGCGAGTTTCGAGGGGCCTGGTTCAAGGCACGGCGTACCCTCATTCATGCCCGGCGAGTCACAGAGGAATTCGCGACGTACGTTCAGGAAGACGGCTATGGCGATAAAGAGTTCCTCTTCGGCAAGATCCGCTTGTTCTTGGAGCCTGATCGAGTGAGACAACTTCGCCGCCTGCACGCGAATGCACAAACGACAGCTTCGTATCTGGCAGATGCTCTGGATGGCCTGGGCGAGTTCCTAGATGCTTCGTATCAGCCGCTTGTGGACGACATCATGGAGAAGCTAACGGAGCAGCAGATGTCCCATTCTTATGACGCCGTCGTTCTCATGGCTCGCGATGGAGTCCGATTGTACGAGCGACTGATCCAGTCAATAGGTGAAAAGGAGGGGTTTAGTCCTTAAGCGCTTCCCTCTCCAGGGCACATGTGTTATCCTCAGCCCAGATAGATATTGATTGCTTTTCGTGATTGGCGAGGCCCCGCAAGCGCGGGGCCTTTGCTTGTTATCGGCTTGTGGGCGGCGCGCCGGGGCGGTTACCATGGACGCGCCGACTTCCGCGGGCGGGAGAGGATCCCAACCATGTACCGAGCCCAGGCGATCACCTTCGGGCGGCTGCACACGTGGACACTGTCGTTCTACTACGACAAGGCGGCCGACTTGCTCACGATTCGCGCGCCGTGGCGGCAGCAAGGTGTGTGGGTCGAACTACCCGAGCAGGTGCGCGTTTACGTTGACCGGCAGACGGGCGAAGGGTTCGTGTTCGAGATCGGCGCCTTCCGCTCGGGCTTCCTCGCCAAGCGCCCCGACCTCGCCGAGATGTGGCGGCAGGTCGACCCCTCCCCGATGGCTCTGCGCCGAATGGAGAACACTCCCTTCATCCGCGGCTTCCTCACCCATGTCCAGCAGCTTGCCTGGGAGCGCGACCGCCAGCTCGATCCCGCCCGGCTCGGCTGACCGTCCGAGACCGACGTGACCGACCGCGATCTCTGCTTCCTCCCCCTCTCCGAGGCGGCGTATCTCATCAGGAGCCGCAGGCTCTCTCCCGTCGAGTTGATGCGCGCCGTCGTGGCACGGATGAAGGACGTCGAGCCGAAGCTGAACGCGTTCATCCACGCCTACGGCGAGCACGAGCTTGACGACCGTGCCCGGGTCGCCGAGCAGGAGATCGCCCGCGGCGTCTACCGCGGCCCGCTGCACGGCCTCCCGATCACGATCAAGGAC
This sequence comes from Dehalococcoidia bacterium, assembly GCA_034420775.1. Classification (GTDB taxonomy): domain Bacteria; phylum Chloroflexota; class Dehalococcoidia; order SHYB01; family SHYB01; genus DAOUKH01. The sequence goes on from DAOUKZ010000149.1 coordinate 2,125, forward strand.
CTCTATGACATCGCGGGCACGCCCACGACGTGCGCCTCGGCTGCCCGCTTCGACCACCTGGCCGCGGAGCACGCCTTCACGGTGCAGCGCCTGCTCGACGCTGGGGCCATCATCCTCGGTAAGACGAACCTCACCGAGTTCGCGGTCGATCTGCCCGGGCCGCGCTACGGCTGGGCGCGCAACCCCTGGAACCTCGACCATATCCCTGGGTATTCGAGCAGCGGATCGGGAGCGGCGATCGCCGCCGGCGTCGGCTTCGCGACCATGGGCAGCGACACCGGCGGTTCGATCCGCATTCCCGCCGCCTTCTCGTCTTGCGTCGGCATCAAGCCCACCTACGGCCGGGTGAGCCGGCGCGGCATCTTCCCGCTTGCCTGGAGCCTCGACCACGCCGGGCCGCTGGCACGGACGGTCGAGGGGGCCGCCGCCGTCCTCGGCGTGGTCGCCGGCCACGACCCGCAGGACCTTACGTCGTCGAAGTCGGCCGTGCCGCAGTACACGCGGGGGATCAGCGCCGGTGTGAAGGGGCTCCGCGTCGGCGTGCCGTGGGAGAACGTGGACGATAGCGTCGATCCGGGGGTGCGGAAGCTGTTCGAGGATGCCATCGGGACGCTGCGCGGGCTCGGCGCCGAGGTACGGGAGGTCGCACTGCCCCACTTCAACGACACGTGGACCGCTCTGGGCGCCATCATTCGCACCGAACAGGCCGCGGTCCACGCTACTTTGATCCGGTCGCGGCGGCATCTCTATGGGAAGAGTCTCGGCGACCGGATCGCCGGGGCCCTGCTGCGGCCCGCCGTGCAGTACATCGAGGCGCAGCGGCTACGGACCCTGATCAAGCGCGACTTCGACGACGCGCTGAGGAAGGTTGACGTTATCGCCATGCCCACCATCCCTATCTACCCCTACCGGATCGACGCGAACGTCACCGGCGGGGCCGGCGAGGGCGCGTTGACGACGAAGTTCACCCCGCCCTCGAACCTGACCGGCTTGCCCACGATCTCGGTGCCGTGCGGCTTTGGCCCCGCCGGAGATCCCGGCGAAGGCCTGCCCGCCGGTCTGCAGCTCATCGGCCGGGCGTTCGAGGAGGGGCTGCTGTTCCGCGCCGCGCACGCCTACGAGCAGGCGACGGAGTGGCACAAGATGCGCCCGCCGCTCTAGTCCTCGCCGGTCTCGGTGCTACAATGGCGCCGTCCGGGCGCCCTGCCCGGACTTCTGAGCCGGAGGCGCAATGGACTTCCTTTCGACGCCGCAAGAGGATGCCTTCCGCGCCGAGATTCGCGCTTGGCTCGACGAGACGCTCCCGCCGAACTGGCGGCTGACCGTCGGCAACGACACGGACGGCGACGAGCGCGAGGAATACGAGCGCGAGTTCGCCCGCAAGGCGGGGGCCAAGGGCTACCTTGCCGTCGGCTGGCCCAAGGAATACGGCGGCATGGGATTCAGCCCCATGCAGCAGTTCATCTTCAACGAAGAGATGGCGCTGGCGAAGGCGCCCCGAGGTTTCATGGGTCCCGGCGTCTACCAGGTCGGTTCCTCCCTCATCATTCACGGCACCGAGTGGCAGAAGAAGACCTTCCTGCCCCCCATCGCCCGCGGCGAGGTCCGCTGGTGCTCGCTGCTCAGCGAGCCGAACGCGGGCTCCGACCTCGCCTCGCTCCAGACCACCGCCGTCGAGGACGGCGACGACTTTGTGGTCAACGGGCAGAAGACCTGGACGACCAACGGGCACAAGGCCGAGCACGGCATCCTGCTCGCCCGCACCAACCGCGACGTGCCCAAGCACAAGGGCATCAGCTACTTCCTCGTCGACATGAACTGGCCGGGCATCACCGTGCAGCCGATCATCAACATGGCCGAGGCGCATTCGATCAACTCCGTCTTCTTCGACAACGTCCGGATACCGCGCGACCGGCTGCTGGGGGAGAAGGACCAGGGCTGGTACCTGGGACAGACGACGCTCAACGCCGAGCGCTCCGGCGTACGCTGGCACGTGCCGCTCCAGCAGCTCTTCGACGAAATCGTCGAGTATGTGACCGAGGCGGGACGGAACGGCGGCTTCAATCCCATCGAGGAGAACCCGGAGCTCCGGCGGAAGATCGCCGATACCTACGCTCAGATGCGCATCTCCTGGCTGCTTTCCTACCGCGTCGTGTGGCTGCAGTCGCAGGGCGACCCGCCGAGCTACGAGTCGTCGCAGTCGAAGCTCTGGGTCACCGAGCTGACGCAGCGCGTCGTCGGCCTTGGGATGGAGATCTTGGGCCTGTACTCCCAGCTCGCCCCGGGCGCGAGGCACGCCGTCCTGCACGGGAAGATGCAGAAGCTCTACCGGGCCCAACGCGCCATCACACTCGGCGCGGGGACCTCGGAGATCCAGCGCAACATCATCGCCCGCCGCGGCCTCGGCATGGGCCGCTAGAACGTGAGTCCATGGAGAAGGAGAAGACGATGACGATTCCGCGAGCCGTATCCGCCGACTCTCACGTGGTCGAGCCCTTCGACCTCTGGACCGAGCGCATCGACCGGGACTATCTTGACCGCGCCCCGCGTGTCATAACCCGCGACGACGGCGTGAACTGCTTCAAGATGGAGGGCCGGCCTCCGCAACCCATTCGCCCCCTCGGCACGCCCTTCGCGATGTGGGGCAAGCAGGAGGAGGAGGGGCGCCGCGGCGGCTGGGACCCGGCGGCGCGCATCGATGACATGGCGACCGACGGCATCCTGGCCGAGGTCCTCTACCCGAGCATGGCGCTTGCCGTCTTCGGCATGGAGGACCCGGCGCTGCAGGCAGCCTCCTTCCGGGCCTACAACGACTGGCTCGCGGACTTCTGCGCCGGAGCCCCCAAGCGCCTGCACGGCGTCGCGCTCATCCCGATGTACGATGCCGCCGTCGCGGTGGCCGAGCTCAAGCGCACCGTCGGCATGGGTCTGCCCGGCGCCGCCATCTGGGGCACGCCCCCCGCCGAGCTGCACTTCGAGACCGACCACCACGAGCCGTTCTTCGCCGAGGCCGAGGCCATGGGCGTCCCGATCAGCCTGCACTGCTTCACGGGGCTCTCACACCGGAGGTGGGAGCGCAAGAGCTTCTGCGCCCCCTACGCGCTCTCCCGTCACATGATCCAGGAGTCGATCACCTACCTCATCTTCGACAAGGTCTTCGAACGCTACCCGAACCTCCAAGTGATCTCCGTCGAGAACGACATCGGCTGGGTGCCGTACCTGAAGCAGCGGATGGACTACGTCTACACAGGCAAGGGGCCGCGCTATAACGAGTTCTTCGATTCGGACATGCTCCCCAGCGAGATCTTCGAGCGGAACGTGAAGTGCACGTTCATGAGCGACCCGGTTGGGACGAAGGTCGCCGACCTCATCGGCGCCGACGTGCTGATGTGGTCGACCGACTACCCGCATGACGACAGCACCTGGCCCAACTCGCAGGACGTGGTGGAGCGGGAGTTCGCCCATGTGACCCCCGATCTCAAGGACCGCGCCATCTACCGCAACTGCGTGGACCTCTACGGCCTCGAGTTGGAGGGCGTGAGCCTCTGACTCTTCCGCCGGCGGGGGCGTTCCCGAAGGCGGCGGGTGACGGCGGGCACGGCTGACTGAAAGCGGCTCGAAATGGGGCCCGTCGTCGCGGGAGATTTGTAGGTTATAAAAAGTCATAAGATATTAGCTGAAAAGTAACAGTAAAGTTACATCGGTGGTGTAGTGTGTTTGGGGCATGGACCGTCCAAGCGCCCCATTCGCGCTCGCGGTGGCCTTTGGCCTTGCGCTGTTCGTGACCGTACTCGCCCTGGTCGTCATATCTCGACCGTCCTCCGATACGGCGCTCGCGGCGCCGTTGTCCGACTCGCACTGTTACTGGGAGTATCTCCCCTTCCCTCCATGGGAAACTCTCGTGTGCCCCACGCCGACGCCAGAACCGCCGCCCACGGCCACTGACGACCCTTGCGATGATCTCTATGGCAGCGCTCAGCGGGAGACTGGCTGTGATGGGTTGCCGCTGCCCACCGCCACGGAGCGGCCGGAGCCCACAGCCACGGACCCACCGGAGCCGACGGCCACGGACCCACCGGAGCCCACGGCCACGGACCCGCCCGAGCCGACGGCCACGGACCCGCCGGAGCCCACGGCCACGGACCCGCCCGAGCCGACGGCCACGCCCACGCCCATTCCGGCGCCGCCGGCCGCTCCCACGAACCTTGATGAGGAGGTTGTGGGTACGAGCATCAAGTTGACCTGGGACGCCGTGTCCAACGTGAACGGCTACAAGATCGAAGAGAACGACGCCTTCTCCTGCGGGCAGGGAGGGGCGGGCGGAAGCGGCGCGAGCGGGGGTGAGGACGGCGCGCGCGGGGCCTGCGACAACTGGTTCCACTTGGCGACCAAGGGCGACAGCGACACCAGCCACACGGTGCCGGGCCTGACGCGCGGCCTGACGTACAGCTACCGCATCCAGAGCTACCGGGGCGCCCTCTCCTCCGGCTACGCCTACTTTGCCGACACGACCATCCCGACGGCCACGCCAACGGCTACCGCCACAACACCGCCCACCGCGACAACACCGCCCACGACGCCACCGTCGGCCACGGCCACGGCCACGCCCACGCCCACGGCCGAACCGTTGCCCTTCGTATCGATCACGGCGACCAAGTCGTCGGTGAAGAAGGGTCAGGACGTGCGCTTCAGATTGGTGGCGCATCCCGCGCCGACAGCTAACCTCGATGTGAACGTGGCGATAGGGGATCCCGGGTCGATAGTGACCACCGATCCGTTGCCGACGGTCATAACGATTGCGGAGAACACGACAGAGGCCGATCTCATCCTT
>DAOUKZ010000150.1:0-7386 GCA_034420775.1 Dehalococcoidia bacterium
TCACCATCATGATCGACAGCGCCGACCGCCACCGCTCGCGGTCCGGCGGCGCGAAGGAATAGGCCGCCGCTTCCTTCAGGAACCCCTTTACGCTACACTGCCCTGCGCCATGACCGAGGACGCCGACAAGTACCGCTTCCGCGCCCTGTGGAGCAATTTCCCCACCGGCGTCAGCGTCATCAGCTTCTACACCCCCGACGGGGGCATCCACGGCATCACCGCCAACTCCGTCTGCTCCGTCTCCCTCGACCCCCTGCTCATCCTCGTCTGCGTGGCCCACAACGCCCGCAGCTTCCCTATGCTGGACGCCAGCGACCGGTTCGTGATGAACTTCCTGGCCCAAGGGCAGGAGGAGCATTCCAACTTCTTCGCGAGCAGCAAGACAGAGGGCGCCGGCCCCTTCGAGTGGGGCAAGACGGCCTCGGGGCTCCCGACGCTCGAGGGCGCTCTCGGGTTCATGGACTGCACCGTCCACGCCAAGCATAAGGCGGGCGACCACACGATCTTCGTGGGCCGCGTCGATGAGATGAGCATCCGCGAGGGCGTCGAGCCGCTGGCCTACATCCAGGGCAAATACACCAAGGTCGTCACGCCCGCCGGCTAAGCGGTCGCCCCGACTACCCTGGCCAAAAGAAAGAGGGCCCCGCGGGGCCCTCTTGTTCTTTCCTGCCGAACGGGATTACTCAGCCGACGCCGTTGGCTCGCTGACTTTGCTGCTATCGAAGGACGCCACCGACGCCACGGTGTCGTTGTCCTTGATCTCCATGATGCGCACGCCCTGCGCCGACCGTCCCGTCTTGCGGACTTGGTCCAGCCTGGTGCGCAGCATGATGCCCTTGCTGGAGATGATCACCAGCTCCTCGTTGGGATGCACCACGCGGGCCGCGGCCACCGGCCCTGTGCGCTTCGTGATCTTCAGCGTGATGACACCCTTCGTGCCGCGATGGTGCGGAGTGTAGTACTCCAAGCGCGTGAGCTTGCCGAGTCCCTTCTCTCCGATGGCGAGCAGATAGCCGTCCTCGGCCACCCGCTCGAAGTCCACCACGCGATCGCCGTCGCTCAACCGGATGCCCCGCACCCCGCTCGCGTTGCGTAGCTGCGGACGCACGTCGCCCGCGGGGAAGCGAATCGCCTTGCCCTGCTCCGTGATGCCGATCACGTCGTCGCCTTCCTCGACGATCACCGCGCCGACCAGCTCGTCGCCCTCCGCCAGGTTCATCGCGATGATCCCCGGCGTCCGCGCGACGACGTAGGCGAACTCCTTGATCTGGGTCCGCTTCACCTTGCCGCCGCGGGTGCACATGAAGAGGTAGTTGTCGTGCTCGAAGTCGCTCGTCGCCACGATCGCGGTCACCCGCTCATCGTCCTGCACGGGGATGATGTTGACCAGCGGCGTGCCCTTCGCGGCGCGCGTCGACTCCTGCGGGACGCGGTAACACTTGGTGTGGAGCACGCGCCCCCGGTTGGTGAAGAAGAGCAGGTGATCGTGCGTGTCCGCGATGAGCAGGTGGTCGACGACGTCCTGCTCCCGCGTCACCATGCCCTTCACGCCCTGACCGCCCCGCCGCTGCACGCGGTAGGCGTCGACCGTAAGGCGCTTGGCGTAGTTGCGGTTGCTGACCGAGACCACCACGTTCTGGTGGGGGATCAGGTCTTCGTTGGTGAACTCGCGGGCCTCTTGGTCGCTCAGCTCGCTGCGGCGCTCGTCGCCGAAGTCCTCCTTCAGCTTGACCGTCTCGTCCTTGACGACGCCGAGGATCTTGGCGGGGTCGCCGAGCAGGTCTTCGAGGTACTCGATGCGCTGGCGCAGCTCCTCGAACTCGTCGAGGATGCGCTGCCGCTCCAACGCCGCGAGGCGCCGCAGCTGCATGTCGAGGATCGCCTGCGCCTGGACCTGCGTGAGGTCGAAGCCGTTCATGAGGGCAGTCCGCGCCGACTCGGCGTCGTCCGACTCGCGAATCGTCTGGATCACCTCGTCCAGGTTGTCGAGGGCCGTGATCAGGCCCTCCAAGACGTGGGCCCGCTCGCGGGCCTTGCGCAGGTCGAACTCGGAGCGCCGCGTGACCACGATGCGCCGGTAGTCGACGTACTCGCGGAGGGCTTGGCGAATGTTGAGCACGCGCGGCTGGCCGTCGACCAGCGCGATCATGTTGATGTGGAACGCCGACTGCAGCGGCGTCATCTTGTACAGATTGTTGAGTACCTGCTCGGGCATCGCGTCCCGGCGGCACTCGACCACGACGCGCATCCCCTGCCGGTCCGACTCGTCCCGGACCTCGCTGATCCCCTCCACGCGCTTCTCTTTGATGAGGTCGGCGATCTTCTCGACGAGGCCCGCCTTGTTGATCTGGTACGGCAGCTCGGTGACGACGATCTGCCGCCGCGAACCGCCCTTCCCCAGCTCTTCGAACTCGGCCCGCGCCCGCACCACGACCTTGCCGCGGCCCGTGTGGTAGGCGGAGTGAATCCCCTCGCGGCCCATGATGATGCCGCCCGTGGGGAAGTCCGGCCCGCGCACGTGCTCCATCAGGTCGTCGATCGTCGCGTCGGGGTGCTCGATCAGGTTCACGACGGCGTCGCACACCTCGGTCAGGTTATGCGGGGGGATGTTCGTCGCCATGCCCACCGCGATCCCCGACGCGCCGTTCACCAGCAGGTTGGGCAGCAGCGCCGGAAGGACCGTCGGCTCGCGCAGCGAGTCGTCGAAGTTCGTGGTGAAGTCGACCGTGTCGCGGTCGATGTCGATCAGCATCTCCTCGGCGATGCGGGCCAGCCGCGCCTCGGTGTAGCGCATGGCGGCGGGCGGGTCGTTGTCGATGCTGCCGAAGTTGCCCTGCCCGTCGATGAGCGGGTAGCGCATCGAAAAGTCCTGCGCCATGCGCACCAGGGCGTCGTAGACCGGCGCGTCGCCGTGCGGGTGGTACTTCCCTAGCACCTCGCCCACGATGCGGGCGCTCTTCTTGTATGGGCTGTTGGGCCGGACGCCCAACTCGTCCATCGCGTAGAGGATGCGCCGGTGGACGGGCTTCAGGCCGTCCCGGACGTCGGGCAGGGCCCGCGCCACGATCACGCTCATGGCGTAATCGAGATACGAGCTGCGCATCTCCTCTTCGAGCTTGATGGGGCGGACGTTGCCGATGCTCTCTAGGACCATACGCTCACCTCAGAGCGCCCGCGCCTACGGCTGTGAATTCTCGCCAAATTCGCGGGCTGCCTCGACGAAGCCGGTGAAGAGCTTTCGGTGATGCCGCGGGACTTCCTCACGACGTTCGGGATGCCACTGCACTCCCACCACCCACCGGTGGCTGCTTCGAGGGCTATCGAGGGCCTCTATTATACCATCTCCTACAGAATAAGCCGATACCAAAAGCCCCGGCGCCTTTCCCTTGTGGGTAACGGCTTGATGGTGCAGGCTGTTCACCTTCATGAACCCGCCGACGCCGACGATATTGGTGACGCGGCTCCCCGGCGGCACGAAGACCTCGTGGTAGACCGGCTCTTGCCCCGGCCCGTCGGGGTGGCGGTGGTCGGGGACGTGCTGGTCCAACGAGCCGCCCAGCACCACGTTGATCGCCTGCATGCCGCGGCAGATGCCGAAGACCGGCATGTCCCGCTCGATGGCCGCGCGAATCAGCGCGAGCTCGTTCGCGTCGCGGCCCCGCTTCACCCGGGTCTCGGGATGCCGCTCCTGGCCGTAGAGCCCGGGGTCCACATCACCGCCGCCGGTGAGCAGGAGCCCGCTTAGTTCGGGGAGGACTTCGTCCGGCGGCCGGTCCGCGGCGAGGTCGATAACGATGGCTTTGCCGCCCGCCTCTTCCACGGCTTCCGCGTACAGGGCGGCGGGCTCCTCGCGGGACTCGGTGACGCCGATCAACGGGCGGGCCATGGCGTCAGGATAGCACCCCTTGGGCCCGGCCTATAACCCCCGGGGGCCACGGCTAAAGCACGGTGCTACAATTGCGCCTTCTCCGGGGGTGGCGATGCAGCGGGCGAAAGTGTTGATCGTTCTGACGCTGCTCGTATTGGGGTTCGGGCTCGCGACCGGATTCCCCGTCTTCTTCCGCATGTTCTACGTCTTCGGACTGCTGCTCGTCATCGGGCTGGCCTGGACGGCGTTCCTGGTGCGGGGGATGCGCGTCGAGGTCACCCGCGCCAACCTCCGCACCGTCGCCGGCCAGTCGATTGCCGAGCACGTCCAGGTGCGCCGCAGCGGGCGGCTGCTCCAGGGCTTTATCGAAGTGCGGGAGTCGACCGACATGCCCATCGAGCCGCCGGGGGCGGTCATCGGCCTGGGTGGTCCGGCGGACATGCGGATCGGCCTCGACGTCCCCTGCCCCATGCGCGGCCTCTACCGCCTCGGCCCCATGCAGGTCACCGCCTCCGACCCCCTCGGCCTCTACAAGATGGAACGGGGCGCGGGACGCCGGAACCAGGTGATCGTCCACCCCGAGACGATGGAGTTGCCCAACTTCGTCCTCCTGCCCGCCGACCTGCCCGCCGAGGGCTCCGTCCGCCGCCGCAGCCAGCACTCGACCACTAACGCCTACGGCATCCGCGACTACTACTGGGGCGACAGCCTCAACCGCATCTCGTGGAAGGCGACGGCGCGGCATAGGCGCCTCATGGTCAAGGAGTTCGAGGTCGAGCCGGCCAACAACATCTGGGTGCTCGCCGACATGGAGCGCCGGGCCAACGCCGGCCCCGCGGGCCGCGACATCGAGGAGACCGTGGTCCGCGTGGCCGCCTCGATCTGCCGCCGCTACTCCGAGGGCGGCTACCCCGTCGGCCTCATGGCCCACGGCGACGAGCGCTTCGTCCTCGACGCCGAGCGCGGCTCCGACCACCTCATGCACATCTTGGATGCCCTCGCCGCGATCCGCGCCCTCGGCAACCGCCCCCTGCTGGAGATGATCGCCGACCTCCATACGCGCGTTGGGCGCTACACCTCCGTGGCGCTCATCACCGCGTCACCCGACGACGAGTGGCTCGACGGCGTCCGGCACCTGTTGCAGCGGAACGCGAGGGTGACCGCCGTGATCGTCGACGGCGACCCCGCGCGCGGCGGCTACCCCGACGCGGCCTACCGGACCGCCGCCACGAACACGCCCACCTACGTCATCAAGGCCGGCGCGCGCGACCCCGAAGACCTCATCGCCGTCGCCCTCGGCGGGCGGGCGCGGCCCTTCGGCGCCTTCACGCCCGAAAGGACGCCCGGCTGATGGCCCGCTGGCTCCGCGAGACGCGCGCCAGCACCAAGTCGGGAGAGGTGCGCTCCCTCCTCACGCCGTCCGAAGGATGGATCACCGTCATCCTGCTGTTCGGCGTGCAGATCACCGCCGTGCTCGCCGTCCACACCTCAAACTGGGTCGATCCGTCTCCGCGACTCTGGCTCATCGCCATTGCCGGGTTCATCATCGGGATCTCCGCCACCAAGGCCGCCGGACGCCGCGGCTACGTGACCGCAGTGCTCCTCGGGGCCGCCCTGGGCGTGGGCCTCGCCGTCTGGGAGACGGCTGGCACGCTCTCGGGCCCCCTCGGTGGCCGCTTCGGCGAGATTTTCAACCGCGTCGACGCCTGGGTCGGCGCCATCGGCGACCCAGGCGGCATCAGCAACGACCGGCTGCCCTTCGCCTTCGGGCTGGCGGTCCTGTCGTTCGCCATGCCCTTCGTCTCCACGGTGCTCTACTTCCGCTACCACTGGGGCTGGCCCGCGGTGATCGTCCCCGCCCTGGCGCTCCTCACCAACCAGACGTATCTCCCCAACTCTCACTACGTCGTCCCCACCTTCTTCTTCCTCCTGCTCTCGATCCTCTTCTTGGGCCGCGTCTATTACCTCAGCCGCCTCGAACACTGGCAACAGCAGGGGATTAGACGCGTCGCGGGGCGCTACAGCTTCGTGATGAACGTCGCGGTCCTCACCGCGGTCGTCTTCGCCGCCGGCTGGTCGATCCCCAACACCGACGTCACCATTCCCGAGCTTCGCAACGTCTATCAGGACGCCCGGGGACCATGGCGCGGCCTGGAGGACGAGTTCGAGCGCGTCTTCGCCGGCATCCCCTCGAAGCGGGGCTCGCCGTTGCACAGCTTCGGTGGGGCGTTGCCGCTGCGGGGCGGCATCAACACCGGCTACGCCCCCGTGTTCGAGGTCGTCACCGACGTGCCCGCCTACTGGCGCGGCCAGAGCTACGACTTCTACCAGGGACGCGGCTGGATCGCCCTCGAGGAGGTCCGTGACGGGGAAGACCTCCGCGACGTCGACCTCGCCCCACGGACGGACGCATACCGCAAGCAGGAGATCATCGCGCAGCGGTTCATCCTGTATGAGGAGACGGCCGTGCTGTTCGCCGCGGGCAGGCCCGTCGAATTCAGCGTGGACGCAAAGGTCGAGCTCGCGTCACCCAGGGTCTACGAAATCGACCTTCGCGGCCGCGACTCGTCGCCCGACCTCCCGGCCGACATCGCCGCCGTCGTCGGCGACGTTGCCGAAGTCCGAGGCGGACGCGCCGAAACGCAGGCCCTGATGCCCGAGGAGACGCGCGTCATTGGAGAGAGCGACGGCGCGATCGAGGTCAGCCGCGAGCCGCCTGCGGTCCCCGACGTGCTCGCGGCGGAGCCGAGAGGGCGTCTGAAGGCGGGCGAGTCGTATGAGGCGCTCTCCGCCATATCGATCGCCACGCCGGAAGACCTGCGCGGGGCCGGCGCCGACTACCCCAAGTGGGTCACCGACAACTACCTGCAGCTCCCCGGCGAGATGCCGGCCCGCGTCATCGATCTCGCGAAGACACTGACCGAAGGAATCGAGAATCCCTACGACAAGGGCTTGGCCATCGCGGACCATCTGCGCGGCTACAACCAGACCTTCGCGATCCCCAACCCGCCGCTCAACGTCGACGCGATGGACCACTTCCTGTTCACGCAGCAGGCCGGCTACAGCGACTACTTCGCCTCCGCCATGGCCGTCCTCTTGCGCGCCTCCGACGTCCCCGCCCGGCTCGCCAGCGGCTACGCCGTCGGCGACTTCGACCAGGGGACCTCCTCGTACCTCGTAACCTTCGCCGACGCTCACAGTTGGCCCGAGGTCTTCTTCCCCGGCTTCGGCTGGATTCCCTTCGAGCCTTCCCCCGGGCTCGAACCCATCGTGCACGGCCCGCCGCCGCCCCCCGAGCTCGGCCTGGGCCAGTCGGAGCCCGAGTTCTTCGAGCCGCTCGACGAGTTCCTCGACCTCTACGGCGACCCAGAACTGTTGAACCTGCGGGACGTCATCCAGCCGCCCGAAGAGACGAGCATCGCCGGCGTCTTCCTCTCGGTCTTCATTCGGATCGGCCTCGCCATTGCCGCGTTGGCGGGCGTGACCGCCGCCCTGCTCCTGCTGGTCTTCCTGGCTTG
>DAOUKZ010000151.1:0-20015 GCA_034420775.1 Dehalococcoidia bacterium
AACTGAAAGATGGCACGCGCCGCCAGGCGCGCCGGCGGGGCCGGGCCGCGGCGGTCTTCCCCCTCTCCTGCTGGGAGAGGGTTGGGGTGAGGGCGGGGGGCCGGGTGGGGTCCGCCCTCCCCTGTAGGGGCGCGTCGCGACGCGCCCGTCCCTACCCACCGAACGACCTACGCCCCCGGCGCCAGCGCCTCGATAGCCTCCTCGACCGAGCCGCCGCCCTCCCCGGTGCGGATGGGAGCGATGATCGGCAGGTCGAGCCCAATGGCGCGGAGACCGTCGATGCCGGCGCGGCACTCGTCGGCGGTCCCCACGATGACCATGGCGCGAATCAAGCGGTCCGTCACGGCACGGGCGGCGGCCTGATCGTCGCCGCGGTCGAGGGCGGCGGTGATGGCGCCGGTCTCCTCCTCGAAGCCCAGCTTCGCGAAATAAGACGCATAGAACGGGAGCCGCAGCCGTCCCGCGAGGATCTGTCGCAGCACCTGCGTGGCCTGCTCATAGTCGTCGGTGACCGCGACCCGCACGTAGCAGGCCACGTCGCACGCGCCCGCCTCGCGGCCCGCCGCTCCCTCGCCCTCGCGGACGAGTCCCACGGCGTCCTCGACGTACGCCTTGGGCGAGAAGTTGAGCAGGACGCCGTCGGCGATCTCGCCGGCGAGCCGCACCATTTTGGGCTTGAGCGCTGCGAGGTAGACCGGCAACGGTTGCTGCACGGGCTGCACGTCGATCTTGGCGCCGCTGGTCCTGAAGACCTTGCCCTCGTACGTGACCCGCTCCCCGGCGAGCAGCCGCCGGACGATCTCGATCGTCTCCCGCCCCCGCGTGATTGGACGGTCGAAGGGAACCCCGTGCCCGCCCTCCGTCATCGGCTCGTGCCCGACGCCGAGGCCGAGCACGAAGCGCCCGCCGGTCAGCTCGTCGATGGTCGCCGCGGACATGGCCGTCATCGTCGGGGTCCTTGTGTACGTCGAGAGGATGCCGGTGGCGAGCCGCACCCGCTCGGTGTGGAGTCCCAGCGCGGTGAGGAAGGTCACCGCATCTCGCCCAAACCCCTCCGGCAGCCACACCGAGTCGTACCCCAGCCGGTCGGCAAGCGAAACGACCTCCCTGACCTCGTCGAACCCGTACCGCCGCAGCGTCCCGGCCGTCCCGGCGTCCCGCAGGGCGAAGGCAGCGTCGGCTTCGACACGCAACCCGATCCGGCTCATGACGCGTTCACCACGTCGATCACGTGTTCCTTGAACCGGGCGGTATTTTCCGCGTACTCGGCGCACGACTCGGACGGCAGCATGCAGGTGAAGACGCTGAAGCCCATCTCGCGCAGCGCCATGATCCGCTCGATGACGGGGCCATGGTCGAAGTCCGGCGGGTACGTCGAATCGAGCCCGCCGATACCGCCGGTGCACAGCGTTAGCGGCGCCGTGCGCCCCACGCGCTCGGCGTGCTCACGGGCAAGGTCGAGCCGCTCCCGGAAGTCCTCGAGCGTGCTCAGCGGCGGCGTCAGCGTACGAGGGAGCGTCCCCGCCACCGGGATCCAGCCGTCGGCCCGTTCGATGGCGCGGCGCATTGCCTTGCGGCTGTTGCCGCCGACCCAGATCGGCGGGTGCGGCTTCTGCACCGGCGTCGGCTTCATCACGCAGTTGCGGGCCGTGAAATGGCGGCCGTCGAAGTCGAAGACCTCGCCCGTCCACGCAGCCTTCATCGCGTCGATGGCTTCGTCGGACAGCTCGTTGAGCTCGGCGCGGTCGACCCCCAGCGCGTCGAACTCCGGCTTCAGAAAGCCGGCGCCCACCCCGAGGATCAGCCGCCCGTTGGAGATGGCATCGACCGTGACCGCCGACTTCGCGGTGATGAACGGGTTCTGGTAGGGCAGGATCAGGACGTGCGTCTGGACACGCAACCGGGTCGTCGCGGCGGCGGCCACGGCGAGCGCGGCCCACGGGTCGAGCGGGTGGATGCCGAGGTTGGCCGTCCAGTTCGCCTCCGGTATCCAGTGGTGCGTCAACTCGACCGCGTCGAAGCCGTTCGCCTCAGCGGCGCGGGCCATCGACGAGATGCCCTCGGCGCTCGTGAACTCAGGGCCGAGGTCCCAACGGTGCGTGAGGAGCCGCAGGTGAAACCTGGCGGGGCCGGCCGTATCGAACATGCGCTGCCCTCCTGCTCCGCACCGCTGCGGCGGAGCGCCTGCATTGTTTAGACTTCAGACCGTAGCCTGTCAACTTTCTTAAACCTCCCTCCCCTGGGAGACCCCTCTTAAGCCTCCCTCCCTTTATGGGAGGGACTGAGGGAGGGCGCCCGTCCCCTCCGGCCTTTCCCCCTCTATGGGGGAAACTGAAAGAGGGCACGCGCCGTCAGGCGCGGCGGAGGGGCAAGGTGGGGAGGGGTGCGCCAACGTCAACGGAGCCCGAGGCTCTCATTTTGCAAAGATCCCCAAGGGAAACCTTTGCGTAACCGGCGGCGAGCTGGAAAACAGGAGGAGCGGGGCGGTCTTCCCCCTCTCCCGCTGGGAGAGGGTTGGGGTGAGGGCGGGGGGAGGAGAGGGGTGCGCCAACGTCAACGCAGCCCGCGCCTCCACTTTGCAAAGGTCTCCGCAGGGACGATTCACGAATCGCCCTCCCCTCTGGCCTCTCTCCCTCTGGGGTAGACTGAAAGATGGCGCCCCTCTCGGGAGAGGAGCGCAGGAGCAAGAAGATACCCATGACCGCCACAACCCCGGACCGCCAACAGACCCTCGAACAGATGCGCCGCATCTTCCGGCCCCGAGGCGTGGCCGTCGTGGGAGCCTCGGGGACGCCGGGCAAGCTCGGCTACGCCATCGTCGAAAACCTCAAGAACGGCGGCTTCCAGGGCGGTATCTACCCGGTCAACCCCCGCGCCGACGAGATCCTCGGCTACCCCTGCTACAAGAGCCTCGACGAGGTCCCCGACGACACCGACGTCGCCCTCGTCAGCATCCCCGCCCAGGGCGTCGCCGGGCTGGTCGAGCCCGCCGCGGCGAAGGGCATCGCCGGGCTGGTGGTCATCAGCTCCGGCTTCGCCGAGACCGGCGAGGTCGAGCTCCAGCGGGACCTCCAGGCGCTGGCCCGCGAGCACGGCGTGCGCGTCATGGGCCCCAACATCTACGGCTACTACTACACCCACGCCGGGCTCTGCGCCACCTTCTGCACGCCCTACACCGAGAAGGGTGGCGTAGCCTTGGTCTCCCAGAGCGGCGGCGTGGGCATGGCCATCCTGGGTTACAGCCGGTCGCGGCGCATGGGCGTCTCCGCCATCGTCGGCCTAGGCAACAAGAGCGACATCGACGAGGACGACCTGCTGGAGTTCTTCGGCGACGACCCCAACACCGAGGTCGTCGCTATCCACATGGAAGACCTGAAGAGCGGACGCGGCTTCTTCGAGGCCGCGAGCCGTGTCACGCGGTCCAAGCCGGTGGTGGTGCTCAAAGGCGGACGCACCGGCGCGGGAGCGAAAGCGGCGGCCTCACACACCGCCGCCCTGGCCGGCGAGGACAGGGTCTACGACGCCGCCTTCGCCCAGTCGGGCGTCGTGCGCGCCCATACCCTCAAGGAATTGCTCGACTGGTCGCGGGCGCTCCAGATGCTCCCTGACCCGCAAGGCGAGAACGTCGCCATCATCACCGGCGCCGGCGGCCTCGGCGTCCTCCTCAGCGACGCCTGCGTCGACCGCGGTCTCTCACTCATGGAGGTCCCCGGCGACCTCGACGCGGCCTTCCGCCAGTACATCCCACCCTTCGGCGCCGCGGGCAACCCCATCGACATCACCGGCGGCGAGCCCCCGGAGACCTACAAGCAGACGATTCTCCTCGGCCTCAACGACCCCCGCGTCCACGCCCTCATCATCGGCTACTGGCACACCGTCATCACGCCGCCGATGGTCTTCGCCAGGGTGCTCGAGGAGGCAATGACCGAGGCCCGCGCCGCGGGCAACGTCAAGCCCGTCGTCGTCTCCCTCGCCGGCGACACCGAGGTCGAGGAAGCCGCCCGCTACATCGAAGACTTCGGCGTCCCCGCCTACCCCTACGCCGCCGAAGACGCCGTCGCCGCCCTCGCCGCCCGCTACACCTTCTGGCGCGCCAACCACCGCGCCTAGCCGCCGCCCCCTAACCTCCCAAGGGAAACCCTTGCACAACCTGCGCCGCGTAACGGCGCATCCCGTAGGGGCACCTCTTGTGGGTGCCCGTCCCCTGCCGGAGGGGCGATTCACGAATCGTCCCCCTCCGGCCTTTCCCCCTCTTGGGGGAAACTGAAAGAGGGCACGCGCCGTCAGGTGCGTCGGAGGGGCCGGGCGGGGCGCACCGACATGCTTGGAGCACCGCGGCAGCGACGCCCGTAAGCCCCTGGCCGCGGAAACCGTCCTCTCGACCCGCGGCCCTGCGACCCGCGGCCCGCCGCCGAAGACGCCGTCGCCGCCCACCGCTCATGGCGCTCACGACGCTCACGACGCTCACCAAAACGCTCACGAAGCAACAGAGAAGACCCGATCACGACGCTCACCAACTTCCACGACTTCCACGACTTCCACGAACCGGACACCCCGCCGGGCCGGCCGGACCGTGCTTCCCCGGGTGCGCCGCCCCGCCTTTTGACCCCACCCGTCGAGAACATACGTTCTCTACGATAGGCCCTCTTGACGGTCTCGTCAAGAGCTCGTTTGCGGGAGTCAGGCCAGCCGGAACTTGGGCAGCGCAATCTCGTCGGTCACGTCCTCGAAGACGACCTCGACGGGAGCGCCGACGGCGAGGTCGTCCCAGGCCGCGCCTTCGACGTTGCTGAAGATCATCGGTCCCTCGTCGAGTTGCACCTGAACGACGTTGTAGGGCATCACGTCGGCAAAGCTCTTCAGATAGGCCTGATGCATCTCGATGCGCCCCCAGATCACGCCCCGCCCGCTCGCCTCCATCCACTCGATGCGCGCCGACGCGCAGCGGGGACAGGAGAGATAGGGCGGGAACCAGACGTGGCCGCAGTCCAAACAGCGGGGCAGCAACAGGCGGCGCTCCCTAGCTGCCTCCCAGAAGGTCCGGTCCTCGCGCGTGATCTTGGGTAACGGTTTGTCGTAGGCCACGGCTAGACGTCCCTGACCAGAAGCGTGGCCCCCGACACCGGCGCAAGACAGGCATAGAGCACGGCCCCGCAGTCGGCGACCTGACGCTCTCCGCACTCTCCCCGAATCTGGCGGATGGCCTCGGCGTGGTGGTTCCACCCCTGCATGTACGCCTCGCTCATCATCCCGCCGCTCGTGTTCACCGGAAGCTCGCCGCCCCGGCGAATGCGCCCGCCCTGCACCCAGTCGAGCGCCTCGCCCCGCTCACAAAACCCGAACCCCTCCAGCGCCCACAGCACCGAGACCGAGAAGTTGTCGTACACCTGCAGCGAATCGACGTCCCCCAAGCCCAGACCCGAGCGCTCGAAGATCTCCTGCCCCATGCCGCTGCAGGCCTCGGCCCACAGGTCTTCCGGCACGAAGTGCTCGCGAAGCACGGCGCGCTCACTAAACGCTCCGATGCGCACCGGCGGCTTGCGCAGGTCGCGGGCGCGCTCCAGCGTGGTCACGATGTAACAGACCGCTCCATCGGTGACGAGACAGTAGTCGAAGAGGCGGAGTGGCCGCGCCACGAACCGTGAATCCAAATACGACTGCAGGTCGAGCGGGCTCTGCATCACCGCCTCCGGGTTCATCGAGGCGTGTTCGCGGATCGCCAGGGAGACCTCGCCCAGCCCGTCCGACTTGCCGCCGAGCGCGTAGTCGGCCAGGTAGTGCTCGTAGGCGAGGGCGTAGAACGCGCCGGGAGAAGTCAGCCCGAAGACGGGATCGTACAGGTCGCCGCCGCCCTCATTGCCGCCAAAGTGCACGCGCACCGAGCGCATATTCGTGGCATAGACCAGGGCGACGTAGTCGGCCATTCCCGCCTGCACCGCCAGGGAGGCGTGGGCCAACGCGACCGCACACATCCGCCCGCTCATCGGATAGGGCGCGAGGAACCGAACGTCGCGCAAGCCGGCGCGAAAGGCCAGGTTGGGATAGGCCACCGAGCTGGCGATCAGGCCGTCGATCTGCTCTGCCCGCAGCCCCGCGTCGTCCAACGCCGCCCGCAACGCCTCGACGCCAAGCTGCTCTGCCGTGCGTCCTGGGTCGGGGTTGCGATAGAGATCATGGAAGTCCGTCGTTCCGACTCCCACGATCGCCGTCTGCCCGCCCCGCGTGACCATGAACACTCCTCTGAACTCGACGGTCAGCGCGCATCATCGCACAGGAATGGGCGGTGTCAACGGAAGGGACTTGCGAGCCCGCCCCTGCGGCATCCGCCCGGCTTGTACCTCGAAACAGGAAGGCGCTCTGTATTGACATGCTTCCCTCTGCCGAGTAACTTTGGGTCGCTTCGGGAGTACTATTCCTTGGCACCCCTGTGCCTTGGCCCGAAAGCCGAGGAGGGAAAATCATGAGGCGAATCAAGTCTCGCTTGCTCCTGTTGGCCAGCGCCCTCATTGTGACGGCGCTCGTAGCCGCCGCCTGCGGCGGAGACGATCCAACGGCGGCACCGCCACCGCCGGCGACCAACACGCCGGTGCCCGCGACCACGGCTCCCGAGCCTACCGCGGCCCCCGAGGCGACGGCTATGCCCGAGGCGACCGCCATGCCCGAAGCGACGGCCATGCCCGAGCCGACGGCCATGCCCGAGGCGACTGCCATGCCCGAAGCGACCGCTATGCCCGAGGCGACGGCTATGCCCGAGGCGACGGCGGCGCCCGAGGCGACGGCGGCTCCTCAGCCGACGTCCACGCCGAGGCCCACGCCAACACCGACTCCGATTCCCGCGCCCGTCTTCGGCGGCGTCCCCGACCTGCCCAACGCGCAGTATGGCGGGACGTTGATTCGGACCAACTCCGCCGAGGGTCCGACGTGGGACCCGCTGAAGGAACGCACGCAGAACACCCAGGACCCCATTTCCCCGATGTTCGATCAGCTCCTGATCAGCCATCCCAACGAGTCGAGTCAACTCGTACCGCAGATCGCGGACACGTGGGAAATCTCCGCCGACAACCTGACCTACACCTTCAGCATCCGCGACGACATCACCTTCCACAACGGCAGCGCCCTCAACGCCGCCGATGTCGCGTGGTCGCTCGAAATCCTGCGCAGCCCGCCGGAGGGTTACAGCCCCATCAACCGGGGTCTCGTCGGCTCCATCGCCAGGATCGATACCCCCGATGACCGCACCGTGGTCCTTAACTTGAGCGAGCCCGACAACGCCTTCCTCTACGCAATGGGAGGGCATGGACGCATGCACATCCTCGACCAAGAGACGGTCGAGGGAGCGGGCGGCGTCGCGTCGCTGACGGAGTGGCCGCCGATTGGCAGCGGGCCCTTCATGGGCGAGCGGGGCGGACACGATCAAGGCGTCGGCGTCGAGGTCGTGCGCAACCCCAACTACTACGTGGAGGGACGCCCCTTCGTCGACAGCATGCAGTGGTTCTTCATCCCCGACAGAGGAGCGCAGGAGGCTGCCTTCCTGGCAGGCCAGCTCAGCATACTGGTAGTGAATACCGGGGCAGGCATCGATGAGATCAATGCCCGCCTCGCCAACGAAGCCTTCATCCAAGAGGTGGCGGACACCGTCTTCTGGGACCTGAACCTCGACTTCGTCAGCGAGGACTCGCCCTTCACCGACATCAAGGTGCGCGAGGCCGTCTCATTGGCCCTCAATAGGGCCGAGGCGATCGAGCTGATCCGTCAGGGCCGCGGTGTCATGGGCGGCGTCATCATCCCGGGCAGCGGCTGGGAGATCCCCACGTCCGAGCTTCTGGCGTACCCCGGCTACACGGAGACCGTCGACGAGGGCGTAGCCAAGGCGAAGGCACTGATGGCCGAGGCCGGCTATCCCGACGGTTTCGAGTCGACGATCTGGACCCGAAACCATCCCGCCTACCTGACGCCCACCGTCGCCATGCAGGAGCAGCTCGAACGCATCGGCATCCGCGCCAACATCGTGCAGGCGGAACAGGCGGTCTTCTTCGCCGATCAGCGGAACCTCGACGTCTGGGACATGCAGAGCGGCGGCCACCGCTACACCGGGACCGACCCGAACTTCATGATCCGCGAGTTCTACCTCACCGGCGGGACGCGGAACCTCAACTTCTTCAGCGACCCCGAGGTGGACCGCCTCTTCTCGGAGCAAAACCTGGAGGCCGACCCTGGGAAGCGCCGTGAGCTCGTCAACCAGATCGAGCACATCGTCGTGAGCTTCTACGGAAACCCGGTGCTTTACTACAACAAGGCGAACTACGCCATGTACAACTACGTGAAGAACCAGTCGTACCACGCCTCCTACGGGTCCAACCAGGACTTCAGGGACGTCTGGATCGAACGGTAAGGCTGCGAAACAAGCCATTGAAGAGGGGCGGGCCATGGCCCGCCCCTCTTGCGCTTCAGCGACACAGCGAGTAGGCCCAGCCACGAACAGATGCAGCAATACGTAGTCCGGCGGCTCTTGGCGATCATCCCGCTCATGATCGGGGTGTCCATCGTCATCTTCTTCGTTATGCGCATCCTGCCGGGGGACGTTGCGGCGGTCCTCGCGTCCGGAGGCGACGCCAACGTAACGCCGACCGAGGAGGAGATCGAGGCCGCACGCGTCGCCCTGAACCTGGACCGCAATATCTTCCTTCAGTATGTCGAATGGGTGTGGGACGCCGTCCGCTTCGACTTTGGCGAGTCCTATTTCACCGGCGACAACGTGCGCGACGACATCATCCGCAAGCTTCCCGTAACCATCGAGCTCGGCCTGCTGTCGATCCTCATTGCCTGGATCATCGCCCTTCCCGTCGGCATCATATCGGCCGTCAAGCAGGACTCCGTCTGGGACTACGTGGGAAGAATCTTCAGTATTTCCGGTCTCGCCGTGCCCACATTCTTTGCCGGCGTCCTAACCATTCTCATCTTGTCTCGCTACTTTAGCTGGCTGCCTCCCCTCGGTTACCGAGAGTTCTTCGAGGACCCCCGCGGCAATCTGTTGCAACTTATCTTTCCCGCATTGGCGCTCGGCTGGACGCTGTCGGCCACCGCGGCCCGCATGACCCGCTCCTCGATGCTCGAAGTGCTGCGCGAAGACTACATCCGGACGGCGCGCTCGAAGGGCCTCAAGGAGGCCGTGGTGGTCCTGCGGCACGCGCTGCGCAATGCCCTCATCCCGGTCATCACCCTCGCCGGCTTCATGATTTCCCTGGTGATCGGCGGAACCGTCATCATCGAGAGCATCTTTAGCCTGCCCGGAATGGGACGGTACCTCGTCGTTGCCATCGAAGCCCGTGACTTCCCCATCATCCAGGGCGTCGTGCTCCTCATCGCCTTTGCCTTCGCGATCGTGAACCTGATCATAGATCTCATGTACGGCTTCATCGATCCCCGTATCCGCCAGTCCTGATACCGACACCATGGCCTCGAACGAAGCAGCGCTCGACCCAGACGCCGGCAAAGGGCCGGTCCAGCACTTGGCCAACGCGGCCGCCGCCCTTGGGCAGTTTTTCAAACAGAAGCCCCTCGGCGCCTTCGGCGCGCTCGTTCTGGTGGTCATGATCGTCCTCGCGATCTTCGCCGACGTGATTGCCCAGTACGACCCCACGGAGTTCAACAGGTACGTAGACGAGAGCGGCAGAGATAGGAGCGCCACCTTCCAGTCCCCGGACGGCACGTTCTGGCTGGGCACGGACGAGTTCGGACGGGACGTCTTTAGCCGGATTGTCTACGGCTCGCGCATCTCTCTTCGCGTCGGGTTCATATCGGTGCTCCTTGGAACCGTGTTGGGCTCCCTCCTCGGCATGGTTAGTGGCTATGTCGGAGGAGGCTTTGACATGGTCACCCAACGGATCATGGACGCGCTCATGGCCCTGCCCGGCCTCATCCTCGCCCTCATGGTCGTCGCCGCATTGGGCAGGGGGGAGTTCCCCGTTATCGTGGCCATTGCCCTCAACATCGGCCCGAACGCGAACCGGTTACTGCGCGCCCAGTGCCTGACGATCAAGGAACGACCCTACGTCGACGCGGCTAAGGCTTTGGGCGCGTCGCACATACGCATCCTCATGAGACACATCCTGCCGAACTCCCTAGCGCCGTTCCTCATCATCGCGACGGCGGGCTTGGGCGCGGCGATTCTCATCGAAGCCTCGCTGAGCTTCCTCGGCTTCGGCGTGCCGCAGCCGGCGCCGTCGTGGGGCGGCATGCTCACCGGGAACGCCCTGCAGTTCGCCACCAAGGCACCGTGGCTCGCCATTGCCCCCGGTATCGCCGTCAGCCTCGCCGTCTTCGCCTTCAACGTGCTCGGCGACGCCCTCCGCGACGTATGGGACCCGAGGCTGCGGGGCGCCTCCTAAGCGGCTCCGCCGGCATTGCGCCGGTACATCTGCACCCAGTCGCCCTCGCAGGCGACCTCGCCGCCCCGGCTCATGTTCAGCGCCTGAAAGTGGAAGGTCACGACGCCGCGGTCGCCGCGGCTCGTCTCGCGCTTGCCCGCGACTTCGATACGGACGCCGACCGTATCACCCGGGTAGACCGGCGACTTGAACCGTAACCCTTCGATGCCCAGGAATCCCATGCTGTGCTCCGACGCGAGACCCGCGGCGAACATGAGCCCGCTCACCACCGACACCGTCAGCATCCCGTGGGCGATGCGCCCGCCGAAGGGGCTGGCCTTGGCGTACTCCTCGTCCACGTGCAGGGGGTGGTAGTCGCCCGACACGCCGGCGAAGTTGACCAGGTCGGCCTCGGTGATCGTGCGCGACGGCGCGGGGATAGTCTCGCCGACAACGTAGCCGTCAAAGTCCTTGTCGCGTGCGTGCATCCGTCCACCTCGCATCCCGCGCAGGGGGTCTTGCTATAATCGGCCCCCGCCGCCTCGCGGCGCCGGAGGTGAAGCGTCATGCGCTCCTACCAGAATGAAGAGATGGTCCTTGGCGGCGTCTTGCGCGAGCAGGCGAAGACACGGCCGCACCGCGTCTTCCTCCGGTTCGACGGCGCCGATCTGACCTTCCACGAGTGTAACCAGATGGTCAATCGCGTCGCCCACGGGCTCGCGGCGCTCGGCGTGGGGCAGGGCGACAAGGTGGCCGTCATGCTGCCCAACTACCCCGAATTCCTCTACCTGACCTTCGCCCTGGCCAAGCTGGGAGCCGTCTCCGTCCCTATCAACACCGCCTACAAGGGCGACCTGTTGGAGCACATTATCGTCTCATCCGACTCGACCTTCCTCGTCATCGAAGAGGAGTGGGTCGAACGCGCCGCAGCGGTGCCGGTGGCACTGGAGCAACTGCGCGGCATCGTGGTCCGGTCGCCCGGCGGAGACGCGGCGACGGACGGCCTCGCCACCCACACCGTTGGCTTCGAGTCCGTGGTGAGCGACGACACGTCCGAGCCCGGCGTCGACGTGAGCCACGGCGACCTCCAGGCCATCATGTACACTTCGGGGACGACGGGCGCGTCGAAGGGCGTCATGGTCTCCCAAGCCCATGCCATGACCTGCGGCCTCGACTGGCTCAAATACACCGCCTTCCAGGAAGACGAAGTCGTCTACTGCCCGCTGCCGCTCTTCCACGGCGTCGGGCTCTGGTGCGGCGTCATGGCGGTCCTCCTCAGCGGGTCGACCATCTGCATCGTCGACCGCTTCAGCGCCTCCTCGTTCTGGAGCGACGTCCGGCGCTTCAAGGCCAACGTCTCGCTGGGCATCTTTTCCATGATCCCAATCCTGCTGAACCAGCCCCCGAGGCCCGACGACAAGGACCACACCCTTCGCGCCTTCTATCTCGGGCAGTCGGCGATGGACGCGCCGCTGCACGAGCGTTTCGGCGTGCGGTCGGTCGAGATATACGGCAGCACCGAGCTCGGCATCGGCACGGGCAGCCCTTACGGCGCCTGGCGGCCGGGGTCGTGCGGGCAGGTCAACACCGACAGCTACGAGATTCGGATCGTCGACGAGTGGGACCGCGAGACGCCCCCCGGCGTGCCCGGCGAAATCGTCGCGCGGCCCGTCAAGCCGTTCGTCATGACCACCGGCTACTACAACTTCCCCGCCGAGACCGTCGCCGCCTTCCGCAATCTCTGGTTCCACACCGGCGACCGCGCCTACCGCGACGAGGACGGGTACATCTTCTTCGTCGACCGGGTGAAAGACGCCATGCGCCGCCGGGGGGAGAATATCTCGTCGTTCGAAGTCGAGCGCGGGGTCAACGCCCACCCTGCGATCCTCGAGTCGGCGGCCATCGCCGTGCCCTCCGAGCTCGGCGAAGACGACGTCAAGATCTGCGTCGTCCTCCATCCGGGTGAGCGCCTCGCGCCTGAAGAACTTCTCAGGTTCTGCGAGGAGCGCATGGCCTATTTCATGGTGCCACGCTACGTCGAGTTCATCGACGCCCTGCCCAAGACGCCGACGGAGAAGGTCGAGAAGTACAAGCTCCGCAATGAGGGTGTCACGCCGGCGACCTGGGACCGGGAGCAGGCCGGGTACAAGGTCAAGCGCGGCTGATCCGAGCCCGCTGTCCCCAGTCGTCTGCGCAGTCCGTTAGTCGATGTGGTAGAGCCGCATCGCGTTGCCGGCGAGAATCTGCTGCTTCTCGTCGGCGGGAATGCCCTCGAACGCATGGTCGAGCACGGCCCAGGTGTTGGGCCAGTCGGTAGCGGTGTGGGGGTAGTCGCTTGACCACAGGATCTTGTCGAGGCCGATCTCATGCCGAAGCCGCAGCGCCGACTGATCGGTGATGTAGGTGTAGAAGAGGTTGTGCTCGAAATAGTGGCTGGGCGGGTGCTTCGTCTTCACGTAGGGAATCTGTAGGTCGCGCACGTGACGCTTCTCCATCTGCTCCACGACGTAGGGCACCCAGCCGCAATCGACCTCGGCGAAGAGGAACTTCAGCTTTGGGAAGCGGTCGAACACCTCGGTATAGATCAACTCGTTCATCCGGTCCGGCACGCTGGTGAACCGGAAGCTGTTTTGCGCTCGTGTCTTGCTGTGGTGCCCGACGGGTTCGGTCACCAGCGCGACGTGAATGGCGATGGGAATGTCGGCTTCCTGCGCCACGGCCCAGAAAGGGTCGTCCGCGGGAGAGACCGGGTCGCCGCCCGAGGGATACCCGCCGATCACGACGCCCCGAATCCCGGGCAGCGAGAGGGCGCGGTGGAACTCTACGATCGCCTCCTCGACCCCACAGCAGGGCATCATCGCCAGGCCGAAGAACCGCTCCGGAGCATGGCTGCAATACTCGGAGAGCCAATCGTTATAGGCCCGGATCAGGGCGGTCTGCAACTCGGCGTCCTCGCGGTTCCACCAAATGCCGTTTGACAGGCGCGGGGTGGGGAATAGCACTTCCGCATCGACGCCGTCGATGTCGATTTCCTTGATCCGCTCCGCCGGGTCGAAGCCGCCGCGCCGCACGTCCTCCCACTTGACCCACGGTGAACGCTTGTCGGCAGGGTCGGTGGCGCACTGGTTGAGTCCGAAGTGGACCGGGTCGGCGGCGCCTTCGATGACCCACGCGTCGCCCTTCTCGAACCGCTGCATGCGCGGGGCGCGGCCGGCAAACTTTGCCGGGACCCGGTCACGCCACAGTTGCGGCGGCTCGTTCACGTGCGAGTCTCCGGAAATGAGCTTGTACTCGGTCCGCTTTGCCATGGCTGAGGCGAGCCCTACCGGGGCACTTGAGGGACGATGACCCTCAACGCTACTTGGGACGGTCCTCCGGCTTCATCACACCCTTGGGTGGACGATCGCGAATGGTGAGGAACTCGGCCCCCTCCGGCCCCGCCACGAGCGGCCCGTAGACCGTCCCCTCGTCTATGGCGAGCGCCGTTCCAGGCTTGTAGACCTCGCCGCCAATGGTCAGTTCGCCAGCGGTGACGTAGAGAATTTCGTTGCAGGGATGCCAGTGCGCCGGGACTTCCATACCGGGGTCGTACCGGGCCCGGCCGAAGAAGGGGCCGGTCTCCTCGAAGGCCGCGATGGGATAGCGCGAGCGCGTCCGCAACTCCACGCCGTCCTTCTCAAACCGGCTGCCGCTCTTCCACGGCAATTCGTCTTCGATGATCACGCGTACCGCCATGCCGCACCTCCGCTCGAGATTGCTCCGAGCCTTGTCCGTGAATCCGCTAGCCGATGTGGTAGAGCCTCATCGCGTTACCGGCGAGGATCTGGTGCTTTTCCTCGGTGGGGACGCCTTCGAACGCCCGGTCGATCGCGGTCCACGAGTTCGGCCAGTCGGTCGAGGTGTGCGCATAGTCGCTCGACCAGAGAATCCTATCGAGGCCGATCGCGTTCCGGTTCTGCACCGCGTACGTGTCGGTGATGTAGGTGTAGAAGATGTTGTGTTCGGCGTAGTGGCTCGGCAGGTGTTTGGTCTTGACGTAGGGGATCTGCAGGTCGCGCACGTGATGCTTGTCCATCTGCTCGATGGCGTAGGGCACCCAGCCGCAATCGACCTCGGCAAAGATGACCTTGAGATCGGGGAAGCGGTCGAACACCTCTGCATAGATCAGCTCATTCATCCTCCCCGGCACGCTGGTGAACCGGAAGGTAGCCTGCGGTATCGTGGTGCTGTGGTGACCGACGGGCTCCGTCGCCAGCGAGACGTGAATGGCGATGGGAATGTCGGCCTCCTGCGCAGCGGCCCAGAGCGGGTCGTCCGCGGGAGAGACGTGGTATTCCCCCGAGGGATAGCCGCCGATCACGACGCCCCGGACCCCAGGCAGGGAGAGGGCGCGGTGGAACTCCGCGACCGCCTCCTCAACCCCGCAGCAGGGCATCATGGCCAAGCCGAAGAGACGATCCGGGGCGTGGCTGGAATACTCCGAGAGCCAATTGTTATAGGCCTGGATCAGGGAAACCTGAAACTCGGCGTCGCCTCGGTTCCACCAGATGCCATTCGAGAGGCGCGGCGTGGGATAGAGCAGCTCGCCATCGACGCCGTCGATATCGATTTCTTTGATCCGCTCCGCCGGATCGAAGCCCCCGCGCCGCACGTTTTCCCACTTGATCCACCGTGACCGCTTCTCAATTGGGTCGGAGGCGCATTGGTTGAGCCCGAAGTGAATCGGGTCGATGGCGCCCTCAATGACCCAGGCGTCGCCCTCTTCGAACCGTTGCATGCGCGGGGCGCGGTCGGCGAACTTCGCGGGCACTCGGTTTCGCCACAGCTCCGGGGGCTCGTTCACGTGCGAGTCGCCGGAAATCAGCTTGTACTCGGTTGGCTTCGTCATCGGCATCCCCCACCGGCCGGGCCACGGTGGCCCAGCGCTTCGCCGCAAGTCTACCGCATTCCGGCCAGCGTACCGAGGGGCCAAGGCGGCGTCCGGTGGTGCTATTCTGTCGGCCACTCGCTCGAATGAGCACGACTCGCGGAGGCGACCCATGGCGCGCGTTCCCTACATCACTCGTGACGACCTCGGCCCAGCAGAGCAGCCCCTCTACGACGGCATTGTGGAGCCCCGCGGCGGCAGACTCGCCGCCGTCTTCTCCCTCCTCCTCAACGCGCCGGAAATGGCGTCGCTCGTGGGCGACGTTGGCGCCTACGCCCGCTTCCGCTCCCAGATCCCCGGCAACGCCCGCGAGACCGTCATCCTCACGACGGCCAGGGAGATCGGCTGCGCCTACGAGTTCACCCACCACGTCCCCATCGCACGCAAAGAGGGCGTGCGCGACTTCGTGATCGACGGGATCAAGGCGGGCAACACCCGAGGCATGATTCCCCAGGAATCGGTCTTCGTCGATTACGCCAAGCAGGTCGTCAACAACAAGGTCAACGACGCCACGTACACCGCCGTCGAGCACCTTCTCGGACGCCAGGGCGCCGTCGAGGTCACCGTGCTCGCCGGCTACTACACCATGCTCGGCCTCTCCATGATGGCCCTCGGCGTCGAGCTAGAAGAGGGCGTCGAGGATCTGCTCTCCTAGGCGCCTGAGGCAAGCGGAATCCGCGCGCCGCGCCGCCATGTATACTCGCTCCGCACCATCATGCTAGGCCCCAACGATCTGGTCATCACGGGCGCGACCCTGGGCAACCCGCCCTACCGCGCCATCATCGAGGCCGCTGCCGCGGGCGGCTTCGACGGCGTCTCCATTTCACCCAGCAGGGCCTACCTCCCCGCAAAGGAAGCGGGCCTGAAGGCCGCGGAGATGCGCAGCATCGCCGAGGCCAACGGCGTGGTCGTCAACGACGTGGACGCCGTCGCCGTCTGGACCGGCTCCGACAGGCCCAGCGCCCACGGGCCACCCGCGAGCGAGGACTTGGTCTACGAGGCGGGGGAGGCGCTTGGAGCGACCTTCGTCAACGTCGTCTTCGGCAGTGACGGCCCACTCCCCATCGATCAGGTCACCGAGCTCTTCGCCGGCATCTGCAAGCGGGCCCTGGATCATGGACTCCGTCCATACCTCGAGTTCGTCCCGTCCATGAAGGCGGTCCCCGACGTGGCCACGGCATGGCGCGTGGTGCAGGACTGCGGCTATCCCCAAGCCGGGCTGCTCGTCGATACCTGGCATTGCCGCACGGGCCCCACGACGTACGCCGAGCTGCGGGCCCTTCCCGGCGGCCGCGTGACCGGGGTGCAGGTCAACGACGCACCCGACGAGCCGCCCGAGGAGCTCATCAAGGTCGGCATGCAGCGCCGGCTTCCGCCCGGACAAGGCGTCCTCGACCTCGTCGAGTTCATCCGCATCCTCGACGCCATCGGCGCCCGTGCGCCGCTCAGCATTGAGGTCTTTTCGACCGAGCTGGTGCAACGGCATGCTCCGCCGGAGCTCGCCAAGCTCCTCGGCGACTCCCTCCGCAGCGTCATCGCCCAAGCCCGCCCTTCCTGAAACCGGCCGGCTACCCGCCTAAACCACAGGGGAGCCCTGTGGGCGAGCCCGTGTATACTCACCGGCGGCCACTTGCCGACGTAGAAGCCCGCCGCGCATGACGCATCCCCTCGATCCCATCTTCCATCCCCGCTCGATCGCGGTGGCAGGGGCGTCCTCCGACCCATCGAAGTCGGGGAATCAGTTTTTCAGAAACCAAGTCCATCATGGCTTCGCCGGCGACTTGTACCCGGTCAACCCCCGGGGCGAAGACGTGCTTGGTTACCAGGGGTACAAGAGCCTCGACGACATTCCCGGCCACGTCGACTACGTGATCTCCACCGTGCCCGCCGACGCCGCCCTGGACCTCATTGATCAAGCCGGCAGGAAGGGGACGCGCGCCGTCCACTTCTTCACCGCCCGCTTCAGCGAGACCGGCGACGATGAGAAGGCGGAACTGGAGCGAGCGCTCGTGGCGCGGGCGAAGGCCGCCGGGGTCCGTGTCCTCGGGCCCAATTGCATGGGCATCTACCACCCCAAGCACGGGATGGCCTTTTGGGCCTCGCCCACGGAGCCGGGCAACGCCGCCGTGCTCGCCCAAAGCGGCGGCAACATGTTGGAGCTCATCCACGTCACCTCGCAGCGGGGGCTGCGCTTCAGCAAGGTGATGAGCTACGGCAACGCCACCGACATCAACGAGGTCGATCTCGTCGAGTATTTCGGGCAAGACGAGGAGACGGCGGTGATCGGCGCCTACATTGAGGGGGCCCGGGACGGGCGCCGGTTCGCGCGGGCGCTTGCCGAGGCCGTCCGCCGCAAGCCGGTGGTGATTTGGAAGGGCGGGCGGACGTCGGCCGGCCAACGCGCCGCGGCGTCGCACACCGCCTCGCTAGCCGGATCGGAGGAGATCTGGCGGGCGCTTGCCCGGCAGACCGGCGCGGTCCTCGTCGACAGTCTTGACGACCTCGGCGACATGCTGATCGCCTTCGCCAACTCGCCGCCGGCGGCGGGGCGGCGCGTCGGCGTCGTGGGCGGCGGCGGGGGCCGCATGGTCGAGAGCGCAGACGCCTGCGAGGACGCGGGGCTGATCGTCGAGCCCGTACCCGAAAGGGTGCGGGAGGAGTACCGCGCCAAGTTCCCGGAGGTCGCCGATTGGATCACTAACCCTGCCGACATTTCGATCTTGGGCGGCTCCGACCTCGACGAGGCGGCAATCTTCGAGATGTTCGCCGCCCGCCCCGAGTACGACCTCCTCCTCGCCAACCTTCCAGGGCCTTGGCTCTTCGACGGGCAAAGGACCGAGGGTCAAATCATGGCGCCGATCGAGCGCCTGGTCGAAACGGCGAAACGCTCGGGGAAGCCCGCCGCCTTTGTCGTCAGCGACGCGGTCAGCAACCGCCGGGGCGACATCGACGTCACCTTGCGAATCCGGGCATGCGTCGCCGAGGCCGGGCTCCCCGTCTATCCCAGCATCCGCCGGGCCGCGCGGAGCCTGTTCCGGCTCGCCGCGTTCTACACCAATGACCGGAAGCCCGCGTAGTTGGGGAAGGGGTTAGGCTCCGTCAACGGAGCCGGTCTTCAAAGTACGCCGCGATCCTGCGCACGTACTCTTCCGGCGCCTCCAGGTAGGCGTCGGAGTGCCCTGGGCTATCGACGAGCCATAGCTCGCTTCCCGCCGCCGCCGCGCCGTGCACACGGATGCCGTGTTCGACGGGAACGCGATCGTCGTTTTTGCCATGAATGACGAGGATGGGGTAGCCGAGCGTGGCGACAGACTCCTCGGGAATCATTCGGCCGAGGTCGATGCCGTAGAACCACTTGGCCATCACCCGCGCGGGCGGGATGAAGGCAGGAATGATCCAGCGGGGGAACGGGGTCTTGAGGGCCGCCTCGTTGGCGACGAGGTCGTGGACCTTGGCGTAGGGGCTGTCGAGGGCCAGAGCATGGATCGCGGGCTCCTGCTCCGCAGCCAAGACGGACGCGGCGGCGCCCATCGAGAAGCCAAGGACGCCAACCCGCTCCGGCGGAACGCCCCGTTCCTGAAGATAGTCCAGGGCGCCGAGTACGTCGCGTTGCTCAAAGAAGCCGCCGGAGGCGCGGTCGCCCCCCGAGACGCCGTGCGCGCGCAGGTCGAACATCAACGCACCGTAGCCCCGCTCGGCGAAGTCGGCAGTGATCGGCAGGATATCGTCGCCCGTCCGCTGCGACCCCTGGCCGTGCACGAAGAGCAACACCGGTCCGCCGGGAGGCGGTTCCACGTACCACCCCTCCAGCACGAGCTCGTTGCCACGAGGGTTGAACCGTACTTCCTCGAATGCGAGACCGAAGTCGCCGGGGTTGCCCTCATGGGGCTCGCGCTCCGCCGCCGTTGTGCCCCTTGCGATGAGGAAGGCGATGAGCAGGTAGCCCACGACCAGGATGACCAAGGCGACTGCGATGCCGATCCAAGCACGGAGTCCGAGCCGCGGCCGGCGGGCCAGGAAGCTGGCAATACGCCCCATAGATCCCCCAATCTGTCGCCCGCATCATAAGCCGCACCGCCGCGCTTTGCAGCCCGGCGCTCTATAATCGGGCCATCTGCCAGAGGCGCCTCCAGGGACGCGCGAAAGGAAGAGACTGATGAACGGCCCCGCACGACTCACCGAGCTGCTGGAACGGGACGGCATTATCACCGCGCCGGGAACACACGACGCGATCACGGCCAAGCTGGCCGTCCAAGCCGGGTTCGAGGCCTGCTACGTCAGCGGCAGCGGAATCTCGACCGCTTTGACCGGCCTTCCCGACGTGGGCATGGTCACGCTTACCGAAATGGCGAAGGCGGTGCGCTACATCAACGACGCCGCGCCCGGCATGCCGCTCATCGTCGACGGCGACACCGGCCACGGCAGCGCCCTGAACGCGATGCGTTACGTACACGAGCTCGAGCGTTCGGGAGCAGCGGCCGTCCACATCGAGGACCAAGAGTTCCCCAAGCGCTGCGGCCACCTCGACGGCAAGACCATCGTCCCCGCCGACGAGATGATCGGCAAGGTGCGCGCGGCCCTGGAGGCGCGGTCCGATCCCAACTTCCGCATCATCGCCCGCTGCGACGCCAAAGCCGTCGAGGGGCTCGCGCCCGCCATCGAGCGCATGAAGCGCTACGCCGACGCCGGCGCCGACATCATCTTCCCCGAGGCGCTGCAAT
>DAOUKZ010000152.1:0-16255 GCA_034420775.1 Dehalococcoidia bacterium
GCGGTCACCGACCGTGTCCGGAAGAACCGGCTCGCCGCCGCGCTGGGCCTGGTGCAAATCGGCGCACTGGCGATTTTATTGAACGCCCACGAGTTCTGGCATCTCATCGCCTTCGTGCTCGTCTACGCCGTCGCCTGGGGCGGGGGCGGGGCCACCATGATCACGGCGCTTCGGGCCGACTACTTTGGGTTGCGGTTCTTCGCCACCATCGGCGGCATGATCAACACCGTGGTGATCATCGGCATCATCGTCGGCCCCTTCACAACCGGGCTTATCTATGACCGGACGGGTAGCTATGAACTCGCCATTTGGGCCTTCCTGGCAGCGACGGCCGCCTCGGCCACGATCATCCTCCTCACGCCCCGCCCCAAGCCCAGGCGGTCCCGCGTAGCCACCGACCCTCGTCCACGCTCCGGCTAGACTGAAAGAAATCGGGGGGCGGAGGTCTACCTTGACCTTCCCCATAGGGGGAGCACCTTAGACCTCTCCCCCCTTGTGGGGGAGACTGAGAGAGGGCCGGGGCGGGGCCGCCTACGACATGCCCAGGAAGCGTTTGACCTTGTCGAAGAACGAGTCGCGGCCGCCCAGGCGCGCGGTGTGCCAGCTCCGCTCGGCGGCGGCGATGCGCCCCAGGGCCCGCTTGCGCTCGCGCATGTAGTCGAGGACCTGCTTGTCCTCGCCTTCGTCGAGCCAGAAGCCGTGGTGGTCGGGGCACATGTCGAGCTCGGTGCGGCTCCCGTGGTACTGGAACTCGATCAGGTTCTTCCCGCAGCGGGGGCAGGCCCGGTCCACCGTCCGGGGACTGTACACGGTCGAGCCCTTCAGGTCGCCGAGGTCGAAGACCTTGTCCTCGAGCATGCCAAGCTCTTCGTAGTCGAGCCAGAGGCCCTTGCACTGGACGCACCGGTCGACCTCGATGCCGCGGTTATCCACCACGGTGAGCGTCATGCCGTCCCTTGGACACTTCAAGGGGGACCCCTCCAAGCGGCGGGCTCTTCCGTCGGCAGCCTTACGTCAAGCCGCCTCACTTCGATTGTAGCACCGGGGCGCCCCAAGCTCTCCTTCCTGAGATCGGTGCTAGAATGTGCGGCATAGAGGACCCCCGACGCCGCCAGCGTCGGGGTGTCCTGGAGACTCTACTAGCGCAACCCTTCCGTCTCGACGCGCACGGCAATGAGTCAGTTCATCCCCGCAGGGTTTTGGGACGTATAACCCCATGGTTGATAACTTCCGAAGGGTCGGATCAGTCTCGAACGCTCACGTAGGCCGCGACTTTGAGTCTGAAGCCCAGCGATACTTCCGAAACAAGGGGATCGCGCTCTACAGGAACCATCGGGTAAACGTCGGGGTTCCCGGTAAGCACAAGAAGGCCAAGCAATTCGATCTTGGGTCTGACAATCCGCCTATCCTGGTGGAATGCAAGTCCCATAAGTGGACTGCTGGCGGCAACGTGCCGAGCGCCAAGCTGACCGTCTGGAATGAAGCGATGTACTACTTCGCTCTCGCTCCAAAGCACTACCGCAAGATTCTGTTCGTGCTGAGCGATTTCAATGAAAGGCGCCAAGAGACCTTGGCGGGGTACTATCGCAGAATCTACGGCCACCTGATCCCTGACGGCGTGAAGATCATGGAGTTCTCCCCTACGGCCGACCGCGCCCCTCGCCGCAGGGCAGGGCTGGCCGACTAACCCGTCGACCCGTACGCCCCCTCCTTGAACGCCCCCCACCGACGGGCTAATGTACCGCTGCGTTCAATCTCTCCGCGCGTCCGAGGCGCTCCCCGAATCGACGGCGGCGCGCCCGCGCCTCCGGGGTCGGGACCAACGAGCACCTCGCGATCCTCCAAGCGACCTCCCAGAAGGGACCGGCCTCGGGCCGAGTCCGGCGCCTTCCGGCGCGCTTCGATCCGCCGCGACACGTTCCGTTCCCTCCGCTACCGCGACTACCGGCTGCTGATCTTCGGCGTCCTCGGCGCGAGCGCCGGTCAGTGGATGGAGATGGTCGCCCTCAGCTGGTACATCCTGGAGGACCTCGACGGCTCCGTTCTTGAGGTCGCGGCGCTCTTCGGCATCCGCTCCGTCCCCAACCTGATCATGAGCCCCCTAGCCGGGGTGCTCGCCGACCGGATCGACCGCCGGCTGCTCCTCGCCGGGGCCCAGTTGGCCCCCATCGGCACCGCGGCCACGATGCTGTTCCTCGCCATCAACGACACGCTCGCGCTGTGGCACATCTACGCGTTAATTGTCGCGTGGGCGACCTCGTTCTCCCTGTGCAATCCCGCTCGCCAGGCGATGGTCCCAGGCCTCGTGCACCGCAACGACCTGATGAACGCCATCGCCCTCAACTCCATGGGCTTCAACGTCTCCCGCGCCCTGGGGCCGACCGTCGGCGGGCTGCTGCTGGCCTTCTTCGGCTTCGAGTGGATCTACGTGATCCTCATCTTCATCTACGCGGGCTGCACGCTCAGCACCCTGGCCATGCGCACCCGCACCGAGCTCGACCCGGGCACCCGCGCCGAGACGCTATGGCAGAACTTCCGGGGCGGGCTGACCTACGTCCGCCAGAGCAGCACGATGCGGGGGCTACTCATCCTCGCCATCCTGCCCATCGCCATCGGCCTCCCTTACACCGCCCTCGTGCCGGTGATCGCCAAGGACACGCTCGGCGCGGCCGAGGGCGGGTTCGGCCTCCTGATGAGCGCGGCGGGCATCGGCTCGCTCGCCGCCGGGTTCGCCTTAGCGTCGATGGGCCCCATCCGGCGAGGCGGAGCGCTGCTGATTGTTATCGGGCTCCTCTTCGGCGTCAGCGTCATGGCCCTTGGACTCTCCACCGCCTACGTCGTCGCGTTCGTCGCCAACCTCTTCGCCGGCTGTTTCAGCATGTTCTACTTCTCGTTCAACAACGTCCTCGTCCAGACCCACGTCGACGAGCGCATGCGCGGACGCATGGCCAGCGTGCTGATGATGGAGTTCGGCATCACGCCGCTCGGCGCGCTCATCGCCGGGGTGATCGCCGAGTACACCTCGACGGCCTACACCGTCTTCGGCATGGGAGCGCTGCTGACCCTGCTCGCCGTCGCCGCCTACTTCAAGATGCGCGACATGCACAACGTGGGCACCGTCGGCCCCGGCCGGCAGACCCCATCGACCTAGCGGTCCATCCCTCCGGCCTCTCCCCCTCTGGGGGGTGCCTTACAACTCCCTCCCTCTTGGGAGGGATTGAGGGAGGGCAGTGCCGGAGCGTTCTTCCCCCTCTCCCGCTGGGAGAGGGTTGGGGTGAGGGCGGGGCGGGGAAGGGTGCGCCAACGTCAACGCAGCCGCCAACGCCGATCACACAAACGTCCCCCGGGAGAAGATTGAGCCGCCGAGCCCCCGCTCGCCCGCCTAGTAGCCGCGGTTGGGGTCGATGACGTTCTGCAGCGAGCCGCCCTCGATGTAGCGGCTGAGGTTGTCGGCGAAGAAGCGCGCCGCGCGCTCGCGGTTGTCGATCAGGTCGCCCGAAACATGGGGCGAGATGAAGACGTTCTCCATGTCCCACAGCTCGCTGTCTTCGGGAAGCGGCTCCTGCTCGAAGACGTCGAGCCCCGCCCCCGCGATCTCACCCTGCTTCAGCGCCTCGGTCAGCGCCGCCTCGTCGATCTGCGGCCCCCGCCCCACGTTGATGACGTAGGCGGTGCGCTTCATCACCTTGAACTCCGGCGCGCCGAGGATGTGCGTCGTCTCCGCCGTCAGCGGCAGCGCGTCGACCACGAAGTCGCTCCGCTCCAGCAGGACGTGCAGCATCGACGTCGGGTACAGATCGTCGAGGTCGCCGACGTTGTGCTGGTGCTCGCGGACGCTCCGCCGCATCCCCAGCACCTTCATGCGAAAGGCCTTGCCCAGCCGCGCCGTCTCCAGACCGATCGCCCCCAGGCCCAGGACCCCGAGCGTCTTGCCCTCCAGGAAGTCCGGCCGCAACGACCGGTCGTAGGCGTGCTTCGCCTGGTTCGCCAGCGTTGGCTTCGTCCGCTTCACGAAGTTGAGCATGAACATGAAGCAGTGCTCGGCGATGGCGAGGGCGTTGGTGCCGGTGACGTTCGTCACGACGAAGGGTTGGTTGAACAGGCCGGCGCGACCCAGCCGGTCGACGCCGGTGCCCAGGAACTGCACCCACTTGAGCTTGGGCGCGCGCTCGGGCAGCGACTCCGGCGTCGCGCCCATGAACAGCACCTCGATGTCGGCCAGGGCCTCGTCGAGCTTGGCGCGGGCCTCCTCCGACGACGCCTCCTCGCGGCAGAGGCGGCTTATGTCGACCAGCCGCACGCGGGGCGACACCTTGAGGATGATCCGCCGCACCTCGTCGTTGGGGTGGAACGTCATGCCGACGACGACGTCGCTCATCGGCGCCTCCTCGCGGCGGTCTGCGGCCCCGCCGAGTCCAGAGGTAGCCTAGATTTGCTCCGGCGGACTGTCAACGCGCCGCCGGCCCCGCGCTACGACGGCTTGCGCGCGATGAGCACTCCCGTCCGGCCCTCGCCGGACAGCGCCTCGACGTAGGCCGCCAGCCTCGTGATGCGCCGCTCGTGACGTCGCCGCGACGCGCCGTCGCTCGCCGCGGGCCGCGACTCGTGGAAGGCTAGCCGTTCCGCCAGTTGGCTCCGCACCAACTCCGTAGTATCCCGCCACTCGATCACGCGCAGCCCCGCGTCCTCGACGCACCGCAGCAGATGCGGCAACGACGGCGCGTGGTACGGCGCACCGCGGGTCAGCGGGGCCATCGCCTTGGGCAGCGGCCCCGGCTGGTCGTGCAGCACCAGCAGGCCGCCCGGCCTCAGCACGCGGGCGAGTTCGCCGAAGAGCGCCGCCTTGGCCCGGATGTGGACCGTCACGTCCAGCGCCCACGCCTGATCGTAGGTCGCCTCGATTGCCGGCAGGCGCGTCGCCTCCCCCTGCTCGAACCGGACGCGGTCGAAGGCCCGCCCTCCGCCGCCCATCTGCGCCCCTCCGGTCATTTGCGAGAGCAGCCGCGCCGTGTCGACCCGCAATTGCAGCAGCTCGACCCCGTCCACGGCGCAGCCGAAGCGGTCGGCCAGGTACCGCGCCGGGCCGCCCAGGCCGCTGCCGACGTCGAGGACCCGGTGCGACGACTCCAGCCGCGCATGCTCTCCGGCGATCTCGGCCACGCGCTCCAAGACGGCGAAGCCGCCGAGGTTCTGGCAATCGAGGCCGCGCGTGTACAGGTCGCGGGCGCTCAGTCCGGCCACGTCGACTCGCTCCGCGGAAAGCGCCCGCACGATCGAGTCCACCGAGGAATGCTCCTCGTAGAAGGCGGCAAGACGTTCAGTGTCGCGGTCCATGGCAGTCGAGGCGGGGGCCGCCTCCATCATCCTGATCGGTTGCGTCGTCCTGATCGGTTGCGTCGTCATACTCTACTCCTTACTTCCTTCCCCCCGGGTCACCCTCCGCTTCCTTTGGCTCCATCTGAGCCGCGCCATAGTAGCGACCCCCATGACGCATGGGCCAGACCCCGATGTCACACCTTCCGCGCACGACGCCACCCGCCAGGGGTCATAGCTATACGAAACGGCGAAATGTCGCGTTTCAAAGGCCGAAAGACGGTGTCGCGGCGTATAATGAAGGTGCCCCGTCCCGCTTCCTTAGGTGTCCCATGAGCATTCGGCGTCTCACACTGCTGACCGTCGTCTTGGCCGCCGCGTTGACCGCGACGGCCTGCTCGCTGTTTGGTCCCAGCCAAGCGGAACGCGACATGGCCAAGACGCTCGAGGTCTTCCAAGTCCTCGAAGACCACCACGTCGACCGTGACAACCTCGACCTCACCGCGCTCAACGAGGGCGCGGTCACCGGCCTCCTCGACGGCCTCGGCGTCTCCTCCGAGGGCTTCGACCCCCGGATCATCCTCTCGACCATGGAGCTCGAGGGCATGGACGGCCTCCTCGCCGTCTACGAGTCCCTCGAAGAGAGCTACTTCTCGCGCGACAACGTCGACCTTGCAGCCCTCAACGAGCGCGCCCTCATCAGCATGATCGCCGCCCTCGACGACCCCTTCACCGGCTACCACGCTCCCCGCGAGTACGGCCACGTCACCGGCGAGCTCATCACAGGCGCCTTCTCCGGTATCGGCGCCGAGGTCACCATGGTCGACGGCCTCCCCACCATCGTCTCCCCGCTGCCCGACTCGCCGGCGGAGCGGGCCGGCGTCCTCGCCGGCGACGTGCTCGTCGAGGTCGACGGCACCCCGCTCGCGGGCCTCTCCCTCCGCGACGCCATCGACCTCGTCCGCGGCCCCAAGGGCTCCATCGCCATGATCACCCTCCGCCGCCCCGGCGTGGACGAGCCGGTCCGGGTCGAAGTCGAGCGCGACACCATCGAGCGCCGCACCGTGGAGGTCTACGACCTCGACGGCATCGCCCGCATCCGCCTCTCCCACTTCACCAGCCCAAGCGACGAGCAGCTCGAAGGCGTCCTCCAAGAGCTCGACCAACAGGAGGCGGAAGGGATCATCCTCGACCTCCGCAACAACCCAGGCGGCGTCATCGACTCCGTCGTCAACGTCGTCAGCGAGTTCTTCGACGACGGCCTCGTTATGTACGAAATCAACGCCGACGGCGACCGCACCGACCACGAGGTCCGCGAGGGCGGCCTCGCCGTCGACGTCCCCATGGTCGTGCTCGTCAACGGCGGCAGCGCCAGCGGCAGCGAGGTCGCCGCCGGCGCGCTCCAGTCGCGGGGCCGCGCCAAGGTCGTCGGCCTCCAGACCTTCGGAAAGGGCGTGGTGAACCTGCCCATCGAGCTCAGCGACGGCTCGGGCGTCTTCGTCACCATCGCCCGCTGGTACACCCCGACGGGCCAGCAGATCGGCAGCATCGGCATCACCCCCGACGTCATCGTGCAACCCGGCGACGGCCCCGACGTGCAGCTCGATACCGCCCTGCAACTCCTGCGGGCCGAGATCGCCAAGGCGTCCTGACATGCCTTCCAAGAAGAAGAAAGCCAAGAAGCCGCAGCAGGTCGACGACGGCTACCAGGTCGTCGCCGTGAACCGCGCCGCGCGCTTCAACTACGAGGTCGCCGAGACCGTCGAGGCCGGCTTGGTGCTCACCGGCACCGAGGTCAAGTCGGTGCGCGCCGGGCGGGTTAATATCGCCGAAGCCTTCGCCCGCCGCGTCGACAACGAGATGTGGCTCTACGGGGCGCACATCGCGACGTACCGGCACGCCTCGCTCAACAACCACGAGCCGACCCGCCCCCGCAAGCTCCTCCTCCACAAGAAGCAGATCGCCGAGTGGGGACACCGCGCCGAGGCCCAGTCGATGACCATCGTGCCCCTCCGCCTCTACATCCGCGACCACCGCGTCAAGCTCCTGCTCGGACTCGCCCGCGGCCGCCGCAAGTACGACAAGCGCCAGGTCATCGCCAAGCGCGACGCCGAACGCCGCATGCGCGACACCCTGCGCACCTCTTCCTAACGGCCCCTGACGCCTCTCCCCCTCTTGGGGGAGATTGAGAGAGGGCACGCGCCCGGAGGGCGCGCCGGCGGGGCAGGGCTGGGAGGTCTTGCCTCTTCTCCCTTGGGGAGAAGATTGAGATGAGGGGCCCCTTACAACCGCCACTAGCCACCCGACGCCGGCGCACCTTCCCTTGTAGGGGCGAGTCGCGACTCGCCCGTCCCCTTCACCGCTAGGCGCGCCGACCCGCCCCTGATATAATCGGTAGTCCACATGGGGACGCGCGGGTTCGACAGTGGATCGACCTGCCAGTACTGCGAGCCGAGGTGCCGTCACC
Source organism: Dehalococcoidia bacterium (assembly GCA_034420775.1). Taxonomy (GTDB): domain Bacteria; phylum Chloroflexota; class Dehalococcoidia; order SHYB01; family SHYB01; genus DAOUKH01. Next base: position 7,781 of record DAOUKZ010000152.1, read on the forward strand.
CTCGCTAATCAGGCGGCAACCCCATAACTGGCGAACGCAAACTCGCCCTAGCGGCCTAGCCGCTACGTCCACCGGCGGCCCTCCTCGAGGCCAAAGGCTGGGCGACGACAAATCGAGGTGCTGCGGCCCGCTCGCGGAGACGGCCCGCTCAAGACCATCCGCTGGCCCACCGGCGCAACGCCGTTTGAGCGACCGGGGGGCGAGACAAGAAACAGCGGCTACGCTCGTAGAGGTGCTGGGCCAGGGGTCTGCTGGACGGGGAGTTCGACTCTCCCCCGTCTCCACCAACCCTCGACCTTGACAGGGCGATCTTCGCCTATTCCTCGGGGAGTTCGAGTTGTCCCACTGCTGCGGCGCGGCGCGGCGGCTGCCGCTCCGCATCACTTGGCTTCGGCAACTCGCTAGCCGAGAAGAGGTCTGACGCACAGACCTCTTCTAACAGTGCCGTTCCTTCTGCCTGGAGATCAACCGTCGCTTCAAGCACCCAGAGTAGCTCGAGAAGCTCCTCCGTAAACTCCCATCGGTCAGGCCGAATGTCGTCTAGACGAGAAGACTTCTTCCCTGATGGATGCAGTCTGCGGCGGTCCAGCCACGATTGCACGACCTGCAGACCGGAAACCGAATAGCCCCAGACCTCCGGTTTCACGGGAGAGAATTCCCCATCGCCGACGCGAAGCACTTGTGTCTTCGGATCGTAGTCGCAGCCATCTGGGTACTCCGCTAGCGCGACGGCCTTGACGCAACGCGCCCTTCCCTGCGGCACGGAGCCATCGTCATTGGGAGTCGCGAACCGCTCTCCATACGTGTGCAAGTACAGCAGCCGCGCGCCGTGCTCGGCCACGCGCTTGAAGAGTGCACCGTCCTTACTAATGGGCAGCCGAGGGGGTGGAAGCCTAAGCTCTTCCCAGAACTTCTCCACGTACGCCGGTTGGGCCAACACGCCGTACGCATAAGAGAACAGGCGCTCGGCAGATACGATGGCCCCGTGGGCAACGCTTACCTTGTCAAGGAGTCCCCCGGTGACATTGGGTTCGGTAGCCGCTGCGTCCCTCCAGAGAGGGATGACATCCTTGGCCCCTCGTCCGCAGAAATGGTGCAAATCGGGAATGGCTCCTGAGGCCACTGCCGCCGGACCCTCGCCTACTACCTCTGTCAGCAAGCCGGTAATGTAGACCTGCTTCGGGCCGTGAGCTACCCATAGAGGAGGTCCTGGCCTATCGAGAACTCGAGCATCGGCGATCACGTTGTGCCGGTCAAAAGATCGGAGCGCGTAGGGAACTATCTTGGGAGCCTCCGCTGAGGGCGACATTGCCCAAACGGACGGTGGCCGTTCAATTGCTTGGTCCAACGTGGGCGGCGCGTCTGTCACCTTTCGCCCAGTGGGGCGGTTCACAAAGAGTGTTCGTCGGCCCTGAGGGGCAGCGGCAGCCAATTCTCGCCAACGACGACTCAGCAACTGCCGCTCTGGACTGATCGGCCAAGTGCGTCCGGCCTTCACGCCAGACTGCTGCCATGGGAACACGTCAGTGACCAGAGGGTAATCGGGGTATCTCCCGGTTTCGGCTGGGTAGAACGGCTTACCCCACTCTGAAGAACATCGGCGCCAGTGGAAATCACCGAAGGAATCGGCAGCCTCGAGGGCGCCCAGCTTTTCCTCCTCTGAACCCCTAAGGCGCGTTTTCCTCACCTCAGCAGGCGTTTCGGGTTTCGGCACCCCATCGCGGACCCCAATAGCTATGGCGACCGGCGTCCTTATGGCAAAGACATTTTCCGTCTTGCGTGCGCCAAGGCTGTCGCCTTCCAAGTCAATGATCCAGAGCTCGTCGAAGGCCTCGCGCATCTTGCGGCGCATGCCGGCGAACCCGGGCCCCCGGAGGTAAGACGAAGCGGTGATGAATGTGACAATCCCCGCATCCGCCGTCGAGTCCAACACCTTCCACAACGCCCATCTCCAGAAGTACACGTAATCGTTATAGAGGTTCTTGAGGTGGCCCCCTTGACCAGCCTTTCGAACGGGCGCAAGGAAGTCATCAAGGATCGGCTTAGGCGGGTTCGGAACATCCTGCTCCGTATCGCCGTACCGAACCCAGCCGCCTTTTCGTCTACCGTGATCGTCCTCCGGATCGCGCTGTTCCCGGTCGTAAGGGGGATTTCCCAGACAGACGAAGACCGGAAGGTCCTTCTTCACATGCAGCGCTCGCTCCCGTTCCTTCAGAAGTTGCGCTTGCAGGATCGTTGCCGTGAACCCTGGCATCCGATTAGGGGATTCAAGCGTGTCCGTGAGGTACACCTTCGGCGTCTTGTCCGTTACCCCTGCATCGTTGAAGCGCTGGGATAAACGGAGGTGGGCAACGGAGTAGGGACCCACCAAGATTTCAAATGCGTGCAGCCGGTCGGCCAAGTCCCGCAGCTTTCCGGCTACCGCGCCGGGCCCAAGCCGTTCGCGCACCGTATCTGATGCATGGTCCAAGACGGCAAGCGGATAGGTACCCGTCCGCGAAGGCCAGCTGCTTCTTGAAACGCTTCCGCAACAGTTCCCCGGCTAGTCTCACCTGCGCCCGGACGACCTCTACCGGAGTGTAGTAGACACCTCGATCCTTCCTGAGCTTTGGATCGTAGGCGCCGAGGAATTGCTCGTAGAAGTACAGCCACGGATCTTCCGTTTGTCCGATTTTTGCCGCGTCCACCGCGCCGATTGCCCTCTCGATCAACTCGATGGGCATTCGCAACTCTTCTCGCACGGGTTTGCTTTCCAGGAGTTGCAGTGCTTCTGCTAGGAGTTCATGTTCCCTTTGGAGAGTATCGACCGCTATCAGAGGCCTTAGGCTCTCGGCGCCCTCGAACCTGGCGAGAAGCAGCGCATAGGTCACCGTCTGCGCGTAGGCGTCGGCGAACTGGGCCTCATCCCCCTCCGGGAACAGCAGCCCGCCCCACTGTTTCTGTAGCGACTTAAGGTTGCTATTCTTCCGCTCCAACGCCGTTTTCACTTCGTCTCGAAGAACTCTGGCCAGTGGAGCCAAGAACTCAGCTAGGCCTTCCGGGGTGTTAGGGACTATCGGCTCCCAGTACAGAAAATCGCGGAGCAATTCGCGCAACCCGGACAACGACTCTAAATCAACGCCCTTAGCCCCCTTCAGTACATCATCAGACGCCCTAACTCGCTTCTTCAGTTCCCCTGTGCGATAGAGGCTCCACTCCGAGCCGTCGGTGTAGATCAGATTGGGCAGTGCCTTGAACCGTAGCCATTGCTTGCGATTCGAACCCGTGAAGCCCTCGGGGCGCGCTCCTAGCCCAGGGCGCTTCAACTCCACGAACCCAGCGAGCAGACCATCGGCCGTTGCCCCCATATCCGGGCGGCCGTCGACATCATCGGCGTGGACTTCCGTCCGCCAGGCAACGTCCCGCCCTGTCAGCTTGCCGGTGGCGCGGAGCAACTCGCCCACCGGGCCCTTAAGTTGGTCCTCCGGCTGAGCCTGAACTGGTTGCCGAAAGTTGTCGGCAACCGTCTCGGCAAAGGCCTTGGCGATCTCCCCGAAGTTCAAAGGTGTTGAATTACTTGGCATCGTTCTCACTCGAACCGCGGCGGTTCTCTGATGGGTTCGCGGGGCGGCGGCTCTAGCTCGATATCGCCAAACGGCGCAAACCGGTCGCGAATCAGGCTGCCGAGGCCCTTCCCAGTCGTAGGATGCTCCCCGCCGCAATCGGAATCCGCAGGGCCGTTGTCCTTGCTTTGGCGGCCGGGATGGGGAGGATTCTTCATAGCTCTAGGCACTTTCCTGTTCAGCAACGATTAGCCTATCACCGCGGGTAGTGTTCACGAGACTATCCCTGTAACCAGGGATTGACCACTTCGATGCCGCACCCCTCGAAGTCGTTGACGTCTCTTGTTGCGACTGACGCCCCGTTGGAACGGGCGATTGCCGCGATCTGGCAGTCGGCGTGGTTGATGGGACATCCGGCGGCACGCCGCGCCGCGGCTATCGTGGCGTAGGCTTGGGCGGCGGCCCTGTCGAACGGGAGGACCCGTCCGGCGAAACCATCTCGAAGGATTCTTTCAAGGGAAGTCAGGAGCCGCTCGCGGCGCTGACCCGGTGGAAGGATCGCAATACCGAAGCGCAACTCGGCCTCGCTAACGGACGAGAGGAACAGTCTACGAACCGGTTGTCTGGCGGCCCAATCGAGGACGATGGAGCCGGGTCTAGGGAGCATCAGTTCCGAAACGACGTTCGTGTCGAATACGATCATCGCCTTCCTGCTCAGTCAAATCGCGGCGGTTCGCGGATGGGTTCGCGGGGCGGCAGCTCCAACTCGATGCCACCGAGTGGTTCGACATGAGCACGGATGATGCTCACAATATCTTTCCCTGGTGCCGGCTCCTCCTCCTGCTCCAGCGCCGCCCGAAGAATGTCCCTGACCTCTTCCTCCATGGACTTGCCATGCTCAGCCGCCCTGATGCGCAGCCTCCGCTTCAGCCCCTCTTCCAGATTGCGCACGGTGATTGTCGCCATGATCGGGCCCCTTTCCCAAGGTAGCAACACTCTAGAGCATGCAATGCTAGCAACGCAAGCATTGCATGCACCGACCCCCTCAACCCAGCGCCCACGTCCTGCGCCACCTTCATCGACCCCGTGCTAGGATTCAGCCGCCATGGCCGGTGGAGGGCGTCGAATGAGAACGGAATTCGAGACCAGGGAGATCGAGGCGCAGCCGATTCTAGGCGTCCGCGCCTCGGCAACGCTGGACAAGGTTGGCGAGGTAATGGGCCCCCTCTTCGGCGAGCTCTACGGCTACATCCAACAGAGCGGACAGACACCGGCCGGCATGCCGTTCGCGATCTATCACTCCATGGACGGCAACGCCGTCGACCTCGAATGCGGCATGCCCGTCGCCGCGCCGATGGAGGGTACAGGCCGCATCAAGGCGGGCGAGCTTCCCGGCGGCGCCGTCGCCACCGTCACCCACATGGGACCGTACGACACCCTCCCGCAGACCTGGTCGGCGCTCACGGAATGGATGGCAGAGAAAGGGCTGCAGCCCGCGGGAGCGCCCTGGGAGGTCTACGTCACCGACCCGGTCACGGAGACCGATCAGTCGAAGTGGCGCACCGATATCTTCTTCCCGGTGCGTTGACTCCCACCTCTCCCCCTCTTGGGGGAGACTGAGAGAGGGCACGCGCCGCAGGCGCGTCGGCGGGGAGTGGCGGTGCCGCTCCTGCGATCACCCCGCGCCCGGCGCCAGCGCCCGCAATGCCTCCAGCTGCACCGCCTTGAGGCGCTCCGGGTCCGTCTCGGCGGTGATGAGGCGGAGCACCGCCGTGTCCACCCCAGCGTCGAGATAGCGGTCCACGTGGGTGCCGATCTCCTCCATGGACCCGTGTAGGATCAGGTCGTCGATGACCTCCTGCGGGATGGCGGCGACCGCGCCCCTGCGGTCGCCTGAGTCCCAGGCCTCCCACATCGGCGTCAGGGCCTCTTCTCGCCCCAGCCAGACGTGGAAGGCGCGGTAGACCGGCACCGTCAGGTAGGCGCAGATGTGCCGCCGCAGGAAGGTGTCGGTCTCCGGCGACGGCGGGTCGATGCCCACCATCAGGCGAGCCACCACCTCGAACGAGTCCGCGCGCCCCGCTTGCGCCGCCGCCTCCCGCGCCACGGCGACGGCCCGCCGCGAGTCCTCCGCCGAAAGCCAGTTGATGATCACGCCGTCGGCCTTCTCGCCGGCCGCCCGCAGCATGCCCGGCCGGAGCGCGGCCACGTATATCGGAATCGGCGACGCCGGCGGCCGGGTCATCCTGAACCCCTGCGCCGACACCGTCTCGCCCTCCATCGTCACCCGCTCGCCCGCGAAGGCCGACCGCAGGAATCCGATCGTCTCCCTGACTCTCGTCACCGGCTGCTCGAAGCGGCCGCCGTTCCAGAACTCGACGATCGGCCGCGAGCCCGAACCCACGCCAAGCACGAAGCGCCCCGGCGCGGCCTCCGCCACCCCCGCCGCGCTCATCGCCAGCGTCGCCGGGCCCCGGGTAAACACGTTGGCGATGGCCGAGCCGACGCGCATCCCCGTCGCCTGCCCCACCGCCATCAGCGGCGAGAAGATGTCCACCCCATCGACTTCCAACGACCACGCGTCCGTGTAACCCAGGCCCTCCATCTCCCGCGCCACGTCGCCATGCTCCGCCAGCGTGAACCCGTCCAGCGGCACGGTAAGCGCCCACCGTTTCTCCATCGTTATCCTCTCTTGGTCGGTGCAAGTACCGGCAAAGGGTACACCTTAAACCTCTCCCCCTCTGGGAGAGCACCTTAAACCTCCCTCCCTTTATGGGAGGGACTGAGGGAGGGCCGGGGTGGCGACTTCCCTCTAACTCTCCCCGCAGGGGAGCACGTCAAACCTCCCTCCCTTTACGGGAGGGACTGAGGGCGGGCCGGGGCGGGACTTCCCCCGACTCTCCCCGCAGGGGAGCACCTCAAACCTCCCTCCCTTTATGGGAGGGACTGAGGGAGGGCAGGGGCGGGGCCGGGAGGTCTTACCTCTTCTCCCAAGGGGAGAAGATTGAGATGAGGGGCCCCCGCCAACCGCCAACGGACATCGGAGCCCGCCACCGCCCCTTCCGTAGGAGCGCCCCCCCAACCCTCTCCCCCTCCGGGGCGCAATCTGTTAGGGTTGACGCCGATATTTTTCAGGAGGCTCCCTTGAAGACGCGAATCACCGAGATGTTCGGCGTCAAGTACCCCATCGTCCAGGGTGGGATGCAGTGGGTCGGACGCGCCGAGCTCGTCGCCGCCGTCGCCAACGCCGGCGCCCTCGGCTTCATCACCGCCCTCACCCAGCCGACGCCCGAAGACCTCCGCAACGAGATCGCCCGCTGCCGCGAGCTGACCGACAAGCCCTTCGGCGTGAACCTCACCATCCTCCCCACCCTGAAGCCGCCGCCCTACGCCGAGTACCGCCAGGTCATCATCGACTCCGGCATCAAGATCGTCGAGACGGCGGGGAACAACCCCGAGGAGCACCTGAAGCACTTCAAGGAACACGACATCAAGGTCATCCATAAGTGCACCGCCGTCCGCCACAGCCTCAAGGCGCAGCGGCTCGGCGTCGACGTCATCTCCATCGACGGCTTCGAGTGCGCCGGCCACCCCGGCGAGGACGACATCCCCGGCCTCGTCCTCATCCCTGCCGCTGCCGACAAGGTCGACATCCCCATGATCGCCTCCGGCGGCTTCGCCGACGGCCGCGGCCTCGTCGCCGCCCTCGCCCTCGGCGCCGACGGCATGAACATGGGTACCCGCTTCATGTGTACTAAGGAGAGCCCCATCCACGAGAACGTCAAGCGCCAGATCGTCGAGAACGACGAGCGCGCCACCGACCTCGTCAACCGCGTCCTCCGCAACACTTCCCGCGTCGCCCGCAACTCCATCAGCCAGGAGGTCCTCGGCATCCAGTCCAAGCCGGGCACGACCATCGACGACGTCGCCCACCTCGTCTCCGGACAGCGCGGCAAGGTCGTCTACGAGACCGGCGACAAGGAGCACGGTCTGTGGACCGCGGGCATGGTGCAGGGCCTCATCCACGACATCCCGACGGTCAAGGAATTGATCGACACCATCGTCGCCGACGCCGAGCGCATCATCAGCGAGCGGTTGAACGGGACCCTTGCCGTGGAGCCCGCGCCCGCCTAGCCGCCCTCTTTCGCCGGGCTGGGCTCGTCGTCGTACAGCGGCTCCACGCCGTCAGGCGACGGGTACGACTCGTCCCCTTCGAACGCCCACGAGAACGCCTTCGCCAGCACCTGGCTGTTGCGCGCGCCGCGAAAGCCGTGGCCGCACTCCGGCACCGCCCGCACGTGCAGCGCCTTCATCGACTGCGCCAGGTACTGCAGAAAGAACGCCATCCCGCCCGCGACGGCGTCCTCGACCCCGTACGTCAGGTAGATCTCGCCGCGGAAGTACTTGATCCCCTCGTAGAAGTAGTCGGCCACGCTGTCGTACGCCGACATCAGCAGCAGCCGCTCGACTTGCGGGTAGCGGTAGGCGACGGCCCCGCAGACCGAACCGCCGGCGGAGAAGCCGGAGAGGTGTACCGTCGGCGCCGCGCTGCCGCACAGCGCCTCGGCGTCCGCCAGCGCGTCCTCGATCACGTGGGCCATCCCCTCGACCGAAATGCGGTTCCAGCTCGCGCCTCGGTACCAGTACGGCTCGCTGGGATGCACGAACTGCCCGTCGGGCTTCGGCGGGTTGTACGTGACCAGCGACGCCGTATTCCTCGCCTGCAGCCGCGCCCCGATCTTCAGGTACCGCTCCCGGTACCCCTCCTTCGACTCCCCCGCCCCCGGACAGTTCACGACGATCACGCCCGACGACGTGGGAAAGCTCACCACCGGCAGCGCATACTCCACCGGCCGCCCGTAGAGGTCCTCCACGGCCCGCGCCAGCGTCTTCTCCGTCCGGTCCCCGCTCGTCGGCTCCATGACGGCGATTA
>DAOUKZ010000153.1:0-21585 GCA_034420775.1 Dehalococcoidia bacterium
CCGCGCGCCGGCCCGGCTTCCCTACGACGTCTCCGGCCATGAGGATACGCATGCTGGCGCGGCTACTCCGCCGGGGGATTGGAGCAGGGGCCTCCCCGGCGCTTCAGTATACGGCCCGCCCCAAACCGTGAAAAGAACGCCCCTCAAGAAAGGGGCGCGGGGGTCATCCCCGCGCCCCTTCAGAGAGTCGCTGCGGGCCTGGTCTACTTGGCAAGGCCGACCGCGCGGGTCTCCCGCACGACGGTCACCTTGATCTGACCGGGGTAGATCATGGTGTCCTGGATCTTCTGGGCCACGTCGTGGGCGAGCTTCGAGGCCTGCACGTCGTCGACCTTCTTGGGCTGGACCATGATACGGACTTCACGGCCCGCCTGAATCGCGTATGCCTTCTCGACGCCGTCGAAGCTCGTGGCGGTCGCCTCAAGGTCCTGGAGGCGCTTGACGTACATCTCGGCGGTGTCCCGGCGCGCTCCCGGACGTCCACCGCTGATAGCGTCGGCGGCGGCGACGATGAACGCCTCGACGTTGATCCGATCGTCGTCGTGGTGCTCCTCGATGGCGGCCGCGACTTCAGGATTGATGCCGTACTTGCGCGCAATCTCGCCGCCGATCTCGGCGTGCCCGCCCTCAATCTCATGCGTGAGCGCCTTGCCGAGGTCGTGAAGCAGCGCTCCCGCCTTGCAGACCTGGGTATTGGCGCCGATCTCGGAGGCCATCATGCCCGCGAGGTGCGCCGCCTCGACGCTGTGCTTCAGCACGTTCTGGCCGTAGCTGGTGCGGTAACGCAGCCGTCCGAGCAGGGTGGTGACCTCAGAGGAGAGACCGAGAACGCCGGCGTCGATCACCGCCTGTTCGCCGGCCTTGCGCATGCCCTCCTCGACCTCTTCGCGGGCCTTGTTCACCATCTCTTCGATGCGGGTGGGGTGAATGCGCCCGTCAAGCATGAGCTTCTGCACGGCTACCTTGGCAACCTCACGGCGGATGGGATCGTAGCCGGAGAGCGTTACCGCTTCCGGCGTATCGTCGATCACAAGGTCGACGCCGGTCGCCTGTTCAAGGGCGCGGATGTTGCGCCCCTCGCGCCCGATAAGGCGCCCCTTCATGTCGTCGCTGGGGAGGGGGATCACGGACACTGTGGTCTCGGAGACCACGTCCGAAGTCAGCCGCTGGATGGACAGCGCGATCGCCTTGCGGGCCTTCATGTCGGCCTCATCGGCGATACGGCGGTCGATCTCGTGGATCTTCTTGGCCGCTTCGAGCTCTAGCTCGTTCTCGACGCTCCTAAAAAGCTCGGCGAGCGCATCCTCTTTCGAGAGACCGGAGACGCGTTCGAGCTCGGCCACCTGTTGGCCGCGCGCTGTCTCTAGCTCCGCTCGCAGGTCGTCTAGCCCGCGCTCCTTCTCTCTGAGTTCTCGCTCCTTCCGGTCAGCGCCCTCGATCTTGTTGTCGAGTGCATCTTCCTTCTGAGCGAGTCGTCGCTCCTGTCGTTGAACGTCTTGTCTGCGCTCTTTGTACTCGGCCTCGGCGGCGGCACGGGTCTTGTTCGCTTCGGCGCGCGCCTCTTTGACGACTTGCTCGCGCCTAGCCTCCGCCTTGTTGATGATCCCTTCAGCCTGCTGTTCAGCGGCTTCGACTTTCTTGGTCAGCCCCCCGGTCACCAGCGCCACGAAACCTTCGATGACGCGGCTTAGTGGGTTAGCCAACTTCTACCGTCCTTTCTGTATTCTCCTGTCGTTTCCTTCTCGTTCGGGCCTCTGGAAAGCCCAAAGTTTTCCCCGTCATTATCGGCCCCGTCGATTTTGAGTGTCAAGGTTGGCGGATTTCGTCAGAACCCTTCGTTGACAGGAGTAGAGCGCCTTTCTACAATGCCCGCCTACCCAGCGGATTTCGGCCCGGCCCACCAGGCGAGCCCATGAATACCAGTCCCTTCCCTACGCCCCTTCCCGACCCGTGGAGCGCCGAGTTCTGGGAGGGTTGCAAGCGCGGCGAGCTTCTCCTCCAGCAGTGCTTCGCCTGCGGCAAGCCGCGCTACTTCCCCAGGCTCACCTGCCCGTTCTGCGGCTCCGAGGAGTACGGCTGGACCAAGGCGAGCGGGAAAGGCGTCCTCTACAGCTACATCGTGGTCCACCCGCCCACGCTGCCCGCCTTCAAGGACGACGTCCCCTATCCCGTCGTCCTCGTCGAACTCGAAGAGGGGCCGCGCATGGTCAGCAACCTGGTCGACTGCGCCAACGAGGAGCTGGAAATCGGGATGCCGCTCGAAGTCGTCTTCGACGCGGTGACCGACGAGCTTACGCTGCCCAAGTTCCGCCCCGCGGCCCGCTAGCTCCCGGCGCTCCGAGGCCACCTAGGGGCAGACGTCGAGCGGCACTTCCTCGAATTGCAGCCCTGGGGAGGCGTTGGCCGTGATGGGCGCGGTCCAATCAAGCGCCGCGAGATCGGCCCAGGTGTAGACGGCGCAGTGGCGGAGCTCGTCCTCGCAGCCCCCGTCGACGGTGCAGCTCTCCCGCTCGAAGTCCAGGGTGTACGCCTGCACGACGTACCGGGGCGCGGCCTCGGGCTCTTCACTGGGGAAGAGGGCGAAGTTGCTCACCGTGGCGCCGCCGCCGGCGACGGCCTGCGCCTCGCCGTTCACGTAGATCACCAGGTCTTCTTCCGTCTGGTTGACGAAGGAGGAGTCGACGAAGCCGCCGGGGACGAAGGCGATGACGAGGGCCATCATGCCCACGCCGACGGCAACGGCTCCGACGACGAGGACGGCCACGACCAACAGGATGCGCCGCCGGCGGTGCGCCTCTTCGAGTGGGTCGGGCGCGCGGTGCGGGTCGGGGTGCATGGGGAGAGGCGCGGTGCGGGGCCGGGCGGCTTGCGCCACCGGGTTTCACCGCGCACCGAAAATCCTAGCACACGCAACTCGCGCGCGAGTCGCGCGCAACTTGCACACCCATACGGTTGCCTGAAGTGCGCTACCATGAACATGATCGTCACCGGCCTGGGGGCACCGTCATCGCCGACTCCAGTAGTTTCGCCACTTTCGCGCACGTCGTTGCGCGCCGCGCGGCGGCGGTTACGGTGCTGTTGGGGCTTGGGTTGGGGTTGGTTCCCGGGGCGGTTGGGGCCCAGAACGAGGCCGTTCCTGCGCTGACGCGGACGGCGGGCGGGTACGAGGCCGCGTTCTTCATCGATCCCTTCCCCGCCGCCGCGGGGGCCCTGGGGCGCATCGAGGTTGCCGTCAGCGACGCGTCGACCGGGGACCCCGTCATGGGGCTGACGGCGGCGCTGGAGATCGTCGATCCGCTCGACGGCGCGGTGTCGCGGGTCGCGCTGGAGCCGGACGAGGAGCGGCCGGGGCGGTTCGAGGAGGCCGGGTTCTTCTTCCCGCGGGAGGGCACGTGGACGACGCGTCTCCTCCTCGACGGGCCGCTGGGGCACGAGACGATGGAGATCGTCATTCCGGCGACCATCCGGGCCGTGGCCGACGAGATCGCGGAGGGCGTGGGCGGCCCGTATTCGATCAGCATCGGGTCCAACCCGGTATCGCCGGTGGCGCACCTGGGGTCGCGGTTCACGACACTGGTGCTGACGCACCCGGGCGGGGAGTCGGTACCGGAGAGCCGGCTCACTTACCGGTTCATCAGGCCCGAGACGGGGGAGCGGCTCGACCTCGAGGGGACGAAGCGGCTCGACCAGCCCGACTTCTTCCAGAACCTGATCACGTTCCTGACGCCCGGAACGTGGCGTTTCACCGCGACGGTGGAAAGCCCGCTAGGCACCGGGTCGATCGAGGGTCAGATCGTGGTGCGGGAGAACACCGACGCAGGAGTCGGGGGGACGGCCCTGTGGGCCTCGGTCATGGGGCTCTTGATCTTCGGCGGCGCGTTCCTGGCCTGGCGCTACCGCAACGCGGCGAAGCGCGACTAAGACTTCTCGCCGCTGGGGGGTTCGCCTTCCTCCGGCGGGTGGAACGGCGGCTGGTCGACGCCCCAGTACAGGGTCTGATGGGGGAAGGGTATCTCGATGCCCAGCTCGTCGAACCGGTACTTGACGCGCCTTCGGAACTCGCCGGTCACCCCCCATTGGGAGCCCGGCTTGGTCTGCCCGAGGCAGAGAATGTTGACCGACGAGTCGGCAAAGTCGCCGATCCGCAGCGCGGTGATCGGCGCCGTGATCTGCGGCCCCATGTCGGGATCCTCGCTTAGCTCCTTGCCGATTTCGTTGAGGAGCTCCATACAACGGTCGACGTCTTCCTTGTAGGCGATGGGGATGTCGAGGAGGACGCGGGCCTTCTCCTTGGTGTGGTTGGCCACAACGCCAATCGAGCCGTTGGGGATCACGTGCATGCTGTAGTCGAAGGCCCGGATGACGGTGCGCCGGAGGTTGACGTCCTCGACGCTGCCTGACTGCCCGGCGATCTCCACCCAGTCGCCGACGCGGTACTGCTCTTCGAGGATGATGAAGATGCCGGCAAGCACGTCGCGCACCAAGCTCTGGGCGCCAAGGCCGACGGCGATGCCCACCACGCCGGCGGCGGCGATGACCGGCGTCACGTTGATGCCGAGCCCACTGAGAATCATGAAGAGGGCGGTGAGGTAGACCAAGACCTTGACCGCCCCGATGATGACGACGGAGAGGGTGGCCTCGCGCTTCTGAATCTCTTCGGGCAGGGTGTCGGCGCGGGCGCGGTCCTTGACGACGCCGAGGACGATCTGAGGCACGGCGCGTTCGGCCGCCTTCACGAAGACGACGGCGATGCCGACGATGATGGCGATCTGGACTATCTCTTCGGCCACGAACGAGCCGACGACGGCGCCGAAGTCGAGGAGCTCGGCGTTGATCTGGGTTGTGTCCGCGCCGAGGCCGTTGGCGATGGAGACGCCGGCGCCGAAGAGGACCCAGCCGATGACGAAGGCCGTGCCGAGGATGGCGGACGCTCTGTCGAGGACGGATAGATCGCCGACGATCCAGACGTCGAGCTTGTGTACGGTGCGGACGATGAGGGGCGGCAGCCGCCGAAACACCAGCCCGGCGATGACAACGCCAAGGACGGCGGCGAGGATGACCTGTACCCAGTTGATCTGGGTCTCCCCGGCGGCTTGGGCAAGGACGGCAAGGAAGGGCATGGGAGGGAGTCCGGAAGGCGTCCTAGTATGCCAACGGCGGGGCGGGAAGGGAAGGCCGGCAGGCGTACGGCATGACGGGGCCCAGGGCTAACCATGTTTCAAAACGAGGTTTCGTAATTTCTCTGTGCGAAGGTTCCATTTACTCCTGTCGCGTGGTAGAATGTTATGGTAGCTTGGCCCTCGGCGAAGCCTCCCCCGCGGGACCGCGAAAACGACGGGGCCCATTCAGGAATTACACCTCATGTCCATGCAGGCAAAAGACGGCCCCGCGTCGCAAGACTACACCGCTGTAGACATCCAGGTGCTCGAGGGCACGGAGGCTGTCCGCCGCCGGCCCGGGATGTACATCGGGAGCACCGATGAGCGCGGGCTACACCACCTGGTCTACGAGATCGTCGACAACGCCGTCGACGAGGCGATGGCGGGCCACTGCGACCGGATCGTCATCAAGATCGCGAAGGACGCCACGGTCACCGTCCGGGACAACGGGCGGGGCATTCCCATCGACGTCCACCCGACGACGGGCCTGACCGGCCTGGAGACCGCGATGACGACGCTCCATGCCGGAGCGAAGTTCGGCGGCTCGGGGTACAAGGTGTCGGGCGGGCTGCACGGCGTGGGCGCGCACGTCGTCAACGCCCTGTCGACCAAGATGCGCGTCGAAGTGCAACGGGACGGGCGGCACGTCTTCCAAGAGTACTCGCGGGGCCGTCCTACCGGCCCGGTGACCGACATGCTGCCCATGGGCGCCCGCGGCACGACGGTGTCGTTCAAGTCCGACCCGCAGATCTTCGGCGAGCACGAGTACGACTACGCCACGCTTTCCACCCGGCTGCGCGAGATGGCCTATCTCAACGCTGGCCTCGAAATCCAGCTCATCGACGAGCGCTCCGACCGCGAGGTGACGTTCTACTTCGACGGCGGGATCGCCAGCTTCGTCCGGCACCTGAACGCCTCGCGGCACACGGTCTTCGACAAGCCGCTGCACATCACGCGGGTCGTCGAGGACGCCACGATCGAGGTGGCCCTGCAGTACAACGACGGCTTCGCGGAGACCGTCATGTGCTTCGCGAACTGCATCAACACGCGCGACGGGGGCACGCACCTGACCGGCTTCCGGTCGGCGCTGACCCGCGTGATCAACGACTACGCCCGCAAGCAGAAGCTGATCAAGGAAGACATGCCGAACCTCCAGGGCGAGGACGTCCGGGAGGGCCTGACGGCGGTCATCAGCGTGCGGATCACCGATCCGCAGTTCGAGGGGCAAACGAAGGGCAAGCTGGGCAACCCCGAGGTGAAGGGGTACGTCGAGACGGTGATGAATGAGTCGCTGTCGGCGTGGCTTGAAGAGCACCCCTCGGACGCCCGCCGCATCATCGACAAATGCCTGACGGCGGCGCGAGCGCGCGAGGCGGCCCGCAAGGCCCGCGACCTGGTGCAGCGGAAGACCGCCATGGAGGGCGGCACCCTGCCCGGCAAGCTGGCCGACTGCTCCGAGCGGGACCCGGCGAACTGCGAGATCTACATCGTCGAGGGCGAATCGGCGGGCGGCTCGGCGAAGATGGGGCGGGACCGGCGCTTCCAGGCGATCCTTCCGCTCAAAGGCAAGATTCTCAACGTCGAGAAGGCCCGGCTGGACCGGATGCTCAACCACGAGGAGATCCGGGCCCTGATCACCGCCCTCGGCGCGGGCATCGGCGAGACCTGGGACATCGAGAAGCTCCGCTACCACCGGATCATCATCATGACGGACGCCGACGTGGACGGGTCGCACATCCGCACCCTGCTGCTCACGTTCTTCTTCCGGCACATGGAGCAGCTGATCGAGAACGACAACCTGTTCATCGCCCAACCGCCGCTCTACCGCGTCGCGGTGGGCCGGGACGCCCACTGGGTGTTCAGCGAGCGCGAGAAGGACCGCATGATCCTCGAGCTGGCGCTCCGGGACGTCACGGCGAGCTCCGGCGGCAAAAAGGACGCCGAGGCCGCTCCGCTCCGTCCGCAGGCGGCGAACATCCACGCCCTACGCACGCTGCTAAGCGACCTCGAAGGCCGCGGCTACACCCGCGACCTCCTCTTCGCGCTCCTGCGCAGCATCGACTTCGACTTCCTGGAGGGCATCGACTTCAACGACCGCGACTCGGTCGAGGAACTCGGCCGGCGGCTCGAAGAGCTCGAACCGGTCAGCGAGGCCAACGTGCGCGGCAACGAGTACACGTCCTTCGAACTGAGCGTGCGCAACGGCGGTCCCCAGACCGCCGCGTTCGGCTCCTCGTTCGTGGGCGGGACGCTGCGCCGGCTCTACGACGAGTACGCCACGCTGGCGGAGTACGACGCCGGCGCGACCTACACGGTGAAGCGCCGCGACCGCGACCTGGGCGCGTTCGACTCGGCCCCGGCCCTGATCGACATGGTGGACGAGATCCTCGAAGGCGGCGTCCGGGGGCTCAGCCTGCAGCGCTACAAGGGTCTCGGCGATATGAACCCCGAGCAGCTCTGGGAGAGCACGATGAACCCGGAGACGCGGACGCTGCTCAAGGTGGACATAGACAACCTGACGGACTGTCAAGATGCGTTCACCACGCTGATGGGCGAAGAGGTCGCCCCGCGAAAGGCGTTCATCCAGAGTCACGCCAAGGCGGTCAAGAACCTCGACGTGTAGGGGTTGGCGGCCCGCCTTGGCGCGGGGCGCACACCTCCCGGTCCCGCCCCTCCGGCGCGCCTAGCGGCGCGTCCCCTCTCTCAGTCTCCCCCACAAGGGGGGAGAGGTTTAAAAAGGGCGCTCCCTAAGGATGGTCAGCGGGCGATGGCCGTTGGCGGTTGGCGGGGAGCCCCTCATCTCTATCTTCTCCCGTGGGGAGAAGAGGAAAGACCCAGCCCCACCCATCCACCGGCGCGCCCTGCGGGCGCGTCCCCTCTCTCAGTCTCCCCCGCAAGGGGGGAGAGGCTAAAAAGGGGCGCCTTCTAGGGGGAGTAGGGCTAGGTGAGGTTGCCGTTGGGGTCGGCGTGGAAGAGGGCGCCGACTTCGTAGCCCTGGGCGCGGAGGGTGTCCGCGCCGCCCTCGCCGCGGTCGACGACGACGAGGACTCTGGCGACCTTGCAGCCCTCGGCCTCGACGGCCTCGATGGCATGGCGCAGGGAGCCGCCCGTGGTCATGGTGTCGTCGACGACGACGACCTCGGCGCCGGAAGCCGGCAGGTTGCCCTCGATGAGGCGTTTCGTCCCGTGCTCCTTGGTCTGGGAGCGGACGTAGAAGGCGTCGATGGGCCTGCCATTGCGGGCGGAGGCGATCTGGGTCGCGGTGATGATGGGATTCGCCGCCGTGGCCGGGCCGCCGATCGCCTGAATGCCAGGGTCGAGAAGCTCGGCGACGAGCTCGCCGATGAGGCCCGCGCCCTCCGGGTCGTGGGTGGCGCGGCGGCCGTCGAAGTAGTAGTTGCTCGTCTTTCCCGACGCGAGGGTGAACGAGCCGCGCATCACCGCGCGGGACTCGATGATTTTCTTCAGCCGCTCTCGGCGCGTGTCCTGGAGAGTTTCGCCGCCGGGGCGGTAGAGGCCTTGGGCGGCGATGTAGCTGGCGACGGGCGGCGGGACGAGGTCGCGGATGGGGAGGCCTTGGCGTACGCGGCCGCGGATCGCGGTGGCGCTGATTTCGATCAGCGGCGCGTCTAGGGGCGCGGCGTCGACGTTTGGCACCTGGGCCTTCACTTCGTCGATGATCGCGCCTGTGTCGCGGCCTGGGCGGCCTAGGACGGCGATCCTGGCGAGGCGGGCGACCTCGGCCGGCTCGCGCCACGCGGGGAAGCCGGCGAAGGCGTCGGCGCCGAGGAGAAGGACGGGGAGGTCGTCATCCGGCGGCAGGGCGCGCAGGGTGTCGAGGGTGTAGGTCTCGCCGGGGCGCTCGATCTCCACGCGGGAGACGCGGAACTGGGGATCGTCCCCGACGGCGAGCTCGACCATGCGGGCGCGGTTCTCGGCCGGGGAGACGGCTTCGGCCTCCTTCATCCAAGGCCTGCCGGCGGGTACGAAGAGGACTTCGTCGAGATCGAGAGCCTCAAGGGCGGCGCGGGCCACGATGAGGTGGCCGGTGTGGATGGGGTCGAAGGTGCCGCCGAAGATGCCGCGGGTCATGGGGCGTCTACCATTCGAGCTCGATGTCGCCGAAGCGGACGGTGTCGCCCATGGAGACGCCGGCGTGCTCGAGGGCGTCGGTCACGCCCAGGCGGTCGAGCTGCAGCTTGAGTTGGGCGAGGCCGGCCCACTTGCGGAGGTCGCTGCCCGCGACGAGGCGCTCGGCGGCGGGATGCTCGACGACGTATTCGCCCTCCGGGTTGAGATGGACGCGCGGGGCCCCGCCGCCCACAGCGACAGGCTGGGGCACGACAGCAGGCTCGGGCGCGGGCATGGCGGGAGCGCGCTGCGCCTCGGCGGCCGCGGCGCGCATGAGGTCGGGGACGCCCTGCCCAGATGCACCGGAGAGGAAGAAGAGCGGACCGTCGCACCATGAGAGGTCGCCCCGTATCTCGGCCTCTCGGGAAGCGACCTCGGGCATGTCAATCTTGTTCACGGCGACGAGCTGGGGCTTGCGCTCCAGGCCCGCGCCGTAGGCCTCGATCTCTTCGTTCACCTCGCGGACCGCGGCGGCGACATCGTCCAGACCGCCATCCACCAAGTGGACGAGGGCGCGGGTGCGCGTGGCGTGGCGGAGGAACTCGTGGCCCAAGCCGACTCCAAGGTGTGCTCCCTCGATGAGGCCGGGAATCTCGGCGAGGACGAAGCTCTCCCAGCCGAGGGTGACGACGCCAAGCTGCGGCTCCAGGGTGGTGAAGGGGTAGCCCGCGATCTTCGGCGACGCCATCGTCGCGGCGCGCAGGAGCGTCGACTTACCCGCGTTGGGCTTGCCGATGATCCCCACGTCGGCCATGAGCTTCAGCTCGAGCCGGTAGGTTCGCTCCTCGCCGCGCTCGCCCTTCTCGGCGATGTAGGGGGCCTGCTGCGTCGACGAGACGAAGTCGGCGTTCCCCTTGCCGCCACGTCCGCCGACAGCTGCCACGTACTCCTCGCCCGCAGCGGTGAGGTCGGCCACGCGGAGCGGCTGCGGCTTGCCATCGAGCCAGACCTCGGTACCGGCGGGGACGTCTACGACAACGTCCTGGCCCTTGCGGCCGTACATGTCCTTGCCCCGGCCGTTGACGCCCCGCTCGGCGTTGAAGCGGCGCTTCCGCCGAAAGGCGCTAAGGGTGCTCATCTGCGCGTCCGCGCGCAGGCGGACGCTGCCGCCGTCGCCGCCGCGCCCCCCGTCGGGGCCTCCCTTGGGGACGCCCTTCTCCCGCCGGAAGCTCACGGCGCCGTCGCCGCCGTCACCGGAGCGCACGACGATACTGACGGTATCAAAGAAGGCATTCATCAGCTTAACTGAGCATTAGCTTATCGGAATTAACCGTAAGCGTGTGCGCTTGTGCTTGCGGTCGGGCGGCCCTTCAGGCCGGGCGTCGTGCACGGGTCGGTGCGCGGCTGTGCGTGTAGCGATGGGGGTGTGCCGGCCGCCCAACGGCTGCGTCTGCGTGGTGCGTGAGGAAGCGCGGAAGCGCACAAGGAAATGGATGTTATGCACAGAAATAGTGCGGTTGTGCACAGAAATGACGGTGGTGAGGCGCCTAGGAGACGGCCCGGACGCTTCTTCTGTCGAGGTCGTCGCGGACCTCGCCGACCTGGCGGCGGAGGTCGGAGTTGAGGTCAATGTCGGCGGCGATCTTGGCGTGGGCGCGGAGGATGGTGGAGTGACCGCGGTCGCCGAGGAGGCGGCCGATGTCGGAGAGGGAGAGTCGGGTGGCCTGGCGGAGGAGGTAGGCGGCGACCTGGCGGGCGTGGGCGATGTTCTTCTTGCGGGTGGCGCCAGCGAGGTCGTCGGCGGTGAGGCCGTAGTAGGCGGCGGTGGCGTCGATGATGTCCATGGGGTGGTAGCTGCGGGAGCGGGAGGGCTCGGCGCCGAAGTCGCCGATGGCCTGCTCGACGAGGGGGAGGTCGATGTCCAGGCGGCCCATCTGGGCCATGGCGAGCACCTTGTTGAGGCCGCCTTCGAGCTCGCGGACATTGTGGAGGAACTTGCGGGCGAGGACCTCGATGACGTCGTCCTTGAGGCTGACGCCGGCCTGGTCGGCCTTGGCGCCGAGGATGGCCATGCGGGTCTCGAGGTCGGGCGGGCTGATGTCGGCGGTCAGGCCGCCCTCGAAGCGGGAGCTGAGGCGTTCCTCGAGGAGCGGGATGGACTTGGGGCGGCTGTCGCTGGTGATGACGATCTGCTTGCCGGAGGTGTGCAGGTCGTTGAAGGTGTGGAAGAAGCTCTCGCGGGAGTGCTCCTTGCCGGCGATGAACTGGATGTCGTCGATGAGGAGGACGTCGGTCTGGCGGTACTTGTCGCGGAAGTCCTCGACGCGGTTCTCGCGGAGGGCGGTGACGAAGTCGTTGGTGAAGTGCTCGGCGCTGGCGTAGAGATAGCGCCGTCCCTGGGCGGCGACGGCGTGGCCGATGGCGTGGAGAAGGTGGGTCTTGCCGAGGCCGACGCCGGCGTGAATGAAGAGGGGATTGTAGGCGGCGCCGGGCTGGTCGGCGACGGCGATGGCGGCGGCATGGGCGAAGCGGTTGGCCTTGCCGACGACGAAGGTCTCGAAGGTATAGCGAGCGTTGAGCGGTGCGCCGGCGCCGCGGACGCGCGCGTTGGGCGCCGAGCGCGCAGGGGCCGGCGCGGGGACGGGGGTGTCGCCGACGACTTCGTAGCGGACGGCCCAGTCGGCGCCCGTGTGGCGCTTGAGTGCCTGGATGATCAGCGGCGCCATGCGCTTTTCGAGGCACTCGGCGACGAAACCGCTGGGGACGCCGACGGTGAAGTCGCGGTCGTGGGCGGAGAGGCCCACGGTGTCCTTGAGCCAGGTGTCGAAGTTGTGGCGGGTTACTTCAAGCTGGAGGCCGCCGAGCACGGCGGCCCATGTCTCCCGGGCCGATGGAGTGGGTGGGGGCAAAGGGGGGACTCCTGCACGGACCGTCTGGGTGTGAAGCCCGCCGAATGAAAGCAACCGGCGAACGTTCGGCGGCAACGCTAGCAACGCGTGGAAAGTTGGGTCAAGGGCATCGCGCGACGAATTCGCGCCGATTTTGCGGGGTCACGCGAAACGCCAAACAGGTTTGTATTCAGAGCGCGGTGGCGACGGCTGCGGGGCCTATAATCGCGGCATGGCGAGGATCGTGCTCATGGCCACCCCGGCGTTCGCGCTGCCCACGCTCATGGCGCTCGCCGACGGGCCACACGAGCTCGTGGCGGTCTACTCGCAGCCCGACCGTCCGGCGGGCCGGGGACGGCGCGTGACGGAGAGCCCAGTGAAGCGCCGCGCGACCGAGCTGGGCCTCGAGGCGCGCACGCCGAGGAACCTGAAGGACTCCGAGACAGTCGCGGCGCTGACGGCGCTTCGGCCAGAGGCGGCGGTGGTCGCGGCCTACGGGAAGTTCCTGCCGAAGGCGGTGCTCGACGTCTTCCCCAAGGGCGCGCTGAACCTGCACCCCTCGCTGCTGCCGCGGTGGCGGGGCGCGTCGCCGATCCCCGCGGCGATTGTCGCGGGTGACGCGCAGACCGGCGTGACGGTGATGCTCGTCGACGAGGGCATGGACAGCGGTCCGGTGCTGGCCCAAGAGGTCGAGCTCATCCGCGAGGGTGACACCGGTGAGACGCTAGGCGAGCGGCTCGCCTCCCGCGGCGCGTCGCTCACGGCGGCGACGCTTCAACGGTGGCTTGCCGGGAAACTCGAGCCGGCCCCGCAGGACGAGTCGGCGGCGACGTTCACCAAGCGCCTGACGCGGGAGGACGGACGCATCGACTGGCAGGACAACGCGGAGCGCATCGCGCGGCAGGTCCGCGCCTACCAGTCGTGGCCGGGGAGCTTCACCTTCTGGCGCGGCGCCCGCGTGGAGATCCTGGAGGCCGTGCCGGTGGAAGGGGCCGACGGGCCGCCCGGCGCGGTGCGGTCGACGGCTGAGCACAGCATCGTCATCGAAACGGGCGACGGAGCGCTGGCGGTGACGGCGCTCAAGCCCGAAGGCAGGCCGGCCATGACGGCGGAAGGGTTCGCCGCGGGGCGGCGGGACTTCGCCGGGTCGGAGCTGCCGAGCTAGTCGCCGTCGGCGGGGGCGTCGTCGCCGCCCTCGGCAGCGCCCTCTTCGCCCTCGCCCTCACCCTCTTCGCCTTCTTCCTCACCCTCGACGGGCACCTCTTCCTCTTCTTCGACCCGCTCGATGAGCTCGAAGACCTTGGCGACGATGAGCTCGGGGTCGGTGAGGATGGTGACTTTGTCGCCGAGATCGATGGCCGCGACCGTGATCTCGTCGTCGAGCTCCTGGAGCGGGGCGCCGTCGAGGCGGACCTCCTCAGGCAGGTCCATTGGCAACGTCTCAACTTCGATTTCGCTCAGGAGTTGGTTGACGCGCTTGCTGAACTTGTCGAGGTCCGGGTCGACGTTGTCGAGGTAGATCGGCACGGTGGCGCGCATGGTGCGGGTCGCCTCGACGTGGAAGAGGTCGACGTGGAGAACGTCCTCGGTGAGGGGATCGCGCTGCACGCGCCAGAGGAAGACGGTGCGGGCGTCGGCCTCGCCCTCGATCTGGAGGCTCACGGGCGTGTTCCTCGTAGTGTGGACAATGGTGCTGACCAGGTCCTTGGTCTCCACCTGCAGGGCGGTGGAGTCGATGCCCGCGCCGTAGAGGTTGGCGGGGGTGATGCCGGCGCGCCGGAGATAGCGCGACCGCTTACCGAGGATGGCCCTGGGGCTGGCCGTGAGCGTGATCGTAGCCATGAAAAGACACCTATGGATCGTTGCTGGGATAAGGGACGCCGGCTCGCGCCTGGCGTCGGAAAGCGCACCAGGAAATGATACGAGAAGGCGGCTCCCTGCGCAACTGAAGGGCTACGGAAACGCTTCGGCGAGGCGGTGGATGATGGGGACGGCCTGGCCGAGGCTGACGATCTCGGCGTCGGGGGGGATGGCGGGATCGGAGTCGTTGCGGCGGAGCCAGATGGCGCGGAGGCCGGCCCGCTTGGCGCCCTCGACGTCGTTGCGATGGTGGTCGCCGACGTGCAGGGAGCGGCCGGCTACGGAGCCGATGCGTTCTAGGGTGCGGTCGAAGATGGCCTTGGCGGGCTTGGAGAGCCGCTCCTCGTCGGAAAAGGTGAGCGTGTCGAAGTAGCCGATAAGGCCGACGCGCTTGAGGAAGATGCGCTGGGTCACGCCGGGCGTGGCGCCGGTGTTGCAGATCAGGGCGACCTTAAGCCCCATCTCCCGCGTGGCGGCGAGCACGTCCTCCGCCTCGGGGTCCACCTGCGGAGGATGGTCGAGGTAGGAGTCGGCATAGTGGCGTTCCACCTCGGCACGGGCCTCCGACGAGAGGCGTGCCGCGAGCTCCTCGTCGACGGCGTCGAGGAAGATGCCAACCTGCTCGGTGAAGGTGACGTCGCCTTCGTTGGTGCGGACATCGTCGAGGATCTCGTAGGTGGTCCGGGTGGCCTTGCGCAGGTGGTCGTAGGAGAAGTCGAAGCCCTCGTCGGCCAAGGCCGCGGCGACGCCGTCGAGCCGCGCCTGCATCCTCGGCGCGCCGAGCTCCATCGAGTCGACGATGAGCGTCTGCCAGAGGTCGAAGGTGACCGTGTCGAGGGGGCTCATGCTAGTAGCGGATGAGGGAGAAGACATCGAGGCCGTCGAGCTTGCCGCGGCCGTTGAGGAAGCCGAGCTCCATGAGCACCGCGGCCCCGACGACCTCGCCGCCGAGCCGGACCACGAGGTCGCGCGCCGCGGCCATCGTGCCGCCGGTGGCGAGGACGTCGTCGGCGAGCAGCACGCGCCCGCCCCTGGGAAGGGCGTCGGCGTGCAGCTCCATCAGCGCCGAGCCGTACTCCAGGGCGTACTCGGCGCTCACGGTCTCGCGCGGCAGCTTGCCCGCCTTGCGGGCCGGTGCGAAGGCGACACCCAATTCCAAGGCGAGCGGCACGCCGAAGATGAAACCGCGCGACTCGATGCCGACGACGGCGTCGACGCCGCCGGAGCGGTAACGGTCGGCGAGCAGGGAGACGGCATGGCGCACGGCGCCGGGGTCTTGGAGCAGCGGCGTGATGTCCTTGAAGACGATGCCCGGCGAGGGGAAGTCGGGAACGTCGCGTATCAGGGATTTCAAGTCCATGAGAGGGGGCCGTTGGCGGGACGCCGCGATTATACATGAGGGGGTTCGAGTGCCCGCCCCCGTGATACGCTCTGGCCGCGAGGGAGAACGCGGATGACCCAAACCCAACTCGAAACCGTGGCGTGCAACCTGTGCGGGTCGGAGGAGTACTCGCGGCGGCACGTCGTCCGGGGCTACACGATCGTGCGGTGCGACCGGTGCGGCCTGACCTTCCTCAACCCGCGCCCGGCGGCGGCGGAGCTGGCGACGATCTACGACACGGCCGCCTACTACGGCGGGGGGACCGACTACGAGGATGTCCACCTGGGCTATCCCAACTACCTGGCTCTGGAGGCGCACCTGGCCTTCGTGGTCGGCGAGCTGCTTCGGCCGCTGAAGGGCATGGCCCCCGGCGTAGCGCTGGACGTTGGCTGCGGCATGGGCATCGTGCTCGACCAACTGCGCCGGCGCGGCTGGTCGCCCTGCGGCGTGGACGTCTCCGCCTATGCCACGGAGTACGCCCGCCGGGAGCTGGGGCTGGACGTCGTCACCGGCACCATCGAGCAACTCGACCGGCCTCCCGAGAGCGTCGACCTCGCCACCATGCTGCTGACGATCGAGCACCTGCCCGACCCCAAGGGCGTCTTGGAAGCGGTGCACCGCCTCCTGCGGCCCGGCGGCGTGCTGATTGTCGCCACGCACGATGTCGAAGGCGTCTGGCCGAAGCTCGTCGGGGGGCGCTGGCGGCACTTCAACGTTCCGGAGCACACCTATTACTTCTCGCGCCAAACGCTGACACGCATGGCCTCGGACGCGGGCCTCGAGACGTTCAAGGTGACGGAGACGCCGACCCTGGCCGCGGTCACGGACTCCGGCGACACCGACACGGGGCTCTACGCTCCCATCCGGCTGCTCCACAAGACGGGGCTGCTGCCGGCGGCGGCGCCGGCGCTCCGCGCCATGCACGGGCTGGCGCGGCGGCTCGACTGGTCGGACGGCATCACCATGTACGCGCGCAAGGTGTAGGCGGGGCCGTTCCAAGTTGACGGAATGAGGGGACGTACGTATCATGGAAGCATCCCCTTGAACGCGGTTTTGGATTTTGTGTCATGAGGGTAATCGCCGGACGCGTCAAGGGGGCGCGGCTCGAGGCCAAGGCCCCCGGGGTGCGGCCCACATCCGCGCGCGTTCGGAGCGCCCTCTTTTCGGCGCTGGGGCCTGAGCGGCTGGAAGGGGCGCGAGTGCTCGACCTCTATGCGGGCGCCGGCGCGATGGGGATCGAGGCGCTGAGCCGCGGTGCCGCCTTCGCGCGCTTCGTGGAGCGGGACCGCCGGCAATGCGCGGCGATCCGAAAGGCGCTCCGCGCCGCGGGGCTGCAGGACCAGGCCGCGGTTTCGTGCGCGACGGTCATGAAGTATCTACAGGCGACCGAAGAGACCTTCGATCTGGCGATCGCCGATCCTCCCTACGCCGCCGCGGAGGCGGATGGCGCGCTCCGCGCCGTCGCGACCCGTGGCCTTGTCCGCTCCGGCGGGCGGGTTGTTCTCGAACATGCCGCCCGGTCGGCGGCGCCCGAGCCGGAGGGCCTGGATCTGCTGTCGAGCCGACGCTACGGCGACACCGCCCTGGCGTTCTATGAGCCCCGCGAGGCCGCCGGGGTCTAGGTCATGACCATCGCGCTTTACCCGGGGAGCTTCGACCCAGCCACCAACGGCCACGTGGACATCGCTAATCGCGCCGCGAAGATCTTCGACGAGCTGGTGATCGGCGTGTTCGACGCGCCGCCAAAGAAGCTGCTGTTCGATACGGAAGAGCGCGTCCAACTCTTCGAAGAGGCCATGGCCGGAGTCCCCAACGTCACCGTCCGCACCTACAAGGGCCTCACCATCGGGTTCGCCAAGGATATCTCGGCGACGGCGATGGTGCGGGGCCTGAGGGCCAACTCCGATTTCGAGTATGAGTTCGAGATGGCGATGATGAATCGCAACATGGACCCCTCGATCGAGGTGGTCTGTATGATGACAAGGATCGAGTACCAGTTCCTGAGCTCCAGCCTTCTCAAGGAGGTCTGCTCGCTGGGCGGGCGGATCGACAACCTGGTCCCCAAGCACGTGGAGAAGGCGTTGCGCGAAAAGCTGACGCTGGCATAAGCCCGGCGCCGGCATGAGGGGAGGAGTCGCATGAAGAAGGAGAACGGCCCGGCCGACGCGAACGTCGAGGCCCTCAAGATTCTTGAGAAGCTCGAAGCGCTGACATCGTCGGCCACCAAGCTCCCCCTGACCAACCGCGCCGTCCTCAACCCCGCCGACCTGAACGCGCTGTGCACGGCCCTGAAGAAGGCGCTGCCGAAGGGCATCGCGGAGGCGCAACAGATCATCCGGTTCAAGGACTCGATCCTGACGCAGGCGCAGGCCGAGGCGAAGCGCATCCGCTCCGAGGCCGACGAACAGTCGATGACCAAGGTGTCGGACACGCAGGTCTACCGGGACGCGCGGACCACAGCCGAGCGCATCATCGCCGACGCCCGAGAGCAGGCCGGCGAGGTGCTCGAGCGGGCTGAGGAGATCGCCCGGCAGCGCGTGAAGGGCGCGGACGACTACGCCGATGAGGTGCTGGAGAAGCTCGAAGGCGAGCTCGGCGCGTTGCTCGCCACGGCGCGGCGCGGCCGCGAGATCCTGTCGCGCGAGCGGGAGAGTCCGACGAACAACGGGGTCGCCGAGCCCGTCAGCTAGCCGCCCAAAACCGCGGGCGCTCATGAGCGAGGGTCCGGTTGCTGATCCGTCGGCTCCGCCTCGAACACTTTCGCAATATTCGCGAGCTTGACTTGGAGCTCGCGCCCGGCCGCACCGTCCTGCACGGGGACAACGGCCAGGGCAAGACGAACATCCTCGAAGCGCTGTTCATGCTGGCCGCCGCCAAGTCTGTGCGCGCGCGGCATGAGCGCGAGCTCATCGCCTGGACCTCCGACGCGGAGATTCCCTACGCCCGTGTCGAGGCGGCGGTCGAGAAGTCGGGTGGGGCCGAGGAGCGCCTGACGATCGACATCGTGCTGCAGCGCACGCCGGGCGGCCCCGGCGGCGAGGGGGCGCACCTCCAGAAGCGGGTGCGGGTGAACGGGGTGACGCGCAGCGCGGCGGGGCTCGTCGGCGAGGTGCAGGCGGTGCTGTTCGAGCCGCAGGACGTCGAGCTGGTGTTTGGACCCCCGTCGGCGCGGCGCCGCTACCTCGACTTGACCTTGTCGCAGGTCGATCCGCGCCTTTTTCGGAGCTTGCAGGAGTACAACCGCGTGCTGGCGCAGCGGAACTCGTTGCTCAAGGCGATCCGCGAGCGGCGCGCGGGAGTCGACGAGCTGTCGTACTGGGACGAGGGGCTGGTGGCGGCGGGCGCGGTGATCGTCGGGGCGCGGCGGACGGCGCTGGGACGGCTCGGCGCGCTGGCGTCGGAGACCCACGGCGAGCTGACGGCGGGCGCGGAGCGGCTCGACCTGACGTACGTGCCCTCGCTGACGGGGGCGGTGGAGGCCGGGGAGAAGGAACTGGCGCCGTTGTTCAAGGAGGCCCTGGCCGAGGGGCGTGAGCGCGAGGTGGCGCAGGGGACGACGCTCGTCGGCCCCCACCGCGACGACTTCACCTTCACCGTCGGCGGGGCGAACCTAGCGACGTTTGGGTCAAGGGGGCAGCAGCGGCTGGCGACGCTGGCGCTGAAGCTGGCGGAGGCCCGGTTCATGGAGGAGCGGGCGGGGGAGCCGCCGGTGCTGCTGCTCGACGACGTGCTCTCCGAGCTTGACCCGGCGCGCCGGCGCTACCTGACGGAGCGGGTCGAACGGCAGGCGCAGGCGATCATCACGACGGCCGACCTGGCGGCGTTCGAGGCGGGCTTCCTGGAAGGATCGCGGGTGCTGCGCGTGGCCGGGGGCGCCGTCGCCGCTTGCTAGCGGTCCGGCCGCTGACTAGCATGGGCGCGCTATGGCCATCGGCGACGACCACCGGCGCGCCTTCGACGAGGCGGCGCAGATTCTGGCCCGATCGCGGCACGCCATCGCGCTGGTGGGCGCGGGGATGTCGGCGGAGAGCGGCATCCCGACGTTCCGGGGTCCGGGTGGGCTGTGGACGAAGAAGGGCGAGCCGGACATGCGGATGTACGACGCCTTCCTCAACGACCCGGAGGCGTGGTGGGAGCAGCGTCTGCGGCCCCAGGATCCCGACATGGCCGCCTTCTCGGAGGCGATGGAGCAGGCCAAGCCCAATCCCGGCCACTACGCGCTCGCGGAGATGGAGCGCGAAGGGTTCATCCGTCACATCGTGACGCAGAACGTCGACAACCTGCACCAGGTGGCGGGGAGCGTCAACGTGGCGGAGATCCACGGCAACCGGTTCAAGTACCGGTGCATCGACTGCGTTGCCCGTTTCGAGGCGGAGGAGATTTCGCTCGAGAAGCTGCCGGTGCGCTGTCCGCTCTGCCAGGGGCTGGTGAAGGGCGACGGGGTCATGTTCGGCGAGCCGATCCCGGTGGACGTGCTCGAGGTCTGCCAGACCCAGGCGCTGATGGCGGACTGCGTGGTGCTGATCGGGACGTCGGCGCTGGTCTACCCGGCGGCGGGGCTGCCGTCGATCGCGCAGCAGCGCGGGGCGCACCTCATCGAGGTGAACCCGCTGGAGACGGCGCTGTCGTCCGTGTGCGACATCCTGCTCCGCACGCCGTCGGGCGAGGGTCTGCCGTTCCTGCTCGAACGGGCCAAGGCCTTCCGGGACGATACGGCGTAGAGACCGCAATGAGCACCGACCAACTGAACTTCTACCAACGAAAGCTGGCGTACGAGATGGACTCGGCGGACCTCTACGAGGCCCTCGAGCGGGGCGAACCGATCGTCGTCGTCGACGGCCGGTCGGCCGAGGCGTATGCCCACGAGCATATTCCCGGCGCGGTCAGTCTTCCCCACCGGGAGATTGGCCCGGAGTCGACGGAGTCGCTCGACACGTCGAAGCGTTACGTCTGCTACTGCGACGGCATCGGCTGCAACGCCTCGACCAAGACAGCGATGAAGCTCTTGGAGCTTGGCTTCGAGGTGCGCGAGCTCATCGGCGGGCTCGACTGGTGGAAGCGGGACGGCTACGCCACCCACGGCGCCGGCGCGCCCGCCGGCGCCGGCATCAAGTGCGGCTGCTGACCTAGAGGGCCTAGGCCTCCCTATGTTCGGTTGCGTCTCTTCGCCGCGACGATGGCCCCCGCGCCAGCAATCGTCGCAGCCACCACGATGACGACTACGACGAGGCCCACATTCATTCCGTCATCGTCGTCGGGCGGCGGCAAGGAGACCTCGGGGGTCGCGGTCGGAGGCATTGGGGTTGCAGCCGCAGGCCCAGGGGTCGGGCTCGCCGTGACCTCGGCGGCAGGCGCTGCCGTGGCCGGTGTAGCCGTGCCGTCGGCCGAAACCGGCGCATCGTCCACCGACAGCACCGTGATCGCCACCGTGGCGGTGGCGGAGTCCGTGCCGTCAGTGACGGTATAGGAGAAGCTGCCCGCGGTCGTCTCGGAGCCGTCGTGCTCATAGGAGATCGTCGTGCCGGCCAACGACACGGTACCGTTGAGCGCATCGCCGACTGCCGTGATGCTCAGGGTGTCGTTCTCCGCGTCGGTGTCGTTGGCAAGCAGCGCCGACGCTTCGATAGAGAACGCCGCCCCTTCATCGACGGCAGCCGTGTCACTGACCGCGATGGGCGGGTCGTTGACCGGCGTGACGGTGATCGTGACCGATGCGGTGGCGGAGTCGGCGCCGTCGGTGACGGTGTAGGAGAAGCCACCCGTGGTCGTCTCCGAGCCGTCGTGGGTGTAGAAAATGGTCGCGCCGTCGAGCGAGATGGCACCGTTGACCGCATCGCCGACCGCCACGATTCCTAACGCGTCGTTCTCCGCGTCGCTGTCGTTGGCCAGGAGTGCGGACGCCTCCATTGAGAGCGCGGCGCCCTCATCGACAGAGGTGTAATCGGGAGCCGCGATGGGGGGGTCGTTGACTGGCGCCACCGTGATCGCCACTGTGGTGGTGGCGGAGTCGGCGCCGTCGGTGACGGTATAGGAGAAGCCGCCCGTGGTCGTCTCCGAGCTGTCGTGGGTGTAGAAAATGGTCGCGCCGTCGAGCGAGATGGCACCGTTGACCGCATCCCCAACCGCCGCGATGGTGAGCGTGTCGTTCTCCGCGTCGCTGTCGTTGGCCAGCAGCGCCGACGCTTCGATAGAGAACGCCGCCCCTTCATCGACGGCGGCCGTGTCA
>DAOUKZ010000154.1:0-10045 GCA_034420775.1 Dehalococcoidia bacterium
ATGGGCGGGGCGCGGGGCGGTGCTATGGGTTTCGATGGGCCTTGGCGGTTGGCAGGCTGCCCCTCATCTCAATCTTCTTTCCTTGGAGACCTTTGCATAACCGGGGGCGGAGGGAGCCACCGCACCCCACCCCGAACCCGCCCTCTCATCCCGCCCATAAAGGGCGGGAGGCCGGACCGCCCCGGGAGGCGACCTCCTCTCTGAAGCTTTTCTCCTCAGGAGACCTTTGCAAATTAGGGCCGCGGGCTCCGTTGACGTTGGCGCACCCATCGCAAAGATCGCCCGCGGGAGAGGCTTGCGGCGCTCCGCCTCGCTATAATCACCGGCGAATTGCGCCGGAAGGGGGGCGAGATGCTGAAGCTCTCGGTTGGCCTGCCGACGGACAAGGTGCAGCTCGGCGACGAGTTTAATAGTGGCGAGGGCGTGATGGAGATGGCCCGCGCCGCGGAGGAGGCCGGCTTCGACGCTGTCCACGTGACCGACCATCCGTTCCCGGAGGATACGTGGATGGCCTCGGGCGGGCATCATGCGCTCGACCCGTGGGTGCCGCTCTCGTTCGCGGCGGCGGCGACCAAGACCATTGGGCTGCAGACCCATATCCTGGTGCTGCCGTACCGGAACCCCTTCCTGACGGCGAAGTCGGTGGTGAGCCTCGACGTGCTTTCCGGGGGACGGGTGATCGTCGGCGTGGCGGCGGGCTATCTGGAGCCGGAGTTCGACGCGTTGGGCGTGGACTATGCGGAGCGCAACGAATTGACCGACGAGGCGATCGTCGCGATGAAGCGGGCGTGGACCGAGGACGGCATCTCGATGCAGGGCCGGCACTTCTCGGTGCAGGGTCATTCCATGCTGCCGAAGCCGCGGCAGAAGCCGCACCCGCCGATCTGGATCGGCGGCAACAGCAAGCAGGCGATACGCCGGGCCGTCGACCTGGCGGACGGCTGGATCCCCATCCCGAACTTCAAGGCGACGGTGGCGCGGCGGAAGACGCCGGCCATCGAAAGCCTTGACGACCTGCGGGGCCGCATCGACTACGCCCGCGAGTACGCGGAGCGCGCCGACCGCACCGCTCCGCTCGACATCGTCTTCGTCCCCTTCGGGCTTGGCGACTTTCGCAACCCCACGTTCAGCCCCGAGGAGTTCCTCGACAACGCGGGGAGGCTCCAGGAGATGGGGGTGACGTGGCTCAGCGTGAATCTGCCCAGCGACAACCGCGCCGTGCTGGTGGAGAGCATGCGCCGGTTCTCGGAAGAGGTCAGGCCCAAGCTGGCGTAGGGCCGAAAGGAGCCGACCATGCCGTTGCATCCCCAAGCCGAGGCCATCGCCCGCGCGTTTGCCGAGCGCGTGGCGGCGGCGACCGGCCCCACGCCGACCATCGAAGCGCGCCGCGCCATGGTGGACGCCGCGCCGCGCCAGCCGGGGCCGGAGATGGCACGGGTCGAGGACCGGACGGTCGAGGGGCCGAACGGCGACGTGCCGGTGCGGGTGCTCGTCCCGCACGGCGAGGGGCCGCTTCCGGTGGTTATGTACTTCCACGGCGGCGGCTGGGTGATCGGCACCGTAGATTCCAGCGAGGCGATGGCCCGCAGCATCGCCGAGGCGAGCGGCTGCATCGTGGTGTCGGTCGAATACCGGCTCGCCCCGGAGCACAAGTTTCCGATGGGGCTGGAGGACTGCTACGCAGCCACCTGCTGGGCCGCGGAGGAGGCCGCCTCGTTCGGCGGGGACGGGTCGCGGCTGGCGGTGAGCGGGGACAGCTCCGGCGGCAATCTGGCGGCTGCGGTGTGCGTGGTCGCCCGCGACCGGGGTGGGCCTGCCATCGGGTATCAGGCGCTGATCTACCCCGTGCTCGACCGCAACTTCGAGACGGCGTCGTACGAAGAGAACGCCAATGGCTACCTGCTGACGCGGCGCATGATGGTGAGCAACTGGCGCGACTATCTCGACCGCGAGGAGACGGCCTCGAACCCATACGCCGCGCCGGTGCAGGCGAAGGACGTGTCGGGGCTCCCACCCGCCTACGTGCTGACGGCCGAGTACGACCCTCTACGGGACGAGGGCGCAACTTACGCGGGGATGTTGGAACGGGCCGGCGTGCCCACCCGCTACGTCTGCTACGAAGGCATGGTGCACGGCTTCTTCGGTTTCACCGGGCAGGTAGACATGGCGTCCGTGGCCGTGGCCGATCTGGGGGCGGCGCTGCGCGAGGCGCTTGCGGGCTAGGGCGGCCGGCGCGGCGGGCCCTCATCTCAATGCCCTCCCCTTGGAGGGCTTTGCGCAACCTTGAGCCGAATGGGGGAGCAGCGCCCTACGGGCGCTCGCGCGCCTGCGACGCGCGCCCTCTTTCAGTTTCCCCAAAAAGGGGGAAAGGTCGGAGGGGAGGACGATTCGTTGGCGTTGGCGGTTGGCGGGGCGGACGGGCGGCCACAAGAGCCGCCCCTACGGGAGGGATGGACCTGCGTTCGCGGGAATGACGGGCGTAGGCAGGCTACGCCAAGGTCTCCACAGGGGGAGCGGCCGAACGGAAGCGAGGAGCGGTCGGCGCTGGCGCTTCGTCTTGCGTTAGGTCCGGTCGGCTAGCAGGAAGCCGCCGACGTACATGAGCGCGGTGCCGACGATGAGCTCGACGACCGCCCACCCGGCGCCGAATGCAATAAAGATAATGAGGGCGCCGAGCGACCAAGCCAGGAATATCAGGCCCCAAATGGCTTGTTCCATCCCAATCCTCCCTTAGCGGACCCCGTGTAGCCTATCGCGCAGCGGGCCGGTCGTTCGTGTTTTGATGCCGTTTAGCTCCCGAGCCATATCCTGCCGGTGAGCGCGTACTCGAGCGGAAGTGTGATAAGGAGGCAGAGCGCGATGAAGCCAAAGGCCACGATGAAGAACTCTTTCATGCCGCTGGTTTCCATGGTGCGTCGGCCTCCTCGTGGGGCTGCACTCGCCCTGAGGGACGAGCTAGCGGAGTCTTCCTCCACCGCCTCTGAGCCTGGGATCGAGCACGTCCCGCACCGCGTCGCCCAGCAGGTTGAAGGAGAGGACGGAAAGGCTAATCAGGATGGCGGGGGTAATGGCCAGCCAGGGGAACTGTTCGTAGTCGTGGATCGCGTTGACGCCGGAGCCGGCGTTGCCGCTGATCATGGCGCCCCACGACGGGTCGGTGGGCTTGGCGCCGGCGCCGAGGAAGCTCAGGGAGGCCTCGAAGATGATCGTCGCGCCGAGCAGGATCGATGCCTGCACGATCACCGGAGCCATGGCGTTGGGCAGAATGTGGCGGAACATGACCCGGTAGTTGGAGGCGCCGAGGGCACGGCTGGCCTCCACGTAGGGGTTCTGCTTGAGGGATAGCACGGTGCCGCGCACGACGCGCGCCGTCGTCGGTATCAGCACGACCGCGATGACAAAGAGGGCATTTTGGATGCTGGGCCCCTTGATGGCGATGATGCCCAACGCCAAGATCAGGGCCGGGAAGGCCTGGAGGGCGTCGATGAAGCGCTGGACGATGAAGTCGAGTGCCCCCTCGAAGAAGCCGGTGACGAGGCCGATCACCGTGCCCGTCCCCGTCGAGATCGCCACCGCAAGGATGCCGACGTAGAGCGAGATGCGCGCGCCGTAGATGGCGCGGGATAGGACGGAGCGGCCGAGATTGTCGGTACCCAGCCAATGGTTAAGGTTCGGCGATTCGTTCGCCTCCGTCTTGACCTCGACGAGCTCATAGCGGGCACCGTCGGGCGCGATGTGGCAGAAGTCCCCTTCCTCCGCGCACTCTTCTTCGGTGAAGGTCACGCATTGCCCGGGATTCGCGTTACAAAACTCCAGCGTGGTGGTGTTGCTGGCCACGGAGTACTGGATGTCGCCGCCTGGGAACTCTTCTACCAGACACGACCCCGGTACCGCATCGCAGTACTCCTTCGTGGCGAGGTTCCGTCTCCTGACCTCGAAGAACTGCAGCTCGCCGTCGCGCTCGATGCACGCTCCCTCATTCGCCTCGCAGAACTCAACCGTGGTGAATGACTGCAAGGTTACGGACGCCGAGGCGATCTTCGGCGCCTGTATCTGCGGGGCGGGCGGGTCCTTGACGGGGAAGAGCTGGTCTGGGTCATAGGGAGCGATGAGGAGCGGGCCGAAGATCGCGATGATGATCAGGGTGAGGATAATGAGGGCTGAGAGCCCGCCCAGCGGCTTGTTCCTAAGGAAGCGCCAGTACCAACCGAGGCCGGCAAGGAAAACGCCAATGGAGTGCACGATGAGGTAACCGGGCGTTATCGGTTGTTCTTCTTGTTCTTCGCGGTCGATCACGGGCTATTCATACCTGATGCGCGGGTCGAACCATCCATAGGAGAGGTCGACGAGCAGATTGATGACGACGACGAAGACGGAGATGATGAGCACCCCCGATTGCACCATCGGCAGGTCCCGCCCGCTAATCGCTTGGATCAGTGCTCGGCCGAGTCCGGGCAGGTTGAAGATAGTCTCGATGATCACGATGCCGCCGAAGAGGAAGCCCATCTGGCTGCCGACGACGGTGATCACGGGGATGAAGGCGTTCTTGAGGACGTGGCGGACGATCACCGACCGCTCACGAAGTCCCTTGGCCCACGCGGTGCGCACGTAGTCCTGCCGCAGGACCTCGAGCATTGTCGAGCGCAGCATCCGCATCGTGATGGAGGAGAGGCGGACGCCGACGATGAGCGCCGGCGTCATCATGATCTTGAGGTTCTGGCCGGGGTCCTCGAAGAACCCCGAATAGGTGAGGGGCGGCGTCCAATTGAGCCAGATGGCGCCAAAGAGGATCACCATGGAGCCGATGATGAAGTCGGGGATCGAAAGGCCGCCGATGGAGAAGAGGCGGCCTAGATAGTCGCTGAGGCTGTCCTGCCGGATTGCCGACCAGACCCCGATGGGCAACGCGACCAACAGCGAGATGATGAGCGCGATAGCCCCCAGTTCGACGCTGACCGGCACCGCCTTCCAAAGGATATCAGACACCTCAATGCGCCCCGGGGTGAGCGATTGGCCCAGGTCGCCCGTGATGATACCCCCCCACTCCGCATCACAACCGGGGATTTTGATGCCAATCCAGTCGAAGTACTGACAGTGGAAGGGTCGATCGAGGCCGAGCTCGGCGCGGATCGCCTCCAACTCCTCTTGGGTCAGTGTCGCGTTGGCCTCGGCCGCCGACTGGATGACCGCGTCGCCTGGGGCGAGGCGAAGAAGACCCGCTGCGATCAACGTCACAAGAATCAAGACGGGGATCATGATGATCACCCGTCGAGCGGCGTATTGGCGCATAGTCTCCCTTCAGAAGAGAGCGGGTCGTCCACCTAGCCTGCGATTCTTGAAGTCGGTGGCGCTCGCGCCGGATGGGGAGCGGCCGCCGCTCCTGTTCAGGCACAAGTGCTGTCGAAGGGTAAAGGCGGCCCCTATGTTTGTCAACGATTCCCAGCCACGCTGCGACGGGGAGGTGGAAAGGGCCGAGGGCTGCGCCTTGACAGGAAGCGGCGTCGCTTCTAGATTCCGAGCATTCCGTGACTGGGGAGGCCCGCCATGCCGTTCGACCTGAAACAGTTCCTGGAGCCGTCGACGACCGCCGTGCTCGTGAGCGAGTGTCAGAACGGCGTGATCGGGGAGGGAGCGGCGCTGGAGGGGTTGGTGCGGTCGATCCGCGACAGCGGGAAGCTCGACAACATCGCCCGCTTCCTGGATGCGGCGCGGGCGGCGGGCGTGAAGGTCTACCACTGCACGGTCGCGAACGACTCGGACGGGTGGGGCACGGCGGACAACACGCCGCTGCGCATCCGGATCGCCAGGGTGAAGAACATCGACAAGGGGACGGGGATGAGCCGGGGCTCGGAGGCGGCGAGGATCGTCGACGAGCTCGCGCCGAAGGAAGGGGACATCGAGGTCTGCCGCGGGCACGGCATGACGTCGTTCTACCAGAGCGGCCTGGACAACTACCTGCGCAACACGGGCATCAAGACGGTGATCTTCTGTGGCGTCTCCGTGAACGTGAACATCACGGGCTCGGCCATCGAAGCGGTGAACCGGGGCTACGTCGCGATGTTCCCGACCGACTGCATGGCGGGCGACCCGCCGGAGTACGCGGAGCAGGCGATCCGGTACTGCCTGCGGAACCTCGGCTTCCTCACCACGTCGGACGCCATCGCCGAGACGTGGAACGTGCCGCTCGGGGCCTCGTAGCAGCCCCGGGGCGGCAAGGGTGAAGGCTAGGTCCGAAATGCCATAACATGTGGTATACTGTTCGGCGTTAGTTGACGTGAGCCTTCGGGCTTGCTGGCGGAAATGCCTCCGTGGAGCCGTCAAGCGCATAAGGTCTGGCCAAACGCAGGTCCCCCAGGGGCCTTTTTTTATGGCCGTAAATCCGGCTTGTGAACCGCGGCACAAACGCCCTTAACCCCATGCCAGAGCCAGCCCTGCGCGGCGCCGCGCGCCCCAAGAAAGAGAACGCGAACGCCCGCGCATGAGCGAGAGCGCCGCGCAACCCAAGCAACCCTTCCAGAAGAGAGAGGTCATGGAACAGCAGCGAGATTTCGTCGTGCGTTTCGCCGGAGAGGGCGGACAGGGAATGGTCACCGCCGCGGAGGCCTTGGCCCAGGCCGCCTCGCAGGTCGGTTACTTCACGATGACCTTCGTTACCTTTCCGTCCCAGATCGTGGGCGGCCCCACCTGGGCGCAGGCCCGGATCTCGACGGACGAGGTGCTGACCTCCGGCGACCAGCTCGACGTGCTGGTGGCATTTAACGAGACTGCCTATGAGACGCACCGCGGCGAGGTCCGCGATGGGGGCGTCGTGGTCTATGACTCGGCCGCCTTCTCCATCGACGACGACCCGTCGGTGCTCGGCATCCCATTCGACGAGCTCGGCCGTTCAACTGGCAACCTGCGGGCGGCCAACATGGTCGTGCTCGGCGCCCTCGCCCACTTGGTGAGCTGGCCCGAGAGCTATCTGTCCGAGTTCGTCAAGAAGCGCTTTGCCCGAGGCCGGGAGGGCGACGACGAGATCATCAGGTCGAATATCGAAGCCCTGGGACTGGGGCGCACGGAGGCGGCGAAGTCGTCCTTCTCGCTCGGCGAGCTCGAGCCGCCGACCCCGTCGAACGTGCCGCAGGTCAATGTCCGCGGCAACGACGCGATCTCGCTGGGCGCCGTCGCGGCGGGGCTCGACGTCTTCGTCGGCTACCCCATCTCGCCGGCCACGACAATCCTTGTGTTCATGGAGCAGAACCTGGTCGGCGAGGGCAAGTTCGTCTACCAGGCAAGCTCGGAGATCGAGTCGATTAACGCCATCGTCGGCGCGGGGTACGCGGGCAAGAAGGCGATGACGTCCACGGCCGGGCCGGGCTTCTCGCTGATGAGCGAGGGAATGGGTCTGGCGTGGATGGCGGAGATCCCCCTCGTGGTGGTCGACGTGCAGCGTGGCGGGCCGGCGACGGGGCTCCCGACGAAGACGGAGCAGTCGGACCTGCTGGCCGCCCTGAATCCCTCGCACGGCGACGTGCGCATTCCGGTAATTGCGCCGGGGTCGGTGGAGGAGTGCTTCTACGCAGCGGTCAGCGCGGTCAACTGGGCAGAGCGATACCAGGGGCCCGTCGTGCTGCTGTCGGAGATGATGCTGGCCGAGCGGCGGCAGAACATCCCCAAGCCCGACCTGAGCAAGGTCGAGGTCGAGACGCGCCGCGTCTACAAGGGACAGAACGGCTATCTGCGATATGACGGGGCCAGCGTGAGCGACATGCCCCTGCCCGGCGGGCCCGGCGCCTACGTGGCCAACGCGAGCGAGCACGACCCCATGGGCGACACGACGCACATGCCGAGCCGCCACGTCGAGATGACGGAGCGCCGGTTCGCGAAGCTGAAGCTGCTGGAAGACGGGACGTACGAGTCGGAGAACGACGACGCATCCATCGTCATCATGCCGTGGGGCGGGTCGAAGGGCTCGACGCGCGAGGCGTACGAAGCGCTGCAGGGCCAGGGCGTCAACGTCGGCTGGCGCTACACGATGTACCTCAACCCGCTCCCGCCGGCGCTCCTCGACGACCTCCGGAGCAAGGAGCTGGTGATCGTCCCCGAACTGAACTACCTCGGCCAGTTCTCCTCCGTGCTGCGGGGGCTGGGCGTGCGCGCCGAGTCCATCACGCAGTACACAGGGCTGCCGTTCCGGCGTCAGAACCTCGCCGCCAGAATCAAAGCGCGTCTGGAATCGGGTAAGAAAGAAGGCGTGACCGTATGAGCAAGCGAAACCCCGAATACGACTTCGAGTGGTGCCCCGGCTGCGGGGACTTCGGCGTCCGGCGCGCCCTTGAGTTCGGCCTTCGAGACTGGCTCATCAAGACCGAGGAGCCGGCGGAGCGGACGGTCGTCGTCGCTGGGATCGGCTGCTCGGGCAACATGGTCCATCTGCTCGAAGCCGACCAGTACCCCTTCGGGATTCACGGCGTCCACGGGCGGACGCTCCCCATTGCGATGGGGATCAAGATGGGGCGGCCGGAGCTGAACGTGGTGATCGTCGCGGGCGACGGCGACTTTCTGAGCATCGGCGCCGAGCACATCGGGCCGCAGGCGGCCCGAAACCTGGATGTCACCGCCGTGATCATGGACAACGGCGTCTACGGCCTGACCAAGGGCCAAAGCTCGCCGACGACCGACTTCGAGGCGGTAACGTCGACCACGCCCTTCGGCAAAGTGGAAACCAAGATGGACCCGCTGGACTACTATCTGACGCTCGGGGTCTCCTACGTTGCCAACTCGTATTCCAGCAAGGTCAAAGACCTAGCCGGACTGATCACGCGCGGCATGGAGCACCGCGGTTTCTCCATGGTGCACGTGCAGTCGCCGTGCACGACGTACAACGACACCCATGAGGTGTTGCGCGGGAACCCCCGCAAGGGCATCAGCCCCTTGACGTGGGACATCGGCGACGACCACGACCCCAGCGACATCGAGCAGGCCCGGGCGCTCGCGCGCGCCGAGGGCGTTCCGCTGGGCGTCCTGTACGAGCGGGCCGAATCGGTGCCGTTCCACGAGCAGGTGCAGAGCCACGCGGCCAAGGGCAAAGAGCGCACCCCGGCAGATCTGGTGGACTCTTTCCAGCTCTAGGACGACCCGTCCGAGACTTCAAAGGGCCTCCAGATGGAGGCCCTTCTTCATTGGGAGACGCTAGACTATGCCCTCGCCGCGGAGGGCCTCGATTTCGGCTTCTTCGACGCCGAGGAGGCCGCCGAGCACCTCCGTGGTGTCGTCGCCGAGCCCGGGCGAGGTCGTGGGGGTGGGCAGGGCGCTGCGGCTGAGCTTGACCGGACTGGCGACAACCTTCAGCTTCTCGCCGCCGGGGCCTTCGGCCTCGACGATCATCTCGCGGGCGGCGACCTGCGGGTCGGCGGCGACCTGGTCGATACGGTTGATCGGCCCGCACGGGATGCCAACCTCGCGGAAGCGGGCGATCCAGTCGTCGACGGTGCGGGCACGCAGCGCCTCGTTGAGGACGGGTTCGAGCCGGTCGTAGTGCTGGGTCCGTTTCCAGCCGTTTTCGTAGTCGGGGTCGTCGATGAGGTCGACGCGGTCGATGACCGCGCAGAAGAGGGGCCACCGGTCTTTGAGCCCGCCGAAGACGGCGACGACGACCCAGCCGTCGGCCGCCTCGAAGGCCTGGAAGGGGGTGGCGACGGGGTGGCGGGTGCCGATGGGGCCGGGGACCTCGCCGGTGGCAAAGAAGCGGGAGAGCGCGTTCTCCTGTATGGCGAGCTGGCAGTCCATCATGCTTATGTCGACGTGCTGGCACTTGCCGCTGACGGCGCGCTCGACCAGGGCGGAGAGCACCCCAACGGCGCCGTAGAGCCCGCCGGCGATGTCGCCGATGGAGGCGCCGGGCCGGATGGGGGGCCCGCCGGGCTCGCCGGTGATGCTCATGATGCCGCCCATGCCCTGGACGATGATGTCGAGGGCGGGAAGGTTGGCGTAGGGGCCGGTCTGGCCGAAGCCGGAGATGGAGCAGTAGACGAGGTGCGGCGCCCGCCGCAGCAGGTCTTCC
>DAOUKZ010000155.1:0-13134 GCA_034420775.1 Dehalococcoidia bacterium
TGTCGCGGAAGGCGTCGAGGTCGAGCTTCTGCATGAGATCGAGAATCGCCTCGGCGCCCATGCCGGCGGTGAAGAACTCGCCGTACTCGTCCCGCAGCTCGCGGAAGCGGGACTCCGTCAGGAGCTCGCGCTCCTTCACGCTCTCGATGGCGCTGAGCTTCTCCTGCAGTTCCTCATCGAGATTCTTGCTGTGCTCATCGCCCGGCCGCCGTACGTCGTTGACCTGCCGGTCGGTCTCTTCCT
Source organism: Dehalococcoidia bacterium (assembly GCA_034420775.1). GTDB lineage: Bacteria > Chloroflexota > Dehalococcoidia > SHYB01 > SHYB01 > DAOUKH01. Next base: position 244 of record DAOUKZ010000155.1, read on the forward strand.
TCCGGGCTTCGATTTGGTTGTCAATCGCCTCGGTCTCGTTGAGTTGCCGCTCGGCGGCCTCCTCTTTGATCTGTTCGAGGCGCGCTTCCAGCCTGCCGTCTAGGCCGGCGACGAACTCGTCGTCGATCGGCGTCCCCTTCTTGGCGATCGCCTCCCCGAAGAGCTCGATCTTCCGGACGGCCTTCTTGCCCGCAAGCTCCTGCACGATACCGCGGACCCTTTCGAGATCTTCACGCGCCTCCGCCTCGGCGGCTTCGCGGTCCTCGACCACCACGCCCTCAATGCGGGCGCGCTGCTCGGCGAGCTCCTTCAGGTCCGACTCGGCGTTGCGTTCGATCTCCACCACGGAGGCCTCGATGGCTTCCACCAGGGACTGCCGGCGGGAGGCAACGTCGGCTTCGATCTCCTCGACGATCTCCTGTCGACGCTCTTCGTCGACCGAAGTCACGATGTACTGCGCGAAATAAAGGACGCGCTCCAAGTTCCTCGGCGAAAGGTCGAGCAGGAGCCCGATGCGCGAGGGCGTCCCTTTGGCAAACCAGATATGGGCGACGGGGGCGGCCAACTGAATGTGGGCCATGCGCTCCCGGCGCACCTTCGACCGCGCGACCTCGACGCCGCACCGGTCGCAGACGATGCCCTTATAACGGACGCGCTTGTACTTGCCGCAATAGCATTCGAAGTCCTTGGTCGGGCCGAAAATCCGCTCGCAGAAGAGGCCGTCTTTTTCCGGCTTCAGCGTACGGTAGTTTATCGTTTCGGGTTTGGTTACCTCGCCGTACGACCAGTTCTTTATCTGCTCCGGCGACGCCAGTGAAATCCTGATTGCGTTGAAGTCATTCGCTTCGGGCATCACGTCCCCTTCTTTGCTAGCCTCGGTCCCTCACCCTTCAGTTCTATGCTCCGGTTACTCCTTTCGCTCTACGAGTCTTCTTCGGAGTCTTCTTTGGAGGGGCCGCTGTCGTCCTTGTCCTCGGACGGCTCCCCTTCTTGTTCGTCTTCCTCTTGGTCGTCTGCGTCCTGGTCAGCGTCTTCGTCGTCATCGTCGTCATCGGCCTCGCCATCTCCGTCGGCCGACTCCTCGTCGTCATCATCGTCGTCGTCTTCCTGGCTTGCCTTGACCGCAGCCTCGACGATGTCGCCGCTCACCGGAGCGGGCTCGTCGTCCGAGTCGCCGTCATCGCCGGTGCCGGCAAGCGCCGCCGCGGGGATGGCGAGGTCGGGTCCCAATTCGAGACCGCCCAAGTCGGCGTCGAGTTCGGACCCGTCGCCGGTGAGCTCGTCGAGCATGGAGTTGCGCTGCTCCGCGGCCTCGTTGAGGAGCTCCACGGACAGCCCCAGGCTCTGCAGTTCCTTCAAGAGCACGTGAAACGACTCGGGGACGCCCGGCTGGCAGATGTCCTCGCCCTTGACGATGGCCTCGTAGGTCTTGACCCTGCCGACCACATCGTCGGATTTGACGGTGAGCATCTCCTGGAGGTTGTACGCGGCGCTGTAGGCTTCGAGCGCCCAGACCTCCATTTCGCCGAACCGCTGCCCGCCGAACTGCGCCTTGCCGCCGAGCGGCTGCTGCGTGATCAGCGAGTACGGCCCGGTAGACCTGGCGTGGATCTTGTCCTCGACCAGGTGGATCAGTTTCATCATGTAGATGTACCCAACGGTGACGGGCTGGTCGAAGGCTTCGCCGTTGCGGCCATCGAAGAGCGCGGTCTTGCCAAAGATGGGCGGCGCGAGCCGCTCCTCCCGGTGGACGCCGCGAACGAGCTCGAAGACTTCGTCGGCGGTCAGGCCGTCGTGGGAGCGGCCGGCCTCGTCTTCGAGCCAGATTTTGAGGCACGCCAGGGTGGCCTCGCCGGGGTACGCCTCGCTGAACGCCTTGGCCCCGTCGTAGCCGCGCTCGTTGAGCCAGTCCGCCGCGATCTGCTCCGGCGCCCGGCCGTTGGCGCTCTCCAGCGCGCCGCTGCGCGCCATGATCCACGTCCGGGCCAGGCTGTCCTCGATTGCGTCGTCCTCCGCGCCGTCGAAGACGGGTGTGCTGACCGTGAAGTTCAGCGCTTGGGCGGCGAAGCCGAGGTGCGTCTCCAGCACCTGGCCAAGGTTCATGCGGGAGGGCACGCCGATGGGGTTGAGAATCACGTCGACCGGAGTGCCGTCGGGCAGGAAGGGCATATCCTCTTCCGGCATGATGCGGGCCACGACGCCCTTGTTGCCGTGGCGCCCCGCCATCTTGTCGCCTTCCGCGATCTTCCGCGTCTGAGCGATCCAGACCCGAACCAGTCGGTTGACTCCCGGGGAGAGCTCGTCGTGGTTCTCCTGCGAGAACACGCGCACGTCGATGATCTTGCCGCGCTCGCCGTGGGGCACCCGCAGCGACGTGTCCTTCACCTCGCGGGCCTTCTCGCCGAAGATGGCGCGAAGGAGTTTCTCCTCGGCCGTCAACTCGGTCTCGCCCTTGGGCGTGATCTTGCCCACCAGGATGTCGCCGGGGTTCACCTCTGCGCCGATACGGACGATGCCTCGCTCGTCGAGGTCGCGCAGGCTCTCCTCACCGACGTTCGGGATATCGCGGGTGATCTCTTCGGGCCCCAGTTTCGTGTCGCGGGCCTCGACTTCATGCTTCTCGATGTGGACGGAGGTGAAGCGGTCGTCTTTCACCAACCGTTCGCTCAGAATGATGGCATCCTCGAAGTTGTAGCCTTCCCAGCTCATGAAGGCGCAGAGGATGTTCTGTCCGAGCGCCAACTCGCCGTGGTCGGTCGAGGAGCTATCGGCGAGCGGCTCGCCCGCCTGCACCACGTCGCCCTTCCGTACGATCGGGCGCTGGTTGATGCACGTCCCCTGATTCGAGCGGATGAACTTCTGGAGCCGGTGGGCGTGCTCGACGCCCTTCTTGTCGCGGACCTTCACGACGTAGAGAAGCCGGTCCTGCTCGTCGCGTTCGGCGCCGACCGCCGACACGACGCCATCGGCCTTGGAAAGCGTCACCTGGCCGCTGTCGCGGGCCACCCGCCACTCCATGCCGGTGCCCACCAGCGGCGCCTGCGGCTTGAGCAGCGGAACCGCCTGACGCTGCATGTTCGCGCCCATCAGGGCCCTGTTCGCGTCGTCGTGCTCGAGGAAGGGGATCAGCGAGGTGGAGACGCTCACGATTTGCTTCGGTGAGACGTCCATGAAGTCGATGTTCTCAGGACTCTCGAGCGCGAAGTCGCGGCCCTGCCGGACCTCCGTCTTCTCCTCGACGAACTGCATCCGGTCGTCCAGCACCGCGTTGGCCTGGGCGATGGTGAACTGCTCCTCGTGGTCGGCCGAGAGGTACTCGATCCCCTTGGAGGCGTAGGGCTTGACCTTGATCTTGCGGCTCTTGAGCCTCTTCTTGATCTCCGTCGCGGCCTCTTCGGTGATTACCTCGCCGGCGGCGACGATCACCTTGCCCGACGAGTCGGTAACATCATCGCGGACGGCCCGGCCCACGAGCTCGGCCGGCCTGTTGGGCGCTTCCTTCAAGACCCGCCGGTACGGCGTCTCGATGAAGCCGTACTTGTTCACCAGCGCATAGGTCGCGAGAGAGCCGAGGAGTCCGATGTTGGGGCCTTCCGGCGTTTCGATCGGGCAGATGCGGCCGTAGTGGCTGTGGTGCACGTCGCGGACGTCGAAGCCGGCCCGTTCGCGGGAGAGGCCGCCGGGGCCCAGCGCCGACAGGCGGCGTTTGTGAGTGAGCTCGGCCAGCGGGTTCGTCTGGTCCATGAACTGCGACAACTGCGATCCGCCGAAGAACTCCTTGATCGCCGCCACGATGGGCCGGATGTTGATCAGGGCGCTCGGCGTTGCCTGCTCAGGATCGATCAGCGTCATGCGCTCCTTGACCACGCGCTCCATGCGGAGGAGCCCGATGCGGAGCTGATTCTGGGTAAGCTCGCCGACGGCACGGACGCGGCGGTTGCCGAGGTGGTCGATGTCGTCGTCCCGGTCCTCGCCGTTGTTGATCATGACCATCCGCTTGACGATGGCGACGAGGTCTTCGACGGAGAGCACCCGCTCGGCCTGCGAGGGGTCGACGCTGTCCGCGCCCTTGGCCTTGCCGTTGCGCGAGGCCCCGCCGAGGCCGAGGCGGTTGTTGACCTTGTAACGGCCCACCCGGCCAAGGTCGTAGCGCCGGAAGTTAAAGAACAGGGTGTTCAGCAGCGTCCGCGCGTTATCCAGGCTCGGCGGCTCGCCGGGGCGGAGCTTCCGGTAGAAGTCGAGGAGCGCCTCCTCCTCGTTGCGGACGGTCGGCTCTTTCTCGATTGTGGTCTGAATGAAGGGATGGTCGGCGTTCTTGTCGACATCCTTGAACATGTCGAGCAGCTGCTCGTCTTCGCCCAACCCAAGCGCGCGCAGGAGCGTGGTGACGGGAATCTTGCGCTTCCGGTCGACCTTGACCGAGAGCACGTCGCGGGTGCTGGTCTCGAACTCCAGCCAGGCGCCACGGTTGGGGATGAGTTTGGCCGAGCAGAGGCCGCGACCGCTGCCCGGGTCTTCGTCGATCTTGAAATAGACGCCCGGCGAGCGCACCAACTGGCTGACCACGACGCGCTCGGCGCCGTTGATGATGAACGTGCCGGCGTCGGTCATCATGGGGAGGTCCCCCATGAAGACCCAGCTCTCTACCTCTTCGCCTGCCCCTTCGCCCTGCTTCTTCTCAAGGACGGTCTTGGCGTAGATCGGCTTGGCGTAGGTCTTGTCGCGCTCGCGGCACTCGTCCTCGGTGTACTTGGGCTCGCGGAACTCGTAGTCCTCGAACCGGAGCTCGTAACGCCCCCCGGTGAAGTCCTGGATGGGCGTGATTTCGTCGAGGAGTTCTCTAATACCCTCCTCCAACAGCCAGTTGAAGGAGTTGTTCTGTATCTGTATTAGGTTGGGGACTTCGAGGACTTCTGGTATACGGGCGTAGGACTTCCTTCCACTGGCGTCGGTTTCTCGGGTCGAAGAGACCAGGGTCGTCATGCGGCAAGGCTCCTTCGGAGGGCTGGGACGCGCCAAGGCGAAATCAGGCCAAGCGGGTAAGCGGAAGGCAGTACCGGGCGGCGCAGATTCCCTGAACGCGGCTTGCTCGTAGGGCGCACGAGGGGCATAGTAGGGCAACGGTGATTGTACACCCACCGCCGCCCCTTTGTCAACGCCCTCGCCGCAATTGAGGTGGACACGCGAGCGGGCCGACGCCTACAATCCCCGCTTGGGCGCGGCGCTCGACCGAGCCCCTGCCCCTGAGTGGAGGACACGATGTACCTGGAGCAAATCTCGCTGAAAGACCGCGTCTTCGTCATTATCGGCGGCGGCAGAGGCATGGGTGAAGCCACCTCCCACGCCATCGCCGAGGCCGGCGCGAAGACCGTCGTCGCCGACTACAACGAGTCCCGCGCGACGATGGTCGCCAACGCCGTGGTGAAGGCCGGCGGCGCCGCCACGCCGGCGCGGGTCGACGCCCGCGACCCGGCCCTGGTCGACGCCCTATTCGATAAGGCCGCCGCGGCCTACGGATCCGTCAACGGCGTGGTGAACGTGGCCGGGGGGATGGCGCGCAACCCCTGGGCTCCCGCCGCCGACTGGACCGACGAGTCGTACTTCGACGTGATGGACTTGAACCTCAAGGCGGCCTTCATTCCCTGCCGCGCCGCGATCAAGCGCATGATCGAGCAGGGCACCGGCGGCGTCATCGTCAACTACTCTTCGGTGAGCGGCATGAACGCAGCGGCGCATCACTCCATCTACGGCGCGGGCAAGGCGGCGGTGATCCACCTCACCCGCACGCTAGCCTGGGAGTACGGACGGTACGGCATCCGCGTGAACTCCGTCGCCCCTGGTTCGGTCAAGACGCCGCTCGTGGCCGCCAGCATGTCGGCCGAGATGGAGGCCCAGATTCCGCTGGCCCATGCCGCCGACCCCTCCGAGATCGCCTCCGTGGTGCTCTTCCTCGCCTCCGACCTCTCGCAATACGTCACCGGCCAGACCATCGTCGCCGACGGCGGCGCGACCTTGGCCCGCTCCGGAAAGCCGCCCGAGGGCTTCGCCGACAGCAGGAAACCGGGAGGATAGGGCCGATCTGCATGATTGGCGCACCGAAGGCCCCGTGCTAACCTGAAGCTTCCGTGCCGCGCTCGTGAGCGCCGCGCGCACCGAACGCGTAAGGAGTCAAGATGGAATTCTCATTGCTGTACGAGCTGGCCAATCCCAAGCCGTGGCACGACCGCAGCGAGTACAACAAGTGGTGGGAAGGACTGGAGCAGGTCGTCCTCGCTGAGCAGCTCGGGTTCGACGGCGTTTGGGCCGTGGAGCATCACTTCCTGGAAGAGCTCTCCAGCTCCTCCGCCCCTGAGATATGGCTCACCGCCTGCGCCATGCGCACCGAGCGCATTCGCATCGGGCACGGCGTCGTGCTGCTCCCCAACAATTTCAACCACCCGATTCGCGTGGCCGAGCGCATCGCCGGCCTCGACATCATGAGCAAGGGGCGCGTCGAGTTCGGCGTAGGCCGCGGCTCATCGTGGCAGGAGCTCGGCGGCTTCGAGGTGCCCCCGGAGCTCAGCCGGGCCCAGGTGATCGAGAACGCCACGATCATCCCCCAGATGTTCCAGACCGACTCCTTCTCCTACGAGGGCAAGTTCGTCAACATCCCGCCCCGCAACGTCATCCCCAAGCCCATCCAGAAGCCCAGCCCGCCGATGTGGATGGCCTGCGGCTCCGACGACACCTACGAAATCGCCGGCGAGCTTGGCCTCGGCGTCCTCGCGTTCGCCGCTAAGTCCCCCGACTACGTCGGCGAGCGCATCCAGCGCTACAAGGAGAAGGTCGTCGACGCTAAGCCCGTCACCGGCGTGGTGAACAACAAGACGGCGGCCTTCTGCATGATGTACTGCGGCGAGTCGGACCAGGAGGCCGACGAGACGGCCGGTCCGACGGTGATCTGGTACCAGGATGTCTTCGCCCGCTATTACAACCCGTCTCAGCAGAGCAAGTACAAGGGCGCGGACCACCGCACCTTCGACGACGACGGCAACGAGGTCGTCCAGTCGTCGGGGAGGATGACGGTCCATCAGAAGCGGCCCAAGGCCACGTACGAGCAGATGCGAAATCTGATGGCCAAGGCCCGCACCAGCCAGGGTCTCTGCGTCGGGAGCGCCGAGAGCATCATCAAGGTCCTCAAGCGTTACGAGGAGAACCAGATCGACCAAGTGCTCTGCATCGTGCAGTCAGGCATGCTCCAGCATGAGGACATCATGCGGTCGCTTAAGCGCTTCGCCCGCGAGGTCATGCCCGCCTTCGGCCGCTCAGTGCCCCAGGCCGCCCTGGTCGCCTAGCCCCGGCCCGCCGCCGTCCGGCGAAAGGAGGACGAGATGCATCCGATCTACGCTCCCTATGGCGTCTACCGCGACACCGCCTCCGAGTGGTTCGAGATGACGGAAAACGCAAAGAAGGTCCGCCTCTACCTGGAGGACTTCTTCATCGAGCACGGGCGCAGCCCCAACCTCCCCCAGATCATGCGCGACAACGATCTCGACCAGAACCAGACGTGGCACGCGCTCTGGCAGCTCGAACGCGCCGTCCAGGTGATGTTCGTCCCCGGCAGCGAGGACATCGTCAAGGTGCCCCCCTTCTCCAACGCCGCCACCCGCCACCGCGTGACCGTCGACGGTGAGTCGAAGTGGTATGCGGGATGCGGCGGCGAGTCATGCGCCATCAACGCGATGTTCCCGGGCAAAGTCGTGACGGTGGACTCCCACTGCCCCTGCTGCTGGGAGCCGATCCGCTTCAGCGCCAAGGACCGCCAGCTCGTGGACTTCGAGCCGGAGACGGCCGTCCTCCACATCGGCGTCAGCCCCTACGACTTCCGCAAGGACTGGATCGTCACCTGCGACAGCATCAACTTCTTCATCGACCCCGACCACGTGGCGGTGTGGGAGAAGGTGTACCCGGACAAGCGAGGCGTCCACATGCCCGCGCCGAACGGTATCCCGTGGGTCGACGGCGTAGCGAGCACACGCCACTACGACTACAACCGCGGCCCCGACCTGGCGAACGGCGACATGATCCGCCAAGCCTTCGCCAATAGCGGCCTCGACGTCTCGGTCTGGGACTAGCGCAGGTCGCTACGGGGAGGCGGCCCATGCCCCAAGCGCGGACCGATAGGGCGTCGTCCGAGGAGGCGCAACCCGCCGAGGGAGCCCGCGCGCTGGAAGGGCTGCGCGTCGTCGAGTTCGGCGAGTACATCTCCGCGCCCTACCTGGGGCGGCTCCTCGCCCTGTACGGCGCCGAGGTCATCAAGATCGAGCCGCGCGCCGGCGACCACGCGCGGGGTCACGGTCCGTATCCCAAGGACGCCGACGGCGACCCCGACCGCAGCGGCCTCTTCCTCTACCTCAACGCCGGCAAGCAGAGCGTGACCATCGACCCCGCCGCGCCCCGCGGAGCCGGTCTCGTTCTCGACCTCGCCCGCCGGGCGGATATCCTGATCGACAACTACATGCCCAACGATCTCGAAGCCTGGGGCCTGACTCCCGAACGCACGGCGGAAGCCAACCCCACCCTCGTCCACACCTCGATTACCACGTTCGGCCACTTCGGCCCCTACCGCGACTTCAAGGGCTACGCGCTCACCGCCTCGGCCGCTGGAGGGGTCGCCTACCGCACCGGCGACCCCAAGCGGCAGCCGCTCGCCATGCCCTACGACCGCGCCGACTACTGGGGAGGCATGAACGCCGCCTCGGCGACGATGATCGCAGTGATGAACCGGGAGCGCACCGGACGGGGCCAGCACGTCGATATCTCCACCGCCGACTGCATCAACACCTTCAACAACCCGATGGACTACATCGACTACGTCGATACCGGCTTCTACCCCCGCCGCGGCGGCAACCGCAATCCCACCATCTACCCCTTCGTGCTCCTGCCTTGCAAGGACGGCTACTACGGCCTGATCGTGGCGCACGAGAAGCAGTGGACGCGCTTCGGCGACCTCATGGGGAATCCGCCGTGGATGAGCGAGCCCCGCTTCGCCGACCGCGACAAGGCCGGCAAGGAGTATCCCGAAGAGATCGACGACCAGATCAAGCCCTGGCTCGCCAAGTACACCAAGGCCGAGTTGTGGCGAATGTTCCGCGAGAGCCGCATCCCGTGGCACCCCGCCCACACCGTCGCCGAGCTGTTGGAATGGGAGCAGCTCCAGGTCCGCGACTACTGGGCCGAGGTCCCCAGCGACGGCGGCCCTCCGATGCGCGTCCCCGGCGCGCCGTTCAAGCTGACGGCCTCCGCGCGCGTCGAGCCCGGCCCGGCGCCCCGTCTCGGGGAGCACAACGAACACGTCCTCGGCGGTCTCCTCGGCCGCTCGTCGTCCGACCTCGAAGAGCTGCGCGCGGCGGGTGCGGTATGACGCTCCCGCTCGAAGGCATCCGCATCGTCGACTTCACCCAGGTCTGGGCGGGGCCGCAGGTCAGCGCCTGCCTCGGCGACATGGGCGCGACGGTGGCGCGGGTCGAGTCGAACAGCGGCACCGACGTGCAGCGCAACTTCGGCCGCCCCAAGTCGCCCATGCGCCAGATTCTCGAGTCGCACTGGTACTACCGGAGCCGCGAGTACTACGTCACCCTCAACCTGCTCCACGCCGAGGGCGTCGATCTCCTCAAGCGCATGATCCACTGGGGCGACGTGCTCGTCCTCAACCTCTCCCCGCACAAGCAGCGCGCCCTCGGCGTCGACTACGAGAGCCTGCGCAAGGAGAAGCCCGACCTCATCATGGCCGCCTTCTCCGCCGCCGGGCAGTGGGGCCCCTACGACGACCTGCTCGCCTTCGGCCCCTCCATGAACGTCGCCGTCGGCAGCGACGCCCTCGTCGGCTACCCGGAGGACGAGGGCCGACCCATGCTCCACGTCTGGGACCCCGACCCCGGCATGGGGGTCATGCTCGGTTACGCGATCATGACCGCCGTCTTCCACCGCTCCCGCACCGGCAAGGGCCAGCTGATCGACCTGCCGTTCAGCGAGCTCCTGCCCGGCTTTCTCGGCGAGCCGATCATCGAATACCAGATGACCGGCGAGGTCCCCAAGCCGAAGGGGAACCGTCACCCGCACATGGCCCCGCACGAGATCTACCCCAGTAGGGAAGAAGATTCTTGGGTCTCCATCGCGGTGAACGGCCAGGAGGAGTGGCGGGCCTTCTGCGGCGCCATCGGCCGCCCCGAACTCTCCGCCGACCCTCGCTTCGCCACCCTCGCCGACCGCCAGGCCAACCTCGCCGCCCTGGACGATACGGTCGCCGCCTGGACGCGGGAGCGGTCGAACATCGAGGCGACGCATCTACTCCAGCGGGCCGGCATCGCCGCCGCGCCGGCGTACAAGGTCAGCGAGCTCTACCACGACCCCCACGACATTGCTCGCCGCACCTCGATCGACGTGCAGGTGGACGAGCTCGACCCCGCCGACGTGACCTACGGGATTCCGTGGCGACTCAGCGAGACGCCCGGCGCGGTGCGCAGCCTGGGGCGCCGCCTCGGCGCCGACAACGAGCGCTTCTACCGCGACGAGCTCGCGCTGCCGCCCGAGGAAGTCGAGCGCCTCATCGAGCAGCAGGTCATCTACTAGCCCGAAGCGTCGTTAGACGGCGCACTCCCCTTCGCCGCGCTCGACCTTGAAGGGGACCGTCTTGCTCCAGTCCATGTAGGTCTGGATCGTGTCCTTGCCGAGCGGCCCGACCTGTTGCAGGTCGGCGAGAAGCGGCGAAAAGGCGTCGGGGCCGACGCGGTCCACGAAGTCGAGGAAGCGCTCGTCAGGGCTCTCCCGCTCCTGGGTGTAGAAGTCGAGTACGCGCTCAATGAACTCGGGGGCGAGCTTGGCCGGCACCCGGCCGCGGACGCGCTGGCCGATGCGGATCGGCCCCTCCGTCCCCGTCGCGTTGCCGCCGACGAAGACCTCGTAGGCCGGGACCTGCTGGCCGCTGGCTCCCTTGATGGCGGCCCCGTGGAAGCCGATGCTGGCGATGTGGTGCTGCCCGCAACCGTTGGGGCAGCCGCTCGCCTTCACGTGCATCTTCTTGACCTGGGCGTCGGAGGTGTCGAGGGCGGCGATCTTCTCTCGGAGCGCCCGCCCCAGGCCCATCGACGATGTGATGCCCAGCTTGCAACTGTCCGTTCCGGGGCAGGTGACGACGTCCGTGATCTCGTCCGCGCCGCCCTCGACAAGGTCGAGCGCCTTCAGATCGTTCCACACGTCGTGGACAAGCTCCGTCCGCACCCAACGCAGCACGAGGTTCTGCTCCTGCGTCAGCCGGACACGGCCGCCGGCGTAGGCGCGGCTGATCGCCGCGATGCCGCGGAATTGGTCGCCGTCGAGGTCGCCCTGGGGAACGGTGATCTCGACGACGACGTAGCCGTCCTGGCGCTGCGGCCGCACGTTCGTGGCCGCCCACGCCGTGAACTCCGGCGACGCCGTTGTCCCGTTGGCGAATCGGCTCGCCGTGGGAGGCGGCGGTGCGTCGGCGGCCTCGTCGTCCTCGAACATCCACGGCTCGGGGTCAATTTTCTCTTCGGCCCACGGCTTCGCCAGCTCCGCCTCCACCAGCTTGCGGAACTCGTCGATGCCGATGCGGTCCACGAGGAACTTGATCCGCGCCTTCATCCGGTTCTTGCGCAGCTCGTCGGCGGCGTCGAAGACCCGGAATACCGCCTCCGACACCCGCAGGTAGTCGTCAACGGACACGAATTCATAGAGCGTCGGCGCGAGCCGCGCCATGATCGACGTCCCGCCGCCGACCACGATCTTGAAACCGCGCACCGTCTCGCCATCAACCTCCCTGGTCTGGGCGATGAAGCCGAGGTCGTGGATCGCGGTCATGGCGCAGTCGTGGTCGCAGCCGGAGAAGGCCGTCTTGAGCTTGCGGGGGAAGGCTTGCGTCAGCGGATGCCGCACGAAGTAGCGGGCATAGGCCGTCAGATAGGGAGTCGGATCGAAGGGCTCGCCGCCGCAGACGCCCGCCAGCGGGCATCCCGCCACGTTCCGCACCGTGTTGCCGCAGGCCTCGCGCGTGGTCAGTCCCGCCGAACCAAGGAGCCGCAGACCGTCCGCCGACCGGTCGAGCAGGATGTGGTGGAACTGGATGTTCTCTCGGGTGGTGATGTGCCCCTTCTTCAGGGGCGCGAACTCGTCGGTGAACTCGCCCAGGACGTCAAGCTGGTCCGCGGTCACGCCGCCGAAGGGCAGCTTGACCCGGAACATCTGGGCGTCGGGCTGGCGCTGGCCGTACACGCCCTGCCGAAGCCGGAACTTCATGAACTCTTCCTCGGGGTTCTCCCCCGAGCGGAACTTTCCGACTTCCTCTTCGAAGGCGTCGATCTCTTCGGGCAGATAGGGGATGACGCCCTTCTCCGCGCCCCTCTTCTCGACCGTGGTCATGCTGCTCTCTTCCTTAGCTCTCTGCGGTAGTAGGTCGTCGGCATCCCCCAGCCCTCACCGAAGGGACGCCGCATCCGATGAATCCATGCCCGAAGGTTCAGTCTAGCATCGCGGGATGCCGTGTCAAACAGAAGTGCCTCCGCTACGCCCCCGGCGACGCCAGCGCCAAGGCGCGCTCGTAGTCCTCGCGCGTGTTCAGGTTGGTCAGCACCAGCGGGTCGTCGACCTCGACCTCATCGATGGCGCCACTGTGCCGCTGGATCACCTCGCGGACACCACGCCCCTCCTCCGTGATGCGGAGCAGCTCGGGAAGCAACGATGCGTCGAAGATGGGCGGGTGACCATGCCTGCTGCCGTGCGCCGGAATCGAGATGAGCGCTCCCCGCTCCGCGTGGGCCTCGGCGAGACGGCGTAGCAGCGACGCCGGGCGGGGCTGGTCGGCGGCCAGCAGCAGGACAGAGGCCGCACCGCGCT
>DAOUKZ010000156.1:0-13576 GCA_034420775.1 Dehalococcoidia bacterium
GCGGGCGGCGTCGGCGAGGGGGAAGGCGGTGACGACGGGGCGGACGGCGCCGGTGTCGATCAGGGTGAGGGCTTCGATGAGGTCGGCCTTGTTGGCGCCCGTTATACCCATGAGGCGAGCGTCCTTGAAGAGGAGCTCCGGGGGGTTGAACGAAACCTGCCCATCGCCCATCTCGCCGATGAAGACGAGCCGGCCGTATTGCCCCAGGCTCTGGAAAGCCGCTTCGAAGGCCCGCGAGCCGAGCGTGTCGAGGACGATGTCGGCGCCGCCGTCTTCGGTGAGAGCGAGGACCTCCCAGTGGAAGTCGAGGTCGGGGCTGACGATCACGTGGTCGGCGCCGGCCTCAAGGAGGGCGGACTCCTTGGCCGGTGACGTCGTGACGGCGAACACGCGGGCTCCCTTGGCCTTCAGTATGCCGATGCCGTGGATGCCGATGCCGCCTCCCGCGCCGGTTACGACGGCGGTCTCCCCCGGCTGGGGCTGGGCGAGGTCACGGACGGCGCGGAGGACGACGCCGATGGGGCAGGCGGCGATGGCGGCGTGATCCAGCGGAACGGCGTCGGGGACGCGCACCAGGCTCGCGGCGGCGACGGCAACGAACTCGGCGTAGCCTCCGTCGACGCCGTGGCCGATGCCCTGTCCCCGCAGACAGCGGTGCTCGCGGCCCGCGACGCAGCGCTCGCAGACACCGCAGCAGTTGGTGAGAATCGAGGCGACGCGCTCGCCTGGGATGAAGTCGTGGACCTCGGCGCCGACCTTTTCGACGACGCCGGCTATCTCGTGGCCGAGGATGAGGCGCTCCTTCACACCGCGGCGGAGCCGGCCCCGCATCACGGCGACGTCGTGGTAGCAGACGCCGGCGGCGGCGACCTTGACGAGCGCCTCGCGGGGGCCGGGGCGCGGCGTCTCGACCTCTTGGAGGCGGAGGCCGACGGGCGACCCGGGCTGCTCCAGTACGACGGCTTTCATGGCGGTGCTTTCAGGTCGGTAACGGAAGGCCGCGCCATGCTATCATAGGACGCCGCCGGCCCTGACGGCCGGGCGCTTATCCTGAAGAAGACAGACTGCCGAGCGGCGCCCCGCGGCCTGCTCTATCCGGAGGCTCCCCTGATGTTCCGCGTCCCCTTCGCCGCGCTTCGTTCGAGGATGATCCTGGGAGCGGCCCTGCTGCTCGCCACCGCCATGCTCGTTGCCGCCTGCGGCGACGACCCCGAGCCCACGCCGACCCCGCTCCGCGTGGAAACGGCCACGCCCACGGCGGCGGACGGCTCATCGGCGGGCCCATCGCCCACGCCGGGGCCGCAGAGCTATTCCAGCGCCCCCGACCTCGTCATCGACACCAGCAAGGACTACTACGCGACCTTCGTCACCGAGCGCGGCGAGTTCCGGCTGCGGCTCTTCGACGACCAGGTGCCGCGTACGGTGAACAATTTCGTCTTCCTGGCACGGGAAGGCTTCTACAACGGCGTCACCTTCCACCGCGTCATTCCTGGGTTCATGGCCCAGGGCGGCGACCCCACCGGCACCGGCGGCGGCAGCCCCGGCTACCGCTTCGATGATGAGTTCCACCCGGACCTGGTCCACAACGCCGGCGTGATCTCGATGGCGAACTCCGGCCCCAACACCAACGGGAGCCAGTTCTTCATCACCTTCGTCCCGACACCGCACCTCGACGGCTACGCACCGGACGGCGCAGTCAAGGACTGCTCGCGGCCCGGAGTGTCATGCCACGCCGTGTTCGGCGAGGTCGTGGAGGGCATGGACGTGGTGAACAGCATCTCGCCGCGCGACCCAGCCACCGCCATCGAACCCGGCGACGTCATCTACACCATCCTGATCGAAGAAGTCTAGGGCCGCCCAAAGGCCCGCGTCCGGCCCCGCCGAAAAGGCCGCTAGTCCTGAAGGGAGTATCCGTGTCGTACAACCAACCGCCCGCCATGTCCATCGACCCGAGCAAGAGCTATGCCGCCACGTTCGAGCTGGAGAACGGCTCCTTCCGCGTCGAGCTCTTCGCCGACCGCGCCCCCAAGACGGTGAACAACTTCGTCTTCCTGGCGCGGGACGGCTTCTACGACGACGTCACCTTCCACCGCGTCATTCCGGGCTTCATGGCGCAGGGCGGCTGCCCCACGGGCACCGGCACCGGCGGTCCCGGCTACCGCTTCGAGGATGAGTTCCACCCCGAGCTGGTGCACGAGACGGGCTCGCTCTCGATGGCGAACGCCGGCCCGAACACGAACGGGAGCCAGTTCTTCATCACCTTCGCGCCGCAGCCGCACCTCGACGGGCGTCACGCCGTCTTCGGCAAGGTCGTGGAAGGCATGGAGGTGGTGAACGCGATCTCGGTGCGCGATCCCGGCTCCGCACGCGAGCCCGGCGACCGCATCAAGAGTATCGCGATCGAGGAAGCGTAGGCGAGGCCGAACGGCGCCCCTTTGAGGACACCGCCCTAACCGGTCCCGATCTCTCCACCCGGGAGTCTGCAAGGTTCCTTGTTGTCGCCTTGCACCCTAGGCTGCCAAAGAAGGCGTGCAACCATTCGTCAGGGCCTTTTCGAGTGCCCCACGGGCCGCCAAGACTTGGATTCGTCTTTGCACGACCTCTTCCAACTTTCCGCCCTCCCCGTAGTTGGCGAGGACAACGGAGTGAACGCGTCCTTCCTGACGAAATCGTTCGGCGTACTCGCGGGCGCCCTTTTTGCGCGGACGAAAGACCGCAATGGAGATTCCGCCCTGATCCTTTACTAACCTGAAGCAGGGAACGTCGGTCGCGCCGTCACCGATGTAGATCATATTCTCGAAGGGGACGGGGCGCTTCTCTTTCTCAACGTACTCATTGATCTTGCTGTTGTCGCTCAGATCGTGCGCGCCCTTGTTGATCCTGAAGAGGTATTGGGTCTTTGTGGTGTAGTTCACAGCTAGTGCTGGCCAGTCGGCGACGCCGTTCGCATCGAAATGGAACTTCGAAGCGTAGACTTTCGTGAACTTAGACGCAATCGGTGTACCCTCAATGATCTCGGCGTTGCCCGAAGACACAATATAGTTCTCAATTCGAATGCCCTCACTTCTACCGTAGGCGGTTATACGATCAAACCAGTCAAGCACACCTTCAAAAAGAACTATGGCTTGGCCGCGCTTCCTGAAGTCCTCCCTACGAACAGGGATCCTTGCTTCGCGAGCCTTCTCCAGCATGAGGTACATGTACATAAGGATGTCGTCGGCCTGATTCTGCTGAGATAGAGAACCCACCTCCGCCCAGAAGTCCTCGGGCTTCATTCCAATGTCAGGAATGAACTGGACCTCTTGGAGATTGCCGGGCGCCAGCGTTCCGTCAAAGTCGTAGACAATGGCTAAGGGTATGTACTTCCGGGACATTGGATCCTCCTACTCCTCTACCGTACTAGTGAGACTCCAGATGCAGTGTCGTCAGCTTCAAACTGGCGGCGGATTTGGCCGGCACCGACGAACTGGGAGAGCAGGCGATAGTTCCGCCGCTCGTAGCGGACGCGGCCCGCGATGACCGCGGGATGCACTTCAAGGGCCTGGGCAAGGGCGATGACCTCCATGGCCGACAGATCCTCATGAACCAGCGACGCCTGCCAGACGTCGGGAGGTACGAGGGCCTCCTCGGCCCACTTGTCCGCCTCGGACTCCCGCGGGTCTTCGATACTTCCTTCGCCGGCCCGCAGGCTCAAATCGTCAACGAACCAGGCACTGTGGTCACCGTCCAAGTGCCGGCCGACGTGGGCCAACTCGTGAAGTAGTGTGAACCAGAAGTTATCGATACGGTCGTACCGCAGCGTTAGGCCGATGACGGGCCATCCGCCGCTTACCCACAACGCCGCGCCATCCAGGTAAGTTCTCGGCAGGTGAGCCAGCACTTGAAGAGCGACACCGTGTTGGGCGAGGAAGTCTCGAGCCCGGCGGGGCCCGTCCCCCCAGCGGCTGAGCCGCGCAACTTCCCGAAGGAACTCAGGAGCAATAACGCCAGACCGATAGTTTGCTTGAGGCGGGGTAGTGTTCGTCTGGGCCAATAACTGCCAGCACCAGGCCTTAAGCGCATATTCGTCGGTTTTGGCGTTGATTCGGCGATGATCGCTCTTGCGGTACAGCGGGGCCGCGGCAACCCTCTGGCCGCCGGCCCGCTCGATCAGGTCGGCGATGAGTTCCTCGGCGCGATCGGCCAGGTCAGGGAGATCGGGAATCCATCCACGTTTCACCATCTGCTTCAGGGGGAACCTGCGCGGGTCGATGTGGTCGAACGTGGGGTCAAGCATCCCACCGGGCTCCTGAAGGAGAATATCGGCGGGAATGCCCAGGTGCCTGTGTAGCGCGCGTGCCATCGCCATGGTGATGGCACGCTTACCCGAGAGCACCTCAGAGACCTTGGCGCGACTCCCGATGTACGGAATCAGGTCGCGCCGGGACAGTTCCTGCTGGTCCATGCAGAATTCAATCGCTCCAATAGCACTGGGAAAGTCGATGGGGTGGTGCTCGTCTTCGTAGCGTTCGACCAGGGTCACGAGGATGTCGAGCTCGTCTCCCTCCGGCGTGCCCATTTCGGCGTGAAACAGCGCCTCGATCCGGGCAAGCGCAGCGTCGTAGTCGGCTTCCGTGCGGATAGGGCTCACGTTCACCATTGCTACACCTCCTCGACCTGTATCCGGTTGTATGCGGCGTGTGTCCCGATGAACCGGATGAAGACGGTCTTGTGTCCGTAATCGACCGCCACGACCAGCCGGTAGTCGTTCCCCTTCAACCTAAACACCACACGGTCACTGCCGATGAGGCTGGCCCGGGGATAGTGCTGCGTCACCCTCGCCGGTGTGTCCCAATCGTCCCTTCGCACTCGCGCATACCAGTTTTCGAGTGGGATCTTGGCGTCCGGGTGGCGCTCCCAAAACTCTCGAAGGCGGCGTTTCGCGATAATTCGCACGGGCGTGCCTTATTGCTCCCAAAATGAAGCATCATACATTGCTCCCGTTTACCAGAAGGAGTATAACGAGCTGTGCGTGGCTTGTCTAGGAACAACCGCGAGGCGCGCCACCGCGAAGGGTGCATCTCGGCTTCGACGCAGTTGGGCGGGAAGGAGAGAGACTAGCCGGCTGACCGGCTAGATCAAGGACGTGGGGCTACGCGGAGTCGTCGCCGTCAGCGTCTTCGGCTTCGCCGTCGGCCTCCCCGTTCTCATCTTCTTCAGGGGGAGGGGCGGTGGGCGGCGGGTCGAGGATGAGGTTGGCGAAGGCATCGCCCCAAGCGGTCTCGAGCTTGATGACCGCTTCGGCTTCGTTGAGCTGGGCGTACCGGCGCAGGCCGTCTGGGGTCTGGGCGCCGAGCCGCACCTCGACGGACTCATGGGCCTTGAAGAGGAAGGTGACGACCGTGACGGGCTCGTCGAGGCCGTACTCTTCGAGGCTCTCCGGCGCGTCCTCGGTCTCGTAGCGGAAGCGTATGTCGGTCAGGATGTCGAGTACGCTCTGCCAACGTTCCTCATCGACGGGATCACCTTCGGGGGAGTCGAAGCGCCAGATGTCCTCGTCGTCCAACGCCCACGTCTGCTCGCTGCCCTGGTGCTCGACGTTGACCGCGCTCACCTCGCTCTCGGTGGACCAGAGGGTCTGGTATGGCGGCTCGCGCACGAGCTTCGTTAGCGCTTCGCCCCAGGTGGAGTCGATCAGATAGACCCCTGGGTCATCGTCCTTCTGGGCGTAGTTTTCCCCACCGTCGGGCGTCCGGTCGCCGAGTCGCACCACCACGCCGTCGACGCCGCCCGTGACGCCGATCCGGGTGACGGTGTCCGGGGAGACCAGGCCGTAACGGTCGAGGTGAGCGGCCGCGCCGGCCAGCTCGCGGACGTGTTGCGGGCCGCTGAGCAGGAGGGTGACGCCGCCCCAACGGGCGCGGTCGACGGGGTCGCCGTCGGTCGTGTCGAAATACCAGCGGCGGTTGTCGTCCCTGACCCAGGTCTGCTCCTGGGCCCCGGTGCGGATCGAGACGTTATTGATCGAGTCGTCGTCGATCGTGTACCAGAACTCGCGTTGGATCCGGACGCGGTCGGGCACGCCGGGATCGTCGTTGGTCACGATGATGGCGGAGACGGCCGCAACGATGGCCAGGGCGACGACGAGTCCAATGGTCAGGCGGTAGTTCATCAGATAGGCGGTTCGGTCATGGCGCCGGTTGGTCTTAACTCGCTACGCGCGGCGGCCCTGGTCGGTTCTGCGGGCCCTAACGCTGCCTCCACCAGACGAAGGCTCCGGCGAACCCGACGACGATGGGCAGGATGAGCAGGCTCGACCAGCGGATGAAGTTCCATTCGTCCTGATTCACGATGAGCAGGCGGGCGTCGCGCAGCTTGGGGCGCACCGAGATGAGGTCGAAGTCGCCGGTGAGCCAGTTCACAGAGTTGAGCAGGACGTCGCCGTTGCTGAAGGAGCTGAAGAAGCGGTTGCTGGCGAAGTCGGAGTCGCCGATTACGACGATCTTGGTGCGGGGCGCGCCCTCCACGGGTTCGGCTCCGAAGGGGGCGGCGGCATCGATGGTGACCCCGATGGCGAGCGGGCCGACGATCTCGTCGTCGTCGCGGCTCTCGCTGTCGGGGTCCCGCTCCGCCCAGCTGAAGACGGGCGTCGTCGTGAGGAATGGAGCGATGGTGATCTCGTTCCCCGCGTAGAAGATGTTGGGGACTTCGAGATCGGCGGCCTGATCGGCGAGCGGGATGATCGCCGCCGCGTGGTCGTAGAAGCTGAAGTCGTCGATCGGGTGGGTGATCTGGGTGTAGCGCACGTTGTTGTAGATGTCGTCCGCGGGCTGTCGGAGCGCCTCGTGGAGGCTGTAGCCGCTCTCGCCGATGAATGGCGCGCGCGTGTTGTTGGAGACGGAGCTGGCGAGGTCGACGACCGTGCCCTCGCCGATGGTGACGCCCCACTCTTCGAGGATGGCGGTGTAGCTCGCCGGGGGGTTGGGATCGAGGAGGAAGAGCGCGTTGCCCCCGCCGCGCAGGTAGTCGTTCAGGGGCCCGACTTCCTCTTCGAGCAGCTCGCGCTGCGGGCCGGCGACGACGACCGCCGCCGCATCGTCGGGGATCGCGCCAGCGGTGACGATGTCCAGCGGGCGGACGGTGTAGTTGTCGCCCTCGATGCCGAAGCGGGCGAGCCCGTAGCCGGCGTCGTCGGTGCCGGAGATGTTGCGCTCGCCGTGCCGGATGGTGAAATAGACGACCTTCTGCTGGGCCCGGGTCACCGCGAGGATGGCCTGGCTGAAATCCTTCTCCAGGTTGATGTTCGGGATGAAGCCGCCTTCGGACTGGAAGATCAGCGTGTTGACCGGCTGGAGCGCGCCCCCGGACGAGAAGACCACGGTCCCCGGCTCGCTGTTGGGGTTGATGCCGTAGCGGCGCGCCGTCTCCGGGTTCAGGTCGGGGTCAACGACCTCGAACGAGAAGAGCCCGGACTGCCGGCTGTACTCTTCCAGCAGGTCGAGCGCCGTCGCGCGGACGGCGCTCTGGTTGACGTCGCCGGGCACGAAGAAGGCGACGGCGTGCACTTCCTTGTCGAGGTCGTCGAGGATCGACGCTGTCTGCGGCGCGAGGCTGAACTGGCGGGTCGCGGTCACGTCCCAGGCGGCGTTGCTCTGCGCGCCCACCCAGATGATGACGGCGGCGAGGGCCAAGAAGAGGAGGGTCATCGCCGTGGCGTTGAGGCCGTAGAAGCCGCGCCGCGTCATGACGGCGGCGCGGACCTGGGAGTAGCCGGAGACGAAGGCCGCCAGCAGCAAGACCAAGCCGACGATGAGCAGGCCGAGGGCTGCGCCCCGCAGGTCGCGGGCGACGAGGGCCAGCACCGCGGCGGCGACCAACGCCATCGCCGACCCCACTAGGGCCGCGGCGGCGGTGTTGCCAACGTACTCGGTGATCGTGTCGGAGAGGGCGCTAAAGCGCTTCTTCGCCATCTACCGCCATCTCCTGGTCTCGAGGCTGCGCACGGTGAGGAAGATGAACATGGCGGTGAGGCCAAGGAAGTAGATCACCGAATCGAGGAAGATAAGGCCGCGCGCGAAGTCGTCGAAGTGCGAGCGCGGCGACACGAACTGGAGGATGGTCTCCGGCTGGCCCCGGAAGAAGTCCGCCGCCTCGCCGATAAACCAGAACATCAGCAGGATCACGAGGCCGACGACGGCGCTGACGATCTGGCTGCTGCTCAGCGACGAGGCGAAGAGGCCGACAGAGATGAAGAAGGCGCCGAGCAGCACCAGGCCGAAGTAGCCGGAGAAGACGGGGCCGAACTCCGGATCGCCAAAGACGAAGAGCATGAGCGGGTAGTAGAAGGTGAGCAAGAGCAGAATGGCCACGATGCCCAGCGCCGCGAGGAACTTGCCGGCCACGACCTCGAAGTCGCGCACCGGCGAGGTGAGCAAGAGCTCCAACGTGCCGAGCTTCGATTCCTCGGCGAAGAGCCGCATCGTAATCACCGGCCCGAGCAGCAGGAGGACGAAGGCCCCGGTGACCGTGCCGGTGGTGATGCCGCCGGAGGCCTGGCCGGAGAAGAACTCCCGCAGGGCGGCCTCGCGGAACGGCCCGCTCAGGCTGTCGATGAAGAGCAGGCCGGTGAAAAAGAGGAACGCGGCCATGATCACGTACGCGATCGGCGACGCGAAGTAGGTGCGCAGCTCCTTCTTGGCGATGAGCAGGGCGTTCATGAGGCAGTCGTCGTCTCGCCGGGACCGGCGGAAGTCTCCTCGCGGGTGGTCAACTCAAGGAAGATGTCTTCCAGGCTCATGCTGGCCGATTCGAGGGCGTGCAGGCCCCAGCCCTGGTCGATGACGAGCTTGGCGAGGCTCTCCTTCAGATCGGAGCCGGGCTCGCACTCCAGGGTGTAGCTGAAGACGCCGCCGCCGACGTCGCCGCGTTCGACGCGCCGCACGCCGTTGAGGTCGCGGAAGCGGGCCGCCACGTCGCGGGAGGGGCCGCGTACTTCGAGGCGGACCTGCTCGGAGCCTCGCAGGTGGACGGAGAGGTTGTCGGGCTTGTCGACGGCCACGATGCGGCCCTCGTTGATCACCACCACGCGCTCGCACATCACGCTGACCTCGGGGAGGATGTGGGTGCTGAGCACGATGGTGTGGTCCTGTCCCAGGCCGCGGATGAGCTCGCGGGTCTCGACGACCTGCACCGGGTCGATGCCGATGGTGGGCTCGTCGAGGATGAGCACGGTTGGCTCGTGGAGCATCGCCTGCGCTAGACCCACGCGCTGCCGGTAGCCCTTCGACAGCCGCCCGATGAACGTGTTGACGTAATCCTCGATGGCGAGGCGCTCGATTACGTAGTCGGAGCGGCTCTTGCGCTCCTCCGGCGTCATCTGCCGCAGGCTGCCCATGAAGTCGAGGTAGTCCCGCACCGTCATGTCGGTGTAGAGGGGCACCGTCTCGGGTAGGTAGCCGATGTTGCGGCGGGCTTCGAGCGAGTCCTGGAGGACGTCGTGCCCCGCGACGCGGACGGTGCCCTCGCTGGGCGGGGTGAAGCCGGTGATGATGCGCATCGTCGTCGTCTTCCCGGCGCCGTTGGGCCCCAGGAATCCGAGGATCTCGCCGCGTTCGGCCTCGAAAGTAACGTCTTCGATGGCGATGAAATCGCCGAAGAACTTGCTGACGTGTTCGACTTCGATCAAGAGCGTTTCGGTCCTTCGCTACAGCGGGCGCCGCCCGCGCAGCGCAAAGCGCCGTTCAGTATACCATTCCGTACAACGGAAGGACGCCCGCATTCCTGCCCAAGTTACGCCGGCGGGGACGGGGCGGATTCCTCACTCACCGTTGCCGTCCGCCGCGGCGCGCCGCTAGAATCCGTCACTGGGATTGCCCGATGTTCTACCCAAGCTGTAGCAGCGAAACGACGACCGCGCGGCCTCCTGCCGCAACCGCAGACAGGAGTTGGCGGCTGTCGTGAAAGAGGAGGGCGGCGAGAAGCGGGACGGCGGCGCCCCCAAGTCGCCGATGCTCTTCGCGCGGATGTACCGCGTCGTGCTCCTCGACCGCGCGGTCTACGAGGAGCTTCGGGCCGACCCCGTCGCCATCGCCCAGGGGTTCACCGTCGTCATCATGGCGACGCTGGCCGTGCTCATCGGCGCCTTCATCGAGCAGGCCGGTAGCGGGGGAAACCTTGCCGGCGCACTCTCGGCGTTACTGGTGATGCCCTTGCTGTGGCTCCTCCAAGCCGTCAGCGGTTACGTGCTCGGCATCATGGCGGCGCCGGAGGACGAGCGGACGGGGAAGGCTCCTCCGCTGATTGCCGCGCTTGGGCTCTCTGCCGCACCGGGATTGCTTTTTCTCTTCATTGGGATCCCGCAGGCAGGGTTTTTTGTTGGCTTTCTCATCAGTCTATGGATGGTGTTGACGATGATCGTCGCTATTCACAGTACTCTGGGAATCCCCATCTTCCGTGCAACTATCGCAGTCCTTCCGGGGTATATGCTCCGCTACGTTGGCGTCATTCTCGTAGGAGGAGGCGGAGGCTAGGGCGACCCGGCCCGCGCCTTCAACGCCAGCAGGGCGTCGTTACGGGCATCGATCATTCCCGGGTGCACGAGGTCGCCGTGATCGAGGAAGGCCGCGGCCTGCCGGTCGATGAAGAGGAGCATCCCCTCGTCGAGGTCGCGGTGCGCCGCCGCCTCGACCTCCGGCAGGAAGGGGTAGCGCGCGACCTTCGACGGATCGAGCTTGTCGGCTAGGAAGACGGCCTGCTCCAGCGGGGTCATACCGGAGCGGCCCATGGTGTGATAGCGGACGGCGTCGAGCGCCTCCTCGTCGTCGAGGCCGAAGTCGCGCTTCAGCACCTCCGCGCCCACCGGGCCGTGGAGGAAGACGGGGAAGGCCTCGTCGATCGGCGTGACCGGAATCCCGAAGCCGCGCGCCATGTTGAGCAGGTCGCCGGCCTTGACGATGCGGCAGACGTCGTGGGAGGCGGCGGCGATCTCGGCGCACTCAACGTCGAGGCCGTGCGACCGCGCCAGCGCCACGGCATGCCGCCGCACCTGCTCGACGTGCGCCCGCACCCCGTCGGGGAGTCCGGCCATGTGCGCTTGCACCCGCTCCAGAACGTCCATGGCCGAAGTTTAACGCGGCAGGCGGCCTTTTCGTAGAACACCTGGCTACAATCCCCCTGATGAAGAGCTATCTGACCCACCTGGAATGCACCGCCTGCTCGCGGACCATGGACGCCGGCGAGCCGGTCCGCACCTGCCCCACTTGCGGCAAGGTGCTCTACGCGCGGTACGACCTCGACGCCGCCAGGTGGAGCATGACCCCCGACGCTCTGGCCGATCGCGGCCCGGACATGTGGCGCTACTTCGAGGTGCTACCGGTCCGTGACTCGGCGAACGTGGTCAGCCTCGGCGAGGGGTACACGCCCCTGCTTCGCGCCGACCGGCTGCGCCGGGAGATCGGGTGCGGCCCGCTGCTGATGAAGGACGAGGGGGTGAACCCTACGGCGTCCTTCAAGGCGCGGGGGATGGCGGCGGCGGTGTCGAAGGCCAAGGAGCTGGGCGTGACGGGGCTGACCGTGCCCACCGCCGGCAACGCGGGCGGCGCGCTCGCCGCCTACGCCGCCAGGGCCGCCATGGAGGCCCACGTCTTCATGCCCGCCGACGCTCCCGAGGCCACCCAGAAGGAAGTCGAGGTCATGGGCGCGCGGCTCGTCCTCGTCGACGGGCTGATCGGCGACGCCGGCGCCCTGTCGCGCCACACGGCGGAGGAGCAGGGCCTGTTCGACGTCTCCACGCTCCAGGAGCCCTACCGCGCCGAGGGCAAGAAGACGATGGGCTACGAGATCGCCGAGCAGCTGGGCTGGCGCATGCCCGGCGTGATCGTCTACCCCACCGGCGGCGGCACCGGCATCGTCGGCATCTGGAAGGCCGTCGGGGAGATGGAGGTCATGGGCCTGCTCGACGGGCCGAGGCCGCGCATGTTCTGCGTGCAGTCCGAGGGCTGCGCGCCCCTGGTACGGGCCTTCCACGACGGCGCCGACCACGCCGAGCCCTGGCCCGAGGCCCAAACGCTCGCCGCCGGCATCAGGGTTCCCTCCGCCATCGGCGACTACCTCATCCTCAACGTGCTGCGGGAGAGCAACGGCGGCGCGGTCACGGTCTCGGACGATGAGATCGTCGACTGGATGGGCAGGGTCGCGTCGCTGGAGGGCATCTTCGTCTGCCCCGAGGGCGCAGCGACGGCGGCCGCGCTCGCCAAGCTCATCGCCGCCGGCTCCGTCGCCCCCGGCGAGCAGGCGCTGCTGCTGAACACCGGTTCCGGCCTGAAGTACCTGGAGACGATCGCGTAACTGGTGGCCGGAGGGGACGGGCGAGTCGCGACTCGCCCCTACAGGGGAAGGTGGGCCGGCGTCGGTTGGACCGCGGGGACCTCGGCACTTCCTGCCCCCCACTGACCGGCCCGATGCGGCACGAACAGAGCCAATCATGCTGCTTTCCGAATAGGTTACAAGAAGTCATCGCTGGCTGGCTAAAAAGTGACGTCCAGGTTACATGCAATGTTGTAGCATCTGCCGAACAGGGGTTTACGTATTGACGACGCGCGTCACATCCCATCGGTATTCGCTTGCCTTTGTCCTCTTGGCGGTCGTGTTGGGCTTGACCGCCTGTGCGGGTTCCTCTCCCGCTCCGCCGTCGCCCGCCCCGGCGGGCGCGTTGGGTGGGTATCTCGACTACGTCGGGCCAACCTCGCTGAAGGAGCGTATCGCTTGGGCCGACGTGATAGCGAGAGTCCGGCTGCAGTCGGTTGCCGCGGGGTCGGAACGTTGGAAAATGGTGTATCACGATAGCCACATAGCCGACCCGTCCAAGAACATCGGCACCCTGGAGCATAGGTTCGAGGTGCTTGAGTATCTGAAGGGGAGTGGCGGCGGCGAGATCATGGCCGTGGTGTTTGAGTTCACCGGCGACTTCGGCTACGACACCGCGGAACGCGCTGCGGCGGACGGTAACGCCCTTCTCGCCGGACGCAACACGCAGTGGGATGACAGAGACGCAATTGTCTTTCTGCGAACCGATCATCCGTGGATGCTCGACCTTCCGCGCGCTGGCCGCTATTGGCTCGGCGCCGTCAGCACACATCTCGGTTATGCCGGAGACCACTACACGGTAGCCAGCCCGTGGGATAAGAATTGGCTGCCGTCGGCGTCGTCCGGAGGCGCATCAGGCGCATCGGACGGGCAGCGTTTTCTGTTGGATGTTCCGGGGTCGGCCTCAACTGGCGCGTCGGGCCAGTCTGGGAGGCCGCCGACGATCACGCTGGCCGAGATGAAGGCGGAGGTCGCCGCGATTGAACGAGAGGCCGCCGCCGGGGGCGGCTCGGAGGCGTACAGGGACTGCCTTTACGAGAAGTACAAGTGGAGGCGGGAAGTCGACTATATCAAGGGGGATGGCGAGTATTTTTACAAGCGCCATGACTCTGCCATAGGCTCTGGCCTGGCCGCCGGAACCCTAGTCTACGCACAGTACCCGCTGGAACGTAACGAATGGAACGAGCAAACAGCGATCCCCACACCCGACTGGGACTGGGGGGAGTATCGGATC
>DAOUKZ010000157.1:0-8555 GCA_034420775.1 Dehalococcoidia bacterium
CGACCGGTTTCGACGGCGGCGCCTCGGCGATCCGTTCGCCGCGGTCGTCCACCAGCGCCCGAACTCTGCCCGCGACCTGCCCGCCAAGGATCGGGTCGCCGACGCGGAGGACGCCGTTCTGCACGAGCACGGTTGCAACGGGGCCGCGGGCGCGGTCGACGTGGGCCTCGATCACGACGCCCTGCGCCAGGCGCTGAGGGTTGGCCTTCAACTCCTGCAGCTCGGCGACGAGGAGGATGTTCTCCAGCAGGTCGGGTATCCCATCGCCCGTCTTACCGGAAACGGGGACCGCGACGGTCTCGCCGCCGTACTCCTCGATCACGATCTCCCGCTCCATGAGCTGGGTCTTCGGCCGGTCGGGGTTGGCGGTGGGCAAGTCGGTCTTGGTGATTGCGACGATGATCGGCACGCCGGCGGCCTTGGCGTGGTCGATGGCCTCGATGGTCTGGGGCATCACGCCGTCGTCCGCCGCGATGATGAGGATGGCGATGTCGGTGACCTGCGCGCCCCGGGCGCGCATCGCCGTGAAGGCTTCATGGCCCGGCGTGTCGAGGAAGGTGATCAGCCGCCCATTGACGTCGACCTGATAAGCGCCGATGTGCTGGGTGATGCCGCCCGCCTCGCCGCCGGCGACGTCCGCCTTGCGGATCGCATCGAGCAGGGTCGTCTTGCCGTGGTCGACGTGGCCAAGAATGGTCACGACGGGCGGGCGCTCCTCCAGGTCTCCTTCTTCCTCGTCGAGCACGACGTGCGCCGAGAGGTCATCGGCGGCGGGCTCGGGGGCGCGGGAGGGCTGATAGCCGAAGTCCGACACCACCAGGGCGGCCGTCTCGAAATCGATAACCTGGGTTAGGTTGGCCATCACGCCGTTGCGGATCAGCTGCTTGACGACGTCGATTTCGGAGAGGTTGAGGCGGTTGACCAAGTCCTGCACGAGAACTTGCTCCGGAAGCTCCACCTCCGATCCCGGGGGAAGCCCGACGCGCTCCTGGACGGCTACCGAAGGTGACCGCTTGCGCTTGGGCCGGCGGTATGGCCGATTCGGCCGGCGGCGGCGGGGGCTCATGACCGGGCCTCCGGCGCGGCGAGAGCCGCGATTAGCCCGTCGCGCCGGCGGGGGGGAAGCGTGGTCTTAAGGGAGCGGGCAAGGCGCCCCTTTTCGACGCCCTGCCGCAGACACGCGGGGTCGGAGCACAGGTAAGCGCCTCTCCCAGAGAGCTTCGCCGCCGCGTCGATGAGAACATCACCCTCGGGAGTGCGCACGACCCGGACTAGGTCGCGCTTTGCGGCGGCGCGGCCGCAGGCGACGCATGTTCGCATCGGTATGTGCTTCGCTCTCACAGTCATACCTTCACCGTGCTTCGCCGCACTCAAGGAGAGTCTCACTCCCAGGGCGCGGCGCGGGCCTATCTTAGCGAGTTCCGTCACCATTGTCGAAAAGGGGCGGAGCCGCCCGGTCCGGCGCAAACGCGGCGGCCAACCGATTGGAAGGGCAGCGCGAGAGGCCTACCGTCGACCTCTCCGGCCTCTGCCCCGGCCGCCGCCACGGCGGCGGTCGCCGCCCGGTCCGTCGCCCCCGCGCTCCTCCCAAATGTCCTCGGCGAACCGGATGGAGGACCGCTTGTTGGCCGCCGCGGCGGCTGCCACGGCCTGGGGAGTCTGCGTTGGCACCTGCCAGGTCTCTTCCGACTTGAGCGCCTCGGCCAGAGTGGGAGCGTCTTCTTCCTCGGAAGGAGTCTCGGCCGCCTCCGGCTCGCCCTCGGCCTGCGCCAGCACGGGCTGCGGCTCGAGCTCGGTCGCCGGGGCCGGTTCGGCCTCGACGGCAACCTCGGCCACCGCAGGCTCCAACTGGGCAGGGGCCGGCTCGGTGGGCGCCTCGGCGGCTTCGGCCGGGGCTGCCTCCGCAGCCGCGCGCTCCACAATCTCGGCCGGGGGCCGCGCGGGCGCGTGCGGGGTGAGCAGGCTTCGGTCGGCTTCCGCTTCCGAGACGCTCTTGATGTCAATGCGCCAGCCGGTGAGCTTGGCGGCGAGGCGCGCGTTCTGACCCTCACGCCCGATCGCTAAGGCGAGTTGGCGGTCGGGCACGACCACCACGGCGGTGTTCTCCTCGGTGATGACGACGTTCATCACCTGGGCGGGTCCGAGCGCGCGGGAGATGAAGACGCCCGGATCGGGGTTCCACTCGATGACGTCGATGCGCTCGCCGTGCAGCTCGTTGACGATGTTCTGAATACGCACGCCGCGCAGGCCGACACAGGACCCGACGGGATCGACACGTTCTTGCAGGGCGTGGACGGCGACCTTGCTGCGATAGCCTGGCTCGCGCGCGATCGCCTTGATCTCGACGACCCCGTTGTAGATCTCGGGCACTTCAAGCTCAAATAGCCGCCGGAGGAGTCCCCTGTCGGCGCGTGAGACGACGATCTGAGGACCCTTGGCCGTCTTCCCAACTTCGAGGATGTAGACCTTGAAGCGTTGACCGTTCCGGTAGCGCTCGTTGGGGATCTGCTCGGGGAAGGGCATGATCGCCTCGGCGCGGCCGAGATCGAAGATGATGGCCCGCCCGTCCATCCGTTGGACGACGGCGGGAACGATGTCTTGCTCGCGCCCCGAATACTCGTCGAAGACGATGTCCCGCTCGGCCTCGCGAAGGCGCTGCATGACCACCTGCTTCGCGGTCTGCGCCGCGATGCGGCCGGCGTTCGCCGGGGTGACCTCTTCCTCGATGACGGCCCCGACCTCAGGCGCCGCGCCCCGGGAGGCGGCGTCGGCGAGAGCGATCTGCGTCTCCTCGTCCTCGAACTCCTCGTCGGCGACGACGGTCCAACGGGCGAAAACGTGGACGTCGCCGGCCTGCGAGAAACGGACGGCGAGGTCCTTCTCAGCCAGATGGTCCTTCTTGAACGCCGAGATGAGGGCGGCCTCGACGGCGGTGATGACGATGTCCCGGGGGAGCCCGCGCTCGGCGGCCAATTGGGTTATCGCAATCAAGAAGTCGCTCTTCATGCGATCGACGCTCCCCTCTCTTTTTTCACTATCCGCCTCGGCGGCTTCCCCGCCTGAAGTAAGAAAAGTGGGGGGTGCCCACTTTTCAAAAACCTCAGCCGGAGACCGGCGCCACCCTCGCGGTGGCGTGTCGATTATAGCAACCGGCCCTCCGGTTCGCAAGGCGCGAGGAGCCGTTATGTTAACTGAGGCCGGGCGCCAGTTTGCCCGAGGCGGCGTGGTGCGCGAGGCGCGTCGGCTCGGGCAGCCGGTACCGGACCGCCGTCGCCAGCACCCAGTGCACGGCGGTCTCCAAATCGATCTTGTGCCCGGCGGACACGTAGACGGGGGAGACGCCTTCCCGCGTGCGGAGCACCGCGCCGACCACCTCGCCGCGATGGATGAGCGGCGAGAGGGAGCCCCGGTCCGCCCCCAGCGGATCCGCCTCGCCAACGAGCCGCGACTTCGCCAGTCCGATGGCGGGTACGTCGAACAGCAGCCCAAGGTGACTCGCGATGCCGAATCTTCGGGGGTGCGCGATGCCGTGGCCGTCGGCGATCAGGATGTCGGGCCGGTGCACGAGCTGGGCGAGCGTGTCGATGAGCACCGGTGTTTCCCGGAAGGATAGGAGGCCCGGCACATAGGGCATCGGTGGGCGCTTGCGCGCGAGGCGGACCTCGGCGACTTCGAGGCCGGGCCAGGTCATGACGACCACGGCGCCGAGCGTCTCCCCGTCGGAGAAGGCGCCGGAAACGTCGACGCCGGCGACGTAGGCCGGTCGCGCCCGGGCGCGATTCGTTAGCTCGACGCGGGCCGCGAGCCTCGCCTGCAGCGCCCGCGCCTCCGCGGGCGGCAGGTCCCACGGATGCGTCTCAACGGGCCTCATCGTCGGTCTTGGGTAGCGAGTTGAAGGAGGCCCCTACCGGTGCCACTCGGCGATGTTCCAGAGCTCGCTGGCCCAGGGGTTCACGCGGACGCCTTGCAGCGTGTTCAGGTACGCCGCGGGCGAGCCCCGAACCACGAGCGGGATCTCGTAGTAGCTTTGTACCAGGATGTCGTTGAGCTCCTTCACCAAGGCGTCGCGCTCCGGGCCGATCCTGGCCTCGGCAAGTTGGGCGTAGAGGTCGTCATACGCCGGGTTGCAGGCCCGGGCGTTGTTCCCGTCCGCCCAGTTGTTATCCCGCGTCTGAATGTGCTCGCAGCGCTGACCGGAGAGGTATTCCTGCGGGTCGATCCCCGGGCCGGTGGTATACATCTGTACATCGGCGAAGAACCTGCGATAGGTGGCGCCCTCGTCGACTGCCGGGTCGCCGCCGAAGAAGACGCTGGCGTCGTGCTGGACCAACTCGGTCTCGATCCCGATCTCCCGCCACCAGTCGCGGACGAGGGCCTGCGTGTCCTGCCGAATGGCGTTGACGGTGGTCTGGTACGTGATCCTCAAAGGCACGCCGTTGTATTCGCGGACGCCGTCGCCGTCCGTATCGAGGATGCCGTTGTCATCGAGGAGGTTGTTGGCGCCTTCGATGTCTTGCACCAGGCACCCGTCGTTCGCCGTGGAGGTGTACTTGGGCGGGGCCATGATCAAATTGCAAGCGGGCTGAGCGGCAAACCCGTAGAGATCCTCCGCAATGCGGTTACGGTCGATAGCCATTGACATCGCCTGCGGAATCGGCGTGAACGTCAGGAACGGATGGGGGTTCGCGCCGTCGAGGTACTCGGAGCGGTCGTCGCCCAACGCGGGGTCGGGATTGGTCTGATTGACCACAATGCGTTCGACGCCACTGGCGAACGCGGCGACGACCTTTCCTAGGCCAGCCGCCTCCATCTCCGCGAGCAACTCGGGCTCCACCTGCAAGTTCCAGGCGTAGTCGATCTCGCCCGTTTCCAGGACGGCGCGGGCCGCCGACTCCGCGTCGCCGCCGCCCTCAATCACCACGCGGTCGAAGTAGGGCGCTTCGCCTCGGTAGAACGGGTTGCGCTCATATACGGCCCTGTCATTCGGCTCGAACTCGACGATCCGGTAGGGGCCGGTTCCTAGCGGCCCCATGTTCTGCTCGTCGCACGTCTTCGCGGCGGCACCGACGCAATCCGCGAACTGCGCCCGGCTGATGATCGGCGTACCGGCGCCGACGAAGGCGGTGTACGGATACGGCGTCGGTGCGTCGAACAGGACTTCGACGGTGTTTGCTTCGAGAGCTTGCACGGAAGCGATGCCGGAGAAGGCGTCCGCCGCGAGGCAGCCGGCCTCCTCATCCGAGCAGTAGCGCCAGGTGAAGACCACGTCGTCGGCGGTGAATTCGCTGCCGTCCGACCACAGAACTCCTTCCCGCAGCTTCCACGTGATCGACGTCAGGTCGGCGGAAACGCCCCCGTTCTCGACGGTGGGGACTTCGGCGGCCAGCCTCGGTACCAGCTCGCCGTCCGGGCCGTAGGCGGCTAAGGGTTCGAGTGTGACCGCGCCAGCATCCCGGTCCTTATAGCCGCTGGCGAGATACGGGCCAGGCAGCGAAGGCGCCTGCCAATAGCGAAGGGTCAGGAGCTTCTCCGGCGGGGGCGGCTCTGTTGGAGTGACCGGCGGAGTAGACGTCGGACCGGGCACGGGAGGCATGGACTCGCCGCACGCGGCGACCAAGAACAGGGCAGCAATGCCAAGCATGAGTTTGAGAGAAGGGCGCATGGTGCCGTTGCTCCGTTTCAGCGTGGTGGTCTTCATTATCGTGGGACGGAGCAGGGGAGAGCAACGAGCGTGTCTCCCCTCCCCCTGAGCCGCGCTAACGAACGGTGTCGTTATTCCCTAGGCATCCTCGGCAGCTTCCGCGCCCTCGCCGCCCTCGGCTTTGTCATCTTCGAGGAGCCTCCACGCCGTTTCTCGTGCCTCGTCCCAGGTAACGACCATATGGTCGGAGGGAACACGCTTCAGCGCGTCGAGGGCCCGAAGATTGCGGGCGGGCGTGCCCGAGAGCCCCATCACGACGCAGTGGGTGTCCTCCGCTATGGCGGTCTCCACGAGCTGCTCCACCACGAGGGCCGCGCTGTCATCGATGTAGACCGTTTCAGAGAAGTCGAGGATCACGACCTCGTGGTCCTGGATGTCTCCCCCGATGGTTTCAATCAACTTGCTGGAGGAGGCAACGGTAAAGGTGCCCTTGAGCTGCACGAGGCCAACTTGAGCAGAGAACTCGTCGATCTCCTCGTCGCCCTGCTCGCCTGCGAAGAAGCTCCGGTCTAGCAAGGGGACAGAGACGACGCTGTCCATCTCGAGCCGCTCGAACTGGCGCGCGCTGGTCACCGCGGCGGCGATCATCCCCACGGCCACGGCGGCGACGAGGTCGAGGAATACGGTGAGCCCAAGCGTCAGTAGCATCACCGCTAGGTGCTCACGTTGGACCTTGTGCATGCGGGTGACAAACCGCCAGTCGATGGTGTCCAAGGCGATCTTCACCAGGATCCCGGCCAAGACGGCGGTGGGTATCTGCGCGACGTAGTCGCCGAGCACGAGCACCATGACGAGCAGGATGCCTACGGCCACTACTCCTGCGACAACGGTCGCCCCGCCGGCCCGTACGTTCGCCACCGTGTTTGGGGTGGCACCGGAGCCGGGCAGGCCCCGGATGAAGCCGGTGAAAACGTTCCCGATGCCTTGGGCCAGCAGCTCCCGGCTGGGGTCGTGCCGCGTCCGCGTCATGGAGTCGGCCACGAGGGCAGTGAGCAGCGTGTCGACGGAGCCCACGAGCGCGATGACCAGCGCCGGCTCAATGGAGTTCACGAGCGCATCTCCGGAAAGGTCCGGCAATTGGAAGGAGGGCAGGGCGGTAGGCACGGCGCCGATAACCGGCGCCTCGGTAAGCCAAAGGCCACCCATGAGCATCCCGACCGCCAGCGCGACGAGCGTCGATGGCAGGTAGCGGTCGAATCTCCTAGGCCAGAGCATCGCCACGGCCAGCGTGGCGGCGGCGATGCCCAAGGCATTCGCCTCGAAGTGCTCGAACACGTCCCCGAAGTTGCGGAGTGTGCCGATTGGCCCGCCCTCCGCCACTTCTGCCCCGAGGAAGGGCAACGTCTGCACCAGGATGATGATCACCCCGACTCCCGTCATGAACCCGGAAATGACTGAGTACGGGGTATAGGTGACGTACCGTCCGATTCTCAGCAGACCGAAGATGATCTGTATCAAGCCCGCCATGATGACGATGGTGAAGGCCTCGGCGATGTCGTCCGCGTGGCTGGCGACGATCACCGACATGGCCACCGTCATCGACCCGGTAGGTCCTGATATGAGCGATCGAGTGCCGCCGAATACGGCGGTGAAGAAACCAACCGCGATCGCCCCGTATATCCCGGCGGCCGGGTCCAAACCCGCCGCGAGGCCGAAGGCCAACGCCACGGGCAGACCCACGATCGCCGCCGTGACGCCCCCAAGGACGTCCCCGCGGAAGGTCTGCAGGTCGTAGGGCAGGCCGGAGAAGAGTAGGCGGTTTAGCAAGGAAGAGTCCGGTGGTGGTACGGACCAGCCCTAACGAAAGCAGGATGGTCGGCCTATAGTCCGCCTTTCGAGGTTGTCGGTAGTCCCATACGATGAGAGCCGCAATGGGCCCACGTACCGGACCCGGTAGGGCCGCCGACTCCGGTGCGGTGGACCTTCCGGAGAATCGCAGCCTTCTCGATCGGCTTTGCTGTAGGCCGGCAGCCTCCGCATCGAGCCTCAAGCGCGGCTCACGGCTCAGCCGTGTGGTCGCTTGCCGGTCACACCGACGGTGGGATAGTCATGGATGGTCGTGGTTCTGTCAAGAGGATGTATCAAGTGCCCTGTCGGTAGAGCGGAACCACTATCGTTGGCGGGGCGATCGGGGTTCGAAGCCCCCTGCATGGGGTCTTAGCGCCTACAGGAAGCGGGAGTGGTGGGCCCATGCAAGCCCGCATCAAATCCCGCACTCGACAGTCGGGAGGAAGTCCCGGTTGAAGCTACGGCTCTTCATTTGCAGACAGAGCGGGCACAACTCACACGTAGGAATCGTGTCCTTCTACGACCACAATGTTGGCCTTCGTCGCCCGCCGGCGGACGTCGTCGAGGGCCGCGTATTCAGCCGAGCCGATGTACCCCCTTGCCGCTTCGGGGCTGTTGAACTCCAGGATCACGAAGCGCTTCTGCACCCAGTCGCCCTGGACTGCCTCAACGTTGCTGGTGCGCACGAGGATTCGTCCGCCATGCGCGGCGACGGCCGGGGGAAACTTGCTTGGCGAAGTCGGCGTACGCCTCGGTGTCGGTGATTTCAGCGTCCATTACAACGTAGCCCTTCATTGATCCATTCCCTTCACGTAGGCCTGCAGAAACCCGACGCAGGTTGGTTCGGCCGTAGGGGAGCCACTCCAACTAACTTGCAGTGGTGGGCGGTACTGGAGTCGAACCAGTGACCTCTGCGATGTCAACGCAACGCTCTAACCAACTGAGCTAACCGCCCGCAACAGAAGGGGAACCAACGGGCAGTGTAACAAAGCGCCTTTTCGAGCGTCAACGGAGCGGGCCGCGCCCAAGGCTCCGGGCCGGTTCGCGCCCTCCGGCCCTACGCTGC
>DAOUKZ010000158.1:0-2153 GCA_034420775.1 Dehalococcoidia bacterium
TCCTCGGGCGGCGGCACGGCGCTCGCGGTCACCAGCACCGTGGGCTCGCCGAGGGCGGGGAGCACGGGCCCGGAGATCGACTCGCCGCCGGTGACGGTGAGGCGGAGGCGTGCATCGGCTAGGCCGTTGGCGCCGAGTGTCTCATCGACGGCGCGGGTGAGTTCGTCGAGGCTTCCGTCGATAGGCAGCCCAAGAACTTGGGCGGACTTCGCCAGTCGGTCCAAATGCTCGGATATGCGGAAGACGCGCCCCTCGTAGGCTCGCATCGTCTCGAACAGCCCGTAGCCGTAGAGCAGGCCTTGGTCGTAGACGGATACCCGCGCCTCGTTCGCCGGAACGATGCGACCATTCAGGTAGACGACGGGCTCGGCCATGGCCCTTCGATTCTAGCCCATCGAGCCGTCCGGGTGCGAGTCAGCGCTGCTTGAATTTCGACGGGTCGATCACGGCACGCTCATGACTGCCCGAGCCGATCTTCACGTCCCCGGACCATGCCTCGACGTCGAATATGAGCCGCCGCCCCTCCGTCCGGTTGAAGGACGCCTTGACCCGCACGGGGCCGCCGACGGCGTGAGGCGCGAGATGGCGCACGTCGACGCGCGCGCCGACGGAGGTCAGGCCCTCTTCGAGATGCTCCTGCATCAGGCGCAGGGCGACGCCCTCCATCAGCCCGATCATTGCCGGCGTCGAGAGCATCTCAACAGGACCGGCGTGGGTCACCCCCATGCCGGGTTTCGTGGGCAGCTCCTCCTCGCGGGAAGCGCCGAGCGGCAGCAGATCGTCGGCCATATCGGCTCCTTCTTTGTCCTAGGAAGACAGGTGTTGGATGGCGGGGCGCCTGAAGCTAGCACGCGGCCAACCACAGGGTCAAGCACGAGGGAGGACCCCTCCCCTCCGGCCTTTCCCCCTCTATGGGGGAAACTGAAGGAGGGTGCGCGCCGTCAGGCGCGTCGGAGGGGCAGGGGGGTGGAGCGGGGGCGGTCTTCCCCCTCTCCCGCTGGGAGAGGGTTGGGGTGAGGGCGGGGGGCGGGGAGGCATGCGCCAACCTCAACGTAACCGGCAGCCCCCTCGACCCTACATCTCTCGAAAGGGAGGGCCCCTCCCTCCGGCCTTTCCCCCTCGATGGGGGAAACTGAAAGAGGGTGCGCGCCACAGGCGCGTCGGCGGGGCGCGGGGAGGCGTGCGCCAACCTCAACACATCTGGCAGCCCCCTCACCCCTGTATCTCTTGAAAGGGAGGGCCCCTCCCCTCCGGCCTTTCCCCCTTTATGGGGGAAACTGAAAGAGGGTGCGCGCCGTCGGGCGCGGCGGAGGGGCAGGGGGGTGGAGCGGGGGCGGCCTTCCCCCTCTCCCGCTGGGAGAGGGTTGGGGTGAGGGCGGGGGGCGGGGAGGCGTGCGCCAACCCCAACGCAGCCGGCAGCCCCCTCGACCCTACGTCTCTTGAAATAGAAGGAGGCCCCCACCGGCGGTGGGGGCCTCCTCGTGCTCTTCCTTTGCTTCGAACCGCTAGAGGCCGTACTTGGTCAGGCGGGCGATAGCGCCGCGCGCCGCGTCGTACTGCTCCGTGCTCACCGGCACGTAGTCCACGTCGGCCACCAGCTCCGGCGCGTTCTCGATGTAGAACCGCACGAACTCGCGGACGTGCGCCTTCTCCACCAGCGAGTCCACTCGCACGTAGATGAAGAGCGGCCTGGTCAGCGGGTATTCGCCGGCGAGGATTGTCTCCTCGTTGGGAACGACCCCGTCAACGCCCAGCACCTTCAGCTTGTCCTGGTTCTCCGCGTAGTAGGCGTAGCCGAAGTAGCCCTTCGCGCCCTTCTCGCCGGAGATCCCCTGCACCAGCACGTTGTCGTCCGAGGACGCCGTGTAGTCCGAGCGGGAGGCGCCCTCCTCGCCGACCACCTCGTCGGTGAAGAAGTCGAACGTGCCCGAGTCAACGTCGGGAGCGAAGATGGTCAGCTCTTCGTCAGGGAAGGAGGCGCGGACCTGGTTCCAGTTGTTGACCGTCGATCCCGGCTCGTAGATCTTCGCCAATTCTTCGATGGTGAGCTCATCCACGAAGTCGTTGTCCGGGTTCACCACGACCGACAGGCCGTCCCACCCAACCAGCAATTCGACAAACTCGATGTCGTTCGCCGCGCAGTTCTCGCGCTC
>DAOUKZ010000159.1:0-10342 GCA_034420775.1 Dehalococcoidia bacterium
TTGCGGCCCGCCATGGTGTCGAAGCGGGGGTCGGCGGCCCACGACGGGGAACCCATGGCGCGCCGCAGCCCGGCCCACTCCTCGTCGCTGGTGACGGCGACGGCGCACCATCCCTCGCCGAACGGGTTCAGCTTGTCCTTGGGCTCGGGGGCGCAGGCGTAGACGTTGTGGGGCGCGTATTGCGGGTCGCGGTTGCCGTCGCGGCCGGCGACGCGCCCCGTCAATTGGTAGTCGAGGATCTGGGGAGCGAGGTAGTGGACGGCGCATTCGTACTGGGAGAGGTCGAGGTGCTGCCCTTGTCCGGTGCGCCTCCGGTGGTCGAG
This sequence comes from Dehalococcoidia bacterium, assembly GCA_034420775.1. GTDB lineage: Bacteria > Chloroflexota > Dehalococcoidia > SHYB01 > SHYB01 > DAOUKH01. Next base: position 324 of record DAOUKZ010000159.1, read on the forward strand.
GGCGGCGATCACCGCCGCGACGCCGTTGGGCGGGTTCACGAAGTCGGTGTAGGCGCCGTAGACGCCGGCGGGCTCGAGGTCGGGCCAGCCGGTGACGTGATAGAAGCCGGCGAGGGCGGCGGCCAGGTTACCGTAGCCGCCGTAGGAGGCGTGGGGCCCGGTCTGGCCCTGCTGGCAGGTGCTGTAGTAGATGATGTCGTCCTTCAGCGTGCGGACGTTGGGGTAGTCGAGCCCCCAGCCGCGCATGGCGCGAGGGGTAAAACTCTCGGCGAGGACGTCGGGGCGCCACGTCGTGATGATCCGCTTGATGAGCTCCCGCGCCTCGGGCTTCGACATGTTGAGGCCGAGGCCGTACTTGCCGGTGTTGAAGTTGGCGGGGAACTGGCTCCGGTTGAAACCGGGCTTGCCGTCCTTGTACGGCGGGACGCTGCGGGCCGGGTCGGGGCGGCTGACCGACTCGACGCGGATGACGTCCGCCCCGTGGTCGGCGAGGTACTTCATGGTGATGGGGCCGACGCCGACCCACGACATGTCGAGGACGCGCAGCCCCTCGAAGGGGAGGGCCGAGCTTCCGTTGCCGCTAGGCCGGTCGGCCGGCGCGGACGCGCTGGGCGCGCCGAGTATCTCGTCGTCATGCTCGCCGACCGAGGGCGCGCGGCGGGCGATTTCGATGGGCGTCTCGCTGAGCTTGATGTAGGGGCCGGGGAAGTCGAGCGCGTCTCGGCCTGCCGCCGGTTCCATCGTCTGCCAGTACTCTCGCGCGGCGAGCTGCGGGCTCTCCTTAATGTCCTGCACCGTCTGGCACGGGGCCAGCATGATCGAGTCGGCGATGGCGCGGTCGAAGAGCTCCTTCTTCGTCTTCCCGTCGAAGAACTTCTGAACGCGCCGTTGGACGTCGAGGAAATCCACCACCTCGGGGTCGTCGGGCCCCGCCATGATCAGGGCCTGCAAGTCCTGCGCCGCCCAATCGCGTTCCACCATCTCTTTGCTGGCGTAGCCTTCCTCGTCCATCCACGTCACGAGGGCGCGCATCGAGCCCGCCGATACCGTCCCGCCAAGGGCGAGCGCGCTGAGCGTGCCGTCCTTGCAGGTGTAGACCCACCGCGTCTCGAGGTTGCCGTAGTGGCGGACGGCCCCGCCGCGGTAGACGTTCTCATTCACCAGCGCCGGGTGGGCATTGGCGTTCATCAGCGACCACGCCACGGCGACCTGCATCGAGACGTCGACGTGCTGGCCCATGCCAGAGCGGGCGCGCTCCCAGAGGGCGGTCATCGTTCCCGCCGCTCCCTGCGCGCCGGCGAGGAACTCGCACTGCGGCGCGGAGATACGCACCGGCGGCCGCGACTGGTCGCCGCAGAGGTAGGAGAGGCCGCCCATCGCCGACGCCGTGAGGTCGGTGCCCTTGTATTGGGCATACGGCCCCGTCTGGCCGTAGGGCGTGACGGAGGTGTAGACAAGGCCGGGATTCTCTTTCGACAGGGTCTCATAGCCCAGGTCGAGATCATCGAGGTAGCCGGGCCGGAACGACTCAACGAGCGCGTCGGCATCCAAGAGCAGCCGCCGCAGGCGCTCCCGGCCGCCCTCAGATTCGATGTCGATGACGACGCCGCGCTTGTTGTTGCAGTACGACCACCAGAAGAGGCTGTTGTCCGGGCCAGGCTCGTCGTTGACGAACGGGCCGCGGCGGCGCGTCGGGCTGCCGCCGGGAGGCTCGACCTTGATCACGTCCGCCCCCAGGTCGGCGAGCACCTTCCCGCACCAGTTGAACCCGCCCTCGCTCAAATCGACGATACGGTAGGGCGCCAGCGCCGATCCGGGCATTAGACCTCTCCCCCTCTGGGGAAGACTGAGAGAGGGCGCGCGCCTTCAGGCGCGCGGGCGCCCCTAGGGCACCCTCCGGCCTCTTCTCCCCCCGGAGATCTTTGCGTAACCCGTGAGCAAGCCGAAAGACGGGTGGAGCGGGGTGGTCTCCCCTCTCCCCCTCTGGGGAAGACTGAGAGAGGGCGCGCGCCTTCAGGCGCGCGGGCGCCCCTAGGGCACCCTCCGGCCTCTTCTCCCCCCGGGAGAAGATTGAGATGAGGGGCCCCTTGCCAACCGTCAATGCCCATCCAACCCCGTGCGCCGTCGATGCCGCGCCCTCCCATGTAGGGACGATTCACGAATCGCCCGCCCCTTCCGGCCTCTCCCCCTCTGGGGGAGATTGAGAGAGGGCGCGCGCCGCCAGGCGCGCGGGCGCCCGCTGTGGCCCCCATGGTTCAACCTTTACCGGCCAATGGTTCTCATATACTCGTCGTGGTCGCCAATCCAGAACCAGATGAAGTCCCCGCCGTCTTGGACTGCCACCGCTCGGTACGAAGCGCTCACCCGCGCCGACCAATAGCGTCCGACATTTCTGAACCGCAATGAGGGATGTCCGGGGTTCGCCTTCAGCAACTCGAAGTTCCGGCGGGCCGTTTGCTGCACCGGCGCGGGCAACTCTTCGAAGCACTCCCAGAAACGAGGGGCTGTCCGGTGCATCTAAAGGGTCTTTAGGCTGCCCTTTGCCTTGGCATCCAAGGCGTCCTCCGCCAGGGACTCCAGCTTGCCAACCCTCACGTCCTTGTCGAACTCCTGCTCCCATCGTTCCCAGTCTCGGTCCTGTAGCCAACGGATCAGCTCGGCATACTGCGTCTCCGACAAGCCCAAGATGGCCTGTTGCAACTCCGATAACGTCATCGCGGCATTCTCTCCTTTTCCGATGCTGAGATTCGCTGGTGGGTATAGGCGCTACTCCGCGGGCCTGCCACCCCAATCCTACCCCTGCGCCACGACCGCCTTCTTTTTGGCCCAGGCGGCGCGGGCGCGGCTCCACATCCGGCAGTGCGAGCAGACCTCGCCGGGGGTGGGCTCGCCGCACTCGGCGCACTCGTTGAGGGTGACGACGTCGGCCTCTTTCAGCACCGGCCGCAGGCGGTCGAGGAAGCCGTTCACGAACGATGCCTTCACGCCCGGCGACTCGAACTCAATGGAGTTCAATGCGTCCTTGAACAAGATTGACTTTGCGCCGGCGGCGTTGGGGCACTCCTCCTCAATGTAATCGATGCCCCGCAACAGGACGTAGCTCAGCGTTTCCCGCTCGGTGAAGGTGTAGAGCGGCTTGACTTTGCGCACCAGCTTCTCGTGCGTGCTCTCTAGGACGGGCGACTGGCGGGCGAGGTATTCCGTCTGCCAGTGAAGCACGTTGCCCATGAGGGTCGCCGCTTCGTCGTCGAGGTTGTGCCCCGTCGCCAGCACGTCGTAGCCGAGGCGGTGCGCGGTCTCGTTGGTGACGTAGCGCTTGGTCAGGCCGCAGCCGGAGCAGGGGACACGCTTGAGGGCCTTCGACAGTTCGGTGACGCCGATCTCGCCGCCACCCAGGTCGCCGCGTACGTCGTGGATGATGAGCTCGGCGCCGGCCTGCTCGGCGAAGGCGACGCTCTTCTCCTTGGAGCGCTCCGAGTACTGCCCGATGCCGAGGTCGATGTAGAGACCCGCGGTGTCGTAGCCGAGCCGCATGAGCACATCCCAGAGGGCGAGGCTGTCCTTGCCGCCGGAAACGGCGACGAGCACCTTGGCGTCTGGGGCGAACATGCGCTTCGACTTGATGTTCCGCGCCACGTGGCCCTGGAAGAAGTCGAGGTAGTGCGGGGCGCAGTAGGCGGCGTTGTGCCGCCGCATCTCGACCTGGGCTCGCTCGGGGCACTTGCGGCACCGCATTAGATGCCTCCCGAAATCGCGGAGATCACTTCGATGGTGTCATCCTCACGGACGTAGGCGTCGCGGGTCAGCAGGTCGGCCCCCTGGACAACGACGACCGACTCGGGGTTCAGGCCGAGCTCGCGGAGCACGTCCCGCACCTGCCGGTTGCCCGGCACCTCGACTTCTCGCCTTCGCGGCTGTCGAACGATCACCTTCAAAGGGCCTTCTCCCAGCTTCTTGGTTCGATTATAGGATGCGCCCCATTGCCGAACAAATCACCCGGCACGGCCCGCGCCTCGCCGGGACGAGCCGGGAAATGCGTGAACATGCGGCGAAGATGCGTGAAAACGCGCAAACGTCCACGCAATACACGACGCGCGGCTGAAGAAGCCTGTGCAAACGTGTAAATCGTCCACCGCTTCCACAACGTTCCCAACACCGCGCCTGAAGAGACGCGCCCCAAAGACGTGCGGAAACGCTCATAGCGCTCACGACGCTCACGACATCCGCCACGCCGCGCCTGAAGTAGCGCGCTCATGAACGCTCACCACGCTCACCAACGCTCACCACGTCGCCCCGCGGGGGCGCAGAAACCGGCCGGATCGGGCATGATAGGCCGATGGGCCTCTTCGGACTCTTCGGCGACGGGCGCGACGGCCTCAACGCCCTCGACCTCCGCGCCCGGGGGCGGGAGCGCATGGACGCGGGCGACTGGAAGGGCGCGACGGGCGACCTGACCGCCGCGCTTCAGAAGGAGCCCGACGACGCCGAGACGCTGCACCTGCGCGGCATCACCCTCCATATGCGGGGCAGGGACAGGGAGGCCATCGTCGACTTCGACCGCGCCATCGAGCTGCGGCCTCGGCGAGCCGAGTTCTATATCAGCCGGGGCTGCGCCCACGACGACCGGCGCGCCCACGACGACGCCATCCGAGACTTCGACGAGGCGCTGCGCCTAGAGCCCGACGAGCCCCGCGCCCTGAACAGCCGCGGCATCGCCCACATGAACCGCGGCGACTTCCACCGTGCCGCCGACGACTTCGATGCCTGCATCCGCCTCGAACCGGACGAGCCGTGGAGCTACTTCTCCCGCGCGATGGCCTACGACCAAGCCCACAAGTTCCGGCTCGCCATCACCGATCTCGACTTCGTCATCGGAAAGGACCACCGGACCGCCGAGGCCCACTTCCAGCGGGCGCTGGCCTACGCGGCGCTGGGCGACGAGGAACGGTCGTCCGAGGACGCGGCGGCCGCCGTCAGCCTGGGTTTGGACGAGGCGTCGGTCAACCGCCACCTCTCCTACCGGAAGAAACGGCACGCGGAGGGGGACGCCGACGAGGGGCGCGGCTAGCTGGTCACCGCGCCTTCCGACGCGCTCGACACCAGGCGGGCGTACTTCGCGAAGACGCCGGAGGTGTAGCGGGGCGCGGGCGGCGTCCAGTCCTTCATCCGCTCCTCGATTTCGGCGTCGGAGAGCTCGACGTTGAGCTCGCGCTTCTCGATGTCGAAGACGATGGAGTCGCCGTCGCGGACGGCGGCGATGGGGCCACCGACCGCCGCTTCGGGGGCGACGTGGCCTGCCATCAAGCCGTGGGTCGCGCCTGAGAAACGTCCGTCGGTGAGCAGGGCAACGGTCTCGCCCAAGCCCTCGCCGACGAGGGCGGCGGTCACACCCAGCATCTCGCGCATGCCCGGTCCACCTTGCGGCCCTTCATAGCGGATCACGACGACGTCGCCGTTCTTGATCTCGCCCTGCTTCACGGCAGCGAACGACGCCTCTTCGGTGTCAAAGACGCGCGCCGGGCCCCGGTGGAGCATGCGCTCGTGGCCGGCGAGCTTGACCACGCAGCCCTCGGGCGCGAGGTTGCCATGGAGGATTGCCAGACCGCCCGTCGGCTTGATCGGGTCGCTCAACGGCTTCAGCACCACTTGGCCGGGCGTCTCCACGGCCTCCGCGGCCTCTTCGCCAATAGTGCGGCCCGTCACGGTCATCTCGTCGGGGTGCAGCAGGCCCGCTTCCAGCAGGCGGTTCGCGACGAGGGCGATGCCGCCCGCGGCGTACATATCCTTGGCGACGTAGCGCCCGCCGGGCTTGAGGTCGGCGAGCAGCGGGGTCTTGTTGCAGATGACGTCGAAGTCGTCGATGTTGAGCGCGACGCCTGCCTCCTTGGCGATGGCCAGGAAGTGGAGGACGCCGTTCGTGGATCCGCCGGTGGCGGCAATGGTGGCGATGGCGTTCTCGATGGAGTTGGGTGACGATGCGGCTGGGGCGCAGATCACGCTCCACGATGTCCATGATCAGCCGGCCCGCCTCGTAGGCGCCGTCGTCTTTGCCGGGGTCCATCGCCGGGAGGCTTCCGGTGCCCATCGGCGCGATGCCGAGCGTCTCGATGGCCGTGGCCATGGTGTTCGCGGTGAACTGGCCGCCGCAGGCCCCCGGCCCGGGGCAGGCGTTCTTCTCTATCTCGTAGAGTTCGCCGTCGGTGATGCGGCCCGCGGAGTGGGCGCCGACGGCCTCGAAGACCTCCTGGATCGTTATGTCCTGTCCGCGATAGACGCCGGGCAAGATCGACCCGCCGTAGAAGGCGACGGAGGGCAGGTCCATGCGGCACAGCGCCATGATGGTTGCGGGGATGGTCTTGTCGCAGGCGCTGATCGCGACCACGCCGTCGAGCAGATGGCCCCGCACGACGAGCTCGATGGAGTCTGCGATGACCTCGCGGCTGATGAGGGACGCCTTCATGCCCTCCGTGCCCATCGCGATGCCGTCGGAGACGGCGATGGTGTTGAACTCGATGGGGACGCCGCCGGCGGCGCGCACGCCCTGCTTGACCTTCTCCGACAGGCGGCGGAGGTGGAAGTTGCAGGGCATGACCTCGATCCAGGTGTTGGCCACGCCGATCAGGGGCTTGCGGAAGTCTTCGTCGGTCAGGCCGGTGGCGCGGAGCATGGCACGGGCCGGCGCTCGGTCCGGTCCGTCGACCAAGGTGCGGCTCGGGCCGCGGACGGGGGCTTGGGTCGTCATCGGTCACCTCGGAGGCAGGGCTTCCCTTGCTTCGGCGCAAGGGAGAAGTTCAGTGTATCGGGCCGCACGGGAGCGTCAAGGACGGCGGTGGGCGTGGCGAATCGGTGTGACACGCGGGTCTTGCCCGTAGCGACGCGCGGTCTCTACCCTTCCGCCGCACTCCCCCCAATTCCCGGAGGCTGAACATGCTCGCCAAAGTACGCAGCTGCGCCGTCGTGGGGCTCGAAGGAGCCCCGGTAGAGGTAGAAGTCGATATCGCGCGGGGTCTTCCCCGGTTCAACGTCGTTGGGCTTCCCGACGCGGCGGTGCAGGAGGCGCGGGAGCGCGTGCGGAGCGCGGTGCGCAACTCGGGCGGCGAGTTCCCCCGCACGCGGCTGACCGTCAACCTTGCCCCGGCCGACCTGCGGAAGGCGGGGCCGGCCTACGACTTGCCGATCGCGCTGGGTGTGCTGCTTGCCTCCGGGCAGATCGAGGCCGACCTTTCCGACACGCTCGTGATCGGCGAACTTTCCTTGGACGGAAGCCTGCGCCATACCCAAGGCATCCTGCCCATGGTGTCGCTAGGTCAGGATCTCGGCTTCAAGCGGGTGATCGTCCCCGCCCAGAATGCGTCCGAGGCGGCGCTGGTGGAGGGCGTCGACGTGCTGCCCGCCGAGAGCCTGTCGCGGCTGGCGTCGCACTACCGCGGCGACGACCCGATCACGCTGACACTGCCCACGGAGCGGCCGGAGCCGGAGATCGAGGATGCCGCGGGCCACGTCGACTTCGCCGACATCCGCGGTCAAGAGCACGCCAAGCGGGCGCTGGAGATCGCGGCGGCCGGCGGGCACAACGTCATCCTCTCCGGTCCGCCGGGGAGCGGCAAGACGCTGCTGAGCCGGGCCATGCCCGGAATCCTGCCCGCGCTCTCCCGCTCCGAGGCGCTGGAGGTGACCAAGATCTACAGCGTAGCGGGGCAGCTTCCGACGAACGAGCCGCTGGTCAGCGTCCGGCCCTTCCGCTCGCCGCACTACACGATCTCGAACGCCGGGCTGGTCGGCGGAGGTCGTTGGCCTCGGCCCGGGGAGATCAGCCTGTGCCACCGCGGCGTCCTCTTCCTCGACGAGCTGCCCGAGTTCGGCCAGGCCACCCTCGAAGTCCTGCGCCAGCCCATGGAAGACAAGATCGTGACCATCAGCAGGGCACAGGGGACGACGACCTTCCCCGCGGGTTTCATGCTGCTGGGGGCGATGAACCCCTGCCCCTGCGGCTACTACGGCGACCCCGGCAAGGAGTGCGTCTGCACCGCCGGCGCAATCGCCCGCTACCAGAAGCGGATCAGCGGGCCCCTGCTCGACCGTATCGACCTGTTCGTGCAGGCGCCCCGCGTCGAGTACGAGAAGCTGGTCGACAAGGACCTCGCCGAGTCGTCGGCCTCGGTGCGGCGGCGCGTCGAGCGGGCCCGCGAGCGGCAGCGCTCCCGGTTCCAAGGGGACCGCTTCACCTGCAACGCTGACATGGACGTCACGGAGACCCGCAAGCACTGCACGCTCGACGATGCCGGCGACTCCCTGCTACAGACGGCGATGGAGCGCTTCCAGATGTCGGCGCGCGCCTTCAACCGCACGCTCAAGCTCAGCCGCACCATCGCCGATCTCGCCAGCGAGGCCGACATCAGCGCCGCCTACGTCGCGGAGGCGCTGCAGTACCGGTCGCGCGGCCTGGGCTAGAATATGGGGCCATGGACCGCTTTCTGATCGTGGTGGAGAAAACATCGACCGGGTTCTCGGCCTATTCCCCCGACATCCCCGGTTGCATTGCCACCGGCAGGTCTCGCGCCCAGATCCGGCGCCGGATGGAAGAGGCCATCGCCATGCACCTGCAGGGGCTTGAGGAAGACGGTCTTGCCGCTCCAAGACCCTCGGCAAGCGCGCTCTACGTGTCCGCCCCTTAGTTGGGTGCGGAAGTGTGGCTGCGTCGCCTCCTGAAGCGGTGCTACAATTTAGGGGCGCTGCCACCCGCACTCTTCCCAAGAGCGCAGAGCCATGTCCACCGCACTGACGCGAGCGACCTACACGATCTCCGACGCGCTCATCGAGCGGATGATCTTGGACCCCGCCGAGCTGCCGGGCGGCCTCGCCGGTTTCCAGCTTGCGCGTTCCGGCTATCTCGATAACCACACAATGGCGGAGCAAGGTTTTCCCGGCAACTCCGCCGAGCGCTTCGCCCGCATCGGCCGGATCACCGGCTTCCTCGCCGAATACGCCAACCCAGAGGCGAGCGCCGCCGAAGCTCCCGGCATCGACGTCGCCGCGGGGGCCGTGGTGCACCTCTTCGACAACGAGGAGAGCGTCAAGGTGTGGATGCACGAGATCTTCCTGCGTCAGTTCGAGGAGAACGTCGGGGAGTCGAGCCGCGACGGCAGCGAGCTCGTGTCCGTCGAGAAGCTCAGCGCCCGGGGATTCGCCGACGAGGCCGTGTCGCTGCGGGCCACGCACCGCGGCACCGTTGGGCTCGTCTCGTCGACGGTGATCGACTTCCGGGTGGGGCGCTTGCTCGGCGTGGCGTTCGTCGTTTCAACGGGCGACCTCGAACGCCTAGAGCCGACCACCGACCTCGCGCTCGCGCTGGAGCGCCGGATGGTCGCGGTTACGCTCGGCGGCTAGGCGCGGCTCAGCCGCACTCGACCCACCGCCCTGCTTCCGACGAGGCGCGAGCGGCGTCCAGGATGCGCTGGCTCCGCCACCCATCCTCGAAGCTGGGCTCGATCTTCTCACCATTCGAGAGCGCGGCAACTATGTGGTTCGTCCAGGCGAAGAAGGGCTTGTAGTGCTGATCGCCGGCGACGGGCGGGTCGGGCAACTCGTCGACCTCGACCTCGGCGAGCGCCTCGCCCTTCTTCCCGGCGAAGAGTTGATCGCCGTCGAGGACGAGCGAGCCGTCGGCGCCGTGGGCTTCGAGGCGCATCGCGCCGGTCCCCGTCGGAGCCGCGGCGCTGGACAGGAATGCGCCCAGCGCGCCGTTCTCGAAGCGAAGCGTCAGGAAGAAGGTGTCGTCGGCGTCGGCGACGATGCGGTCGGGCTGGTCGATGGGCTTGTGTTCCTTGGCGAAGGTCTCGAGGGTGGCGTTCACCGCGACGATCTCTCCAAAGAGCCACCGCATCGCGTCGAGGGTGTGCGAGCCCGACGCTCCAAGCCAGCCGCCGCCGGTCTTCGCCCCGTACCACCACGAGGCGGTGCGGCCCTCCGTCCAGTGCACGAAGTTGCCGAAGGACGTTGTGTGGACGTGGTTCAGGCTG
>DAOUKZ010000160.1:0-2393 GCA_034420775.1 Dehalococcoidia bacterium
ACACCGCGGATGCCTCCTGCCAAGGAATAGTCCACCTCCTGCTGCTTCATTTGCCAGCAGCAGGTGTAAACCATGTCTCCGAACACCCGTTAATGATGTCCCCGGTCTATACAGGGGGAGACTGAGAGAGGGCCGGGGTGGGGTGCGCCCTCCCCTCCGGCCTTCCCCGCAGGGAGAGCACCTTAAACCTCTCCCCCTCTTGGGGGAGATTAGAGAGAGGGCACGCGCCCGCCAGGGCGCGCCGGCGGGGCTGGGGCCGGGAGGTCTTGCCTCTTCTCCCCACGGGAGAAGATTGAGATGAGGGGACCCCTGATCACCACCGCTGGCCATCGAAGTCGCCGACCCCTCCCCTGTAGGCGCGACTCTCGTGGTCGCCCTCCCCTCCGCCCTTCCCGCGGGGAGAGCACCTTAAACCTCTCCCCCTCTTGGGGGAGATTAGAGAGAGGGCACGCGCCCGCCAGGGCGCGCCGGCGGGGCTGGGGCCGGGAGGTCTTGCCTCTTCTCCCACGGGAGAAGATTGAGATGAGGGGCCCCCTGACCACCGCCGCTGGCCATCGAAGTCGCCGATCCCTCCCCTGTACGGGCGACTCTTGTGGTCGCCCATTCCTCACAGCCGGAGTCGTTACGTAAACGCACCACACAGAGCCGCCCACGGGGCGGTATCATGGCGCTGAGATCATGACAGTCGTCAAGCCGCTGGCGGTCCGCTTGCTCACGCTGGTGGCCGTGCTTTTCCTGGTGCTCGTGGCGCTCGTGGTCACCCTCGGCGCCACCGGCTTCTCCGACCGCCTCCTCGAGGCGCAGATCGGCGAAGACCTTCGCGGCCTCCGCGTAACCCTCTCCCAGACGATTCGCGACCCCGAACAACTCGAGGCCACGCTCGACGTCCGCCGCCAGGAGCTCGTCGAGTTCTACGACCTCGACCAGAGTTGGGTGCGGCGCCTCCCCGCCACCGTCGCCCGCGTTATCACCCTCGACCTCGGTGAGGCGCGCTCCCTGAAGAGCTTCTCGGGCAGCCGCGAGGTCTCCGACATCGTGTGGGACCGGCTTCCCAACACCGCGCTGCTGCTCACCACGAGCCTCGTCATCACCGCCGTGGTCGGCCTCGCGCTCGGCGTCAAGCTGGCGACGCGCATCGGCACCAAGATCGACCGCGCCGTCTCCTACTTCTCCGCCGTCTCGTTTGCCATGCCGGCGTGGTGGATGGGGATACTGATGATCCTCATCTTCGCCTTCAAGCTCGACATCCTGCCCTCTGGGGGGATGTACAGCACGCCCCCGCCCGAGGCCGGCTTCCTGCGCTTCCTCGATCTCCTCAAGCACTCCATCCTGCCCGTGATCACCCTCGTCTTGGTGAGCGTGGGGCCCTACATCTACTCGGTCCGCACCATGACCATGACCGTGGCGCAGGAAGACCACGTCACCATGGCGCGGGCCAAGGGAATGCCGGAAGGCATCGTCAACCGGCGGCACATCCTGCGCGTCGCCGCCCCGCCCATCGTGACCGGCCTGATCCTGGGGCTCGCGGGTTCCCTCGGCGGCTCCATCCTCGTCGAGACCATCTTCAACTGGCAGGGGATGGGCCGGCTCTACTTCGACGCCGTGGCGGGGACGCCCGACGAGAACGTCATCGTCGCGCTCACCTTCGTCTTCACGCTGCTCTACGTCGCCGCGCGTTTCATCCTTGAAGTCCTCTACGTCATCCTCGACCCACGGGTGAGATACTCCTCATGACGGGGCGCAACATCTTCAAGGAGCTCCTCGCGACCTGGCCGGGCAAGCTCGGCATCGGCCTCTTCGCCGTCCTCGTCATCCTCTCGCTCTACGTGCTGATTCGCTTCCCTCTGAGCTGGGGCGAGGAGACGTGGAGCGACCCGGCGCAGTGGGCCGACAACCCCGGCGCGGTGCCCCCCATCTGGTCAACGGCGCTCACCACGCGGGCCGACGTGCCCCACCGCGACTACGTCGTCGGCGAGGCGACCGAAGTCCGGCCCACGCAGTCCGGCGAGCTCCGCACGTACGTCGCCACCGTCGAGTACGAATCGGACCGCCCGCCGACGTTCACCAACTTTTCCGTGAGCGGCGTCACCTTCTACGACCGCCCGCCGGTCCTCACCGTGTCGTTGGTGCGCCCCGACGACAGCACCATCGTGCTGTTCCGCCAGCCGGTCCGCGGCCCCCGCGGGGACGAGTCCGCCCCGTACCTTCGCTTCCACGAAGACGCGCTGCGGGTGAACCTCTCCTCCCAGCCCTCCGCCGCCGACGCCGTGGTCGACTTCCTGCGCGACGAGTACGGCGCAACGTTCCGAGCCTCCGATCTGGCCCAAGACCTCGACCGCGCCCTCTTCGGCGTTCCCGACGCTGCGGCGCCCGGCGGCTTCGCCCTGCTCAAG
>DAOUKZ010000161.1:0-7436 GCA_034420775.1 Dehalococcoidia bacterium
GGTGCCGGTAGGTGACGCCGGTGACCATGCAACCGAGCTTCAGGGTCTTGGTGACCGGCGCGAGTCCCGCCATCACGGTCCACGCCTCCAAGAGCTCCGTGTACATCGCGCGCATCGGGCCGCCCCCGCCGACGCCGTACATGTGGTCCGAACTGTAGAAGCCGTCGAAGCCGAGCTCCTCCAAGGTCTGCGCGATCTCGACGACCTGCTCGAATGTGCCCAGGGACATCGTCCCTCCGACGCTGAAGCGGATGGGCTTGCGCGGCGGCATGGCGGCTCTCTCCTCCTGATGTGTGGGGCGGCGCGTCCGGCGCGGCCTAGAAGACGGCGATGGGGTTGACCGGCGACCCGGTGCCGCCGGTGATGCGGAGCGGACCCATGCTGAACAGGAACTCGTAGCGCCCCAGCCGGTCGCAGGTCTCGGCCAATGCTTCGAGGTCGCAGTTGTCGATCAACCAGAGGCCCATGGCCACGATCCCGATCTGGTGGACCGGCGCCCGCATCATCGGGTAGCCGCTGGGGAAGAGGTCCTGAGCGCTGTCCGAGCCGACGGCGGCGATGCCGCGCTCGTGGAACCAGGGGGTGCAGACCGCGTGGAACCCCGGCCGCTGCTCGTAGACCTTCCGCGAGGGGCCCTCCTCGTTTCGGCGGCGCACCGCCCCGAAGCGCGCCAGCAGGACGTCGCCCTCGCGGACGGTGACGCCCTGCTCCCGCTCCGCCGCCTCGAGGTCCTCCCGGTAGACGCCGTCGGTGCGCTCCAGCCAATCGACCCCGCGCAGTTTGGGGAAGTCGAGGAGCACGCCGCGGGTCACGACGCCGTCCTTCAGCGCCTCGATGGCCAGCGTCTGCGACGCTTGGGCCGTCGAGATGAGGTTGGCGGGGCGTCCGTTGTAGAGGACGCCGTCGCGGAGCACGTGCGACAAGCTGTCCACGTGAGTGACGGTGAAGCCGTGATAAGCGATCCCGAAGAAGTCGCCGGTCGATTGAAGCTCGTCCGGCTGGGTCTTCTTGCCCTCGAACCGCTCGCCGGCGCCCGTCATGAAGTGCAGCGGCGGCATGTCGAAGTCGGCCTCCGCCGTCCGCGGGATCAGGCGGGCGCAGGAGACGGTGATTCCTTCCTTGACCAGCCCCGCGGCGTCGCGTCGCGCCTCCGGGGTGATGAGGTTCACCGTGCCGAGCTCGTCGTCGTCGCCCCAGCGCCCCCAGTTGCTGCACGAGTCCATGTAGCCAAGGACTTCCTCTTCAGAAGGAACATAGGGCGCCATGCCGACCTCCCCCGCCGCCAGCCGTCGCGGCGGCGGGCGCAGCATAGCAGATCGACGCGTCGGCCCGGGTCCGACCTTGCCTACTAGGGCCGCGCGGGGATACCGTGCGGGCATCCCGCGCTCCCGCCTTAGCCGCCACTGGAGTCCCTGCATGGAATCCGTATGGGACATCGTTGCTCCTACGGAGATAGATCTGACGTGGTGGAAGGCCGTCGCGCTGCTGGCGGCGGGCGCCCTTGGGGGCTTCATCAACACCGTTGCCGGCGGCGGGTCGCTGATCACGGTGCCGCTCTTGATCCTTTTCGGCATGCCCGCCGACTACGCCAATGGCACCAACAGGATAGGAGTCCTGCAGCAGTCGATCATCGGCATCAGGGGCTTCAACAGGTACGACAAGCTTGACAAGAGCGCCATTCCGTCGATGCTTGCGCCCACGGTTTTGGGCGCGGTCCTCGGCGCGCTGGCGGCGAGTTGGCTGCACCCAGACGCGCTCAAACCCATTCTGCTCGGCACCATGATCGCCATAGCGGTGCTGATGGTGCTCTTCCCCAACGTCATCGCGCCGCCGGAAGGGACGCCGACGCGCCGGCTCACCGAGCACCCCCTGGGCGTGCTCCTGCTCTTCGTCGCCGGACTCTACGGTGGGTTCGTGCAGGTCGGCGTCGGTTTCATGCTCATCGCGGCACTGGCCGCGGGGCTGCGCTACGACCTGGTGCGCACCAACGCGCTGAAGGCCGTCTGTACCGCCCTCTTCAGCGCCGCTTCCTTGGTCGTGTTCATCGCCACGGACCACCTGGAGTGGGTCCCGGGCCTTATCATCGCGGCGGGCATGACGGCGGGGGCGCTGCTCTGCATCAACTTCGCCCTGAGCGTGAGTCAGACGGTCATCAAGTGGACGATCTTCACCATCGTCTGCCTGACCTCCGGAGCCATCCTGCTCTTCCCAAGCGTGTGATGGCCCACGGCCCAGCCGCACGCCCGCATAGCGGTGGCGATTTTCGTGGAGTTGATGCACTGATGCAACTCTAGTATGCTAGCGCATCATGAGAACGACGATCTCGCTTGATGACCGGCTCGCGAAGCAGGTACGCCGGGCAGCCGAGGCCCGAGGCATCAGTGTGAGCGCCTTCATTTCCGACACACTGAACGATGCGCTGAAGCGCCGTGAGACATCGCCGCAGCCGCCATTCCGGTTGATCACCGTGCGGGGCGTCCGTCCCCGCCCCGGAGTCGATCTCGACCGGCCGAGGGCGCTCGACGCACGAGATGACGAGGTCCGGTTCAACCGCGGGCATTGATGTGCTGATTCCTGACGTTAATGTCCTGATCTATGCGCACGTCGAGGACTCGGTCCCCGATCACATCGAGTACGCGAATTGGATCACCCGTTTGGCGACGGGACCGGAGCCGTTTGCCCTTTCCGTACTTGCCCTGTCTGGCTTTATCCGTGTCGCGACAAACCCCCGAGTCTTCGATCCTCCGTCCTCCCTCGAGCAGTCGTTCGCGTTCGTGACGTCGCTCGTGGAACGGCCGACGGCGCGCATTGTAGGTCCTGGTCCGGACCACTTGGAGATATTCGAAAGGCTCTGCCGTGAGTCCGGCGCCGCCGGAAAGCTGGTTGCCGACGCCCAGCATGCGGCGATCGCTATCGAGCATGGCTGCACCATAGTGTCCACCGACTCCGACTTCGGCCGATTTCCAGGGCTTCGGTGGCGGCACCCTCTTCGTCCTGACGGAATGTAGCCAAAGCCCCAGCCGCGCGCCTTGACCGGCGGGGCCCGCTCTTCGACAATTCCACTATGGGCGACCTGCTACGCACCGAGGGCCTCGTCGACCGGCCCCTGACGATGAGCTTCGACGACCTCGCGGCGCTGCCGGGGCAGATTCCCGACGTCGGATCGGAGATACCCGGCCGCGAGGGCGGCGGGGTGCGCCTCGACGCCGTGCTCGAGGCATCCGGCGCGCGCGGCGACGCCCGCTACATCACCCTCGCCACCGGCGACGGCTCCTTCAGCGCCAGCATTCCTCTGGCCCCGATTCGCGCTCAGGGTATCGTCGTCTACCGCGACGGCGGCGGCCCGCTTTCTGAGGCCAAGGGCGGCCCGGTCCGCTTCTTCATCAAGGACATCGAGTTGTGCTCGCTCGGCGGCGACGAGGCCGACCGCTGCGCTAACGTCAAGCACCTCGGCCGCATCGAGCTTAGCGCCGCGCTGGGCAAGGACACCCGCCCCCTCTCCGAGACCGCGCACGAGGCGCTCCACGAGGACCACCCCCAACACTAGGTCGGCCCTCGGCCTGACGCCCGCCATGTCCTACGAGACCATTCGCTACGAGAAACAGGACCACGTCGGTGTCGTCACGCTCGACCGCCCCGACGCGCTCAACGCCTTTAACCGCCGCATGGAGGCGGAGCTTTCCGGCCTGTGGACTGAGCTGCGGGACGACGACGATGTCTGGGTCGCCGTCCTGACCGCGGCGGGCGACCGGGCCTTCTGCGTCGGCGTCGATACCAAGGAGAGCACCGCTGAGGTGCAGGGCATGAGCCAGTTCGAGCGATGGAAGAAGGTGCCCGGCTCGACGGTGACGGCCCACCAGAACGGCTGCTTCAAGCCGGTGATCACCGCGGTCAACGGCATGTGCGGCGGCGGCGGGCTCTACTTCGTCGCCGACAGCGACCTCGTCATCGCCGCCGAGAACGCGACCTTCTTCGACCCCCACGTCACCTATGGCCGGGTTGCCGCGGTCGAGCCCATCGCGCTCACCCGCCGCATGCCCTTCGGCGAGGTGATGCGCATGGCCCTGATGGGCAGCGCCTGGCGCATGACCGCCGAGCGCGCCTATCAGGTCGGGCTGGCCCAGGAAGTTGTGCCGCACGCCGACTTGCTGGACGCGGCGATGGAGATGGCCGGCGCCCTCGCCGAGCTCCCTCCGCTCGCCCTGGCGGGCACCGTCGAGGCGCTCTGGGCGGGGCTGGAGATGGACCGCAAGGCCGCCATGGAGCACGGCCTCCTCCTGGCCCAGCGGAACACCTTCACCGAAGACCACATGGAGGGCCGCCGCGCCTTCCTGGAAAAGCGCAAGCCCAACTACAAGAACCGCTAGCTCTCACCCCCGCTATTCCTCCCATTCCCGCCCATCCCGCTTGCGCCGCTCTGAGCGCCTAGACTGGAATTCCATGCAGGACAAGCGCGTCATCCTCGGCGTCTTCGCCCACCCCGACGACGAGACCTCCGGCTGCGGCGGCACCTTCACCCGTTACGCCCGCGAGGGTGTCGACGTCTTCAACATCACCGCGACCCGGGGCGAGCTCGGCACGCTGGGGACGGGCGGTCTCCAGATCGAGCGGGAGGAGCTTCCCCACGTCCGGGAGCGCGAGCTGCGCGGGGCGCTGGAGCGCTACGGCGCCAACCCGCCGATCCTCCTCGGCTACCGCGACCAGGAGGTGAAGGACGCCGACCCCGAGGAGTTGGCGGGTAGGGTCCACGCGGTGATGGCCGAGGTGGGCCCCGACGTGGTGATTACCTTCGGGCCGCTCGGTATCTCGCGGCACGACGACCATATCGCGCTGCACCGGGCCGCCGTCGCCGCCTTCGAGCGCTACCGGGAGACGGCGGAGAAGCAAGCGCGCCTCTTCTACGTCGCCCTCCCGAAGGAGTTCATGGACGAAGGGGAGCTCGACCTCGACGGCCCGGAGGTCGACCCCACCCACCGCGTCGACATCTCGGAGACGAAGGACGTCAAGCTCGCCGCGCTGCGCGGCTACGCCTCCCAGGAAGACGCCCAGCACCTCGCCGCCATGTTCGAGGAGCGCGGCATCGCCGCCGAGTGGTTCCACCAGGCCATCCCGCCCCCCGATCGGAGCGGCGGCGTGGTGGAGGGGTTGTGGCGGGGGTAGCCGGCGAGGGTGGGGCGGAGCGCACCCGCAGCGCCCCTTCGCCCGTGTGACATGAACTACGTTTCATGCTTTCAGGGTTGGAGGGCGCACGGGGGGCAAGGGTGGTTCCGTTCGCACACTTCCCCCCGGAAGGCGCTAGGCGGAGTTTTCGCACACTCCTTTGAATAAGGAGGCGTCGGCATCGCACACTTCCCTGCTCTGGGAAGGCGTCGGCTTGGCACACTCCCACTCGGGAGGCGTCCACGGTGACACGCTCCTTGAATGAGGAGGCGTCCACATCGCACACTCCCACCTTGGGAGGCGTCGGCTTGGCACACTCCCATCCGGGAGGCGTCCACAGTGACACGCTCCTTTGAACGAGGAGGCGTCGGCATCCGCACACTTCTCTGCTCTGAGAAGGCGCCGGTTCTTGCACACTTGCCACCCGGCAAGGCGCGGACGGGGTTTTGGCCGCACGCCAGCCCTGTAAGGGCCACTGCGCGGTTGTTGGGGGCCGTCCTGTGACGAACATAAGTTCTCAGCCCTTACGATAAGCCCGCCTTGGCACGGCTGTCAATGGGTCGTTGCGGGTGGGGGTTGGGGTTGGTGGAGCGGGGGCAACCACAAGAGGCGCTACGCGGGAAATGGGGTTGGTAGGGTGGGCCTTTAAGTCAGCGCGATTCGGCCGCGCCAGACCAGCGGCTCGCCGGTTTCAGCGTCGACGACGCCCTTCAAGTCCGGCCCGTTGCCCTCGTCCGCGCACGCCTCATCGAGTTGGGACTGGGAGAGCCCAATCGCCGGGTTAGACCTGCACTCCTTCGCACCATGCCGAACTAGCGATGTGAACCTCGCACCGGACAAGTCGGCGCGAGACAGGTCCGCGCCGGACATCTTCGAACCGGCAAACCCCGCGCCGCGCAGAGACGCATTCCTGAGGTATGCACCGGATAGGTTCGCTTCAGTCAGACTCGCGTGCGGTAGCTTTGCGCCGGTTAGGTCCGCGCCGGGCAGCTTCGCGCGAAACAGGATCGCCTCAGGGAGATCCGCATTCAACATCTTAGCCCGACGAAGGATCGCCTCAGATAGATTCGCGCCGGAAAGGTTTGCGTCAGAGAGCCGCGCGTCGGATAAGTCTGCGCAATGGAGACGCGCGTCGGACAGGTCTCCACCACCTAGCCAGGTATCGGATAGGTCGGCACCCTCGAGAATCGCGCGAGATAGGTTCACCCCACCAAGGTCTGCTCGACTCAGATTTGCGTTCGTAAGGTAGATACGTTCGAGCTGTACGCGATACAGGTCCGGTCGGTAGCGGTGCTGCTTCTCGATCTGAATTTCCGCCTCGCCTCGGGCGGCGATGGCCTCCATGATGGCCTGCACGTCTTGGCGTCGCCGCGACCGCTCGTCGTCCTGCTCCTCCCCGTCCGCCGCTTGCTCAATACGCTCGTCCCTGATCGGGTGGCGTACGAACGCGCAGAATAGGCGCATGATCTGAACGTGGTACTGCTTAGGTTGTTCGTGGGCAAGCCGCTGCAGCGCATAGATGCCACCCAAGCGTTCCGAGAGAACGGCGCTGCCAAGCATCTTGGCGCCGGTCTGGTAGCGTTCGTTCCGCAGGCCCTCCTGCGCCGTCGCGGCCTGGCGCTCTGCGACCTTGCTGCGCCACATTGCGAGCAGCCCGGCGATGACGCCGCCGATCACGAGGCCCAGGTTGCGAATGGTCGCGCTGAGGGATTCATCGCTACCGCGCAGGTCTTCCCAAAAGAGCCATGAGAGCGAGACGCCAATCGCCAGTGCGGCCAGCACCCCGACCATCCACCAGAACCCATCCCATCCGGTGACGCACCGCCAGTTGCTGCTCAAGTTCAGCCCCTTACGCTCCTTGACGATGACCAACCGCCGGAAGATAGAATGCGGCCGCTTCTACACGGAGGGACGTTGGCGCTATGCCGAGTATCTGCATCACGATTCGGGCTGGGATGGCTCAAGAAGTCTGCGTCGAGGGTCTCGACCTGGGAGATCTGGACATCGAGGTCAGAGACTACGACGCCGTAGGCCGCCCCAATGAAGATGAGCGTCTCTGTGTCGACGAGCACGGAGAGTTTCTCCTGACGAGAGCTTGGGTGGAGTCTGCAAGTTCCGGAGGACGGAAGCCCCGCATCAGAGAGGCCGAGGATGCGGACTTTGAATCCGGCCAGGCCGCGCGAGCCGAACGGTTCAAGAGCTTGTGAGCGCCCATGTCTTCGCGCTCTTGTCGTAGGCAAGGACGCCGCGGCGTTTCAGGTGTAGCTGCGCGTGGC
>DAOUKZ010000162.1:0-12831 GCA_034420775.1 Dehalococcoidia bacterium
CGACCTGCCCCGCCACGGCAAGGACTGGCCGTAACCGCCGCGCGCCGGCCTCAACGTCTCCGAAAGGCGCCCCATGAGAGTCTCCACCAGCTTCGTCACCGGCTACGCGATCAAGGACTGGGAGGCAATCACCGCGTTCGCTCAAGCCGCGGAGCGCGTGGGCGTGGCGGGGCTATGGTCGCCGGAGGCGTGGGGACACGACGGCGCGACGCCGCTGGCCTACCTGGCGGCCAAGACGTCGACGATCGAGCTGGGGACGAGCATCCTCCAGATTGGAGCGCGGACGCCGGCGAACCTCGCCATGACCGCCATGTCGCTCTACTCGATGTCGGGCGGGCGGTTCAAGTTGGGCATCGGCACCAGCGGGCCGCAGGTGATGGAGGGCTGGCACGGCGTCGTCTTCGACCGGCCCGTGCAGCGCACCCGCGAGACCATCGAGATCCTGCGGCGTATTTTTCGCGGCGAGCGCGTCTCGTACCAAGGGGAGATCTATCGAATGCCCGCCCGGGAGGGAGAGGGCAAGGCGCTGGCGAGCGTCGCCCCTCCCACGCCCGAGCTGCCGATTTATGTCGCCTCTCTGGGGCCCGCCAACCTGCGGCTCACCGGCGAGTTGGCCAACGGCTGGCGCGGCACGTCGTTCATGCCGGAGCACGCCGGCGTCTTCTTCGAACCCATGGCGGAGGGCGCGGCGAGCGCAGGGCGCTCCATGAAAGAGCTCGACCTGCAGGTCGGCGGCACGGTGTGGTTCACCGACGACGTCGACGCGGCGGTCGAGGAGATGCGGCCCGCGCTGGCCTTCAGCCTCGGCGCGATGGGGTCGCGCCGCCACAACTTCTACAACAACGCCTACAAGCGGGCCGGCTACGCCGACCTCGCCACCGAGATCCAAGACCTGTGGCTCGCCGGCAAGCGCGACGAGGCGCGGCGAATCGTCCCCACGGAGGTCATCCTGAAGACGCACCTCATCGGCACCGACGAGATGATCGCCGACCGCATCCGCACCTACCGCGACGCCGGCGTCACCACGATCAGCGCGCGGCCCGCGCCCAAGGGCCTCCCCGGCGCCGAGCCTGGGACCGACACGCGCATCGGCGTGCTGGAACGCTTCGTCGACCTCGTCGAGCGGGTCAACGCCGAAGCATCGGCGGCCTAGAGAAGAGGAGGCGCGGCCCCATGGCAACGCGCATCGACTTCGGACTCGCCTACAACTTCCGCAACCCGGAGGCGTTCAAGCAGGACCCCGCCGAGTTCTACGAGGACATGTTCCAGCAGATCGCCTACGCCGAGGAGCTTGGCTTCGACAGCGTCTGGCTGCCGGAGCACCACTTCTCGCCCGGCGACGGCTACAACCCGTCGCCGCTGACCGTGGCCGCCACCATCGCCGCCCGCACCAAGCGCATCAAGATCGGGACGTGGCTCCTGCTGCTGCCGCTGAACAACGCGCTGAAGGTCGCCGAGGACGCCGCCATCGTCGACGTCATCTCCAACGGACGGCTCATGCTTGGCATGGGCCTCGGCTACCGCAAGGAGGAGTTCGACGCCTTCGGCATCGACCGCCGCGACCGCGCGGGGCGCATGGAGGAGGGCCTGACCATCATCCGGGGCGCGCTGGGCGACGAGCCGTTCTCGTTCTCGGGGCGGCACTATCAGCTTAAGGACGCCTCGGTCTATCCGAAGCCGGTGCAGCGTCCGCTGCCGTTCTGGGTCGGAGCGCGGAGCACGCCCGCGGCGCAGCGAGCGGCGCGGCACGACGCCTCGCTGCTGCTGGTCGATGTCGGCGGCAACGCCAAGGAGACCTACGCCGCCTACAGCGACGGCCTCCGCGCCCGGGGCCGCGACCCGAAGGACTTCGGCCTGCAGGGAATGATCGTCGACTCCTTCTTCATCTCCGACGACCCTGACGCGACGATGGAGGAAATACGGCCGTACGTCGAATGGCAGTCCACGGCGATGAAGGGCTGGTACGAGGAGTCGGCCTTGAGCGGCCACGATCCCGCCCTGCTGGAGGTGTTGCAGCGGGAGGGCCGACGCCGGTCTTGGGGCCTGCGGGGCTACGTGGTCGACGACGCGGGGGAGATCGTGCGGCGCGTGGAGGCCAAGCTCGAAGAGCTTCCTTACACGCATTTCGTCTTCGGCGGGGGCAACACGACGCCTTCGGGTTTCCCCGCGAAGAAGATGTACCCCTACATGGAGCGCTTCGCCCGCGGAGTCATCGACCGTTTCCGATAGCGCCTGTGCTAGAATCGCGCCGCCAATCCCCTTTGCGGAGGCGCACCATGGCGTCAACGATGAAGAAGTCCACCATTACGCTCGAAGCGGCCAAGGCGATGATCGAGGCGTCGGAGGCGAAGGCGAGCGAGATCAGCGTGCCGATGTGCACCGCCATCGTCGACCCCGACGGCAACCTCAAGGCGTTCAGCAGAATGGACGGCGCGGCGCTCCTCTCGATCAAGATCGCCCAGGACAAGGGCTACACCGCCGTCGGCTTCGGCCTCTCCACCAAGGACTGGTGGCAGTTCATCAAGGACGACGGCCCCTTGCTCCACGGCATCACCCACGCCGAGCGGCTGATCATCTACGAGGGCGGCATCCCCATCCAGAGCGACGGCGAGATCGTCGGCGGCATTGGGGTCAGCGGCGGCTACTACACGCAGGACCAGGAGTGCGCCGAGGCGGGCATCGCGGCGTTCGGCAACCTCTAGCGCCGTCTTCCGTCCTTCGGGCGCTGCCCCGCGCCCGGTTGAGCGCCCACGGCTCCTGCCGTTAGAGTGTCCGAGCCGGGCCTTGGCTCCGGCATAGAGGACGCTTGGCCCAAGACGACACCTCCGCCGGAACGAGGATGGGCTCGTTGCGCGCCCGCGCCGGCCGCAGCCTGAGCCCGCTCGCTCATGCCGACTTCCGCCGCCTCGTCATCGGGAGCGGGGCCACCGGCATCGCCAACTGGGTGCAGCAGATCGCCAAGGGCGTGCTGGTCTACCAGCTCACCGATTCGCCGCTCCAGTTGAGCCTCGTGATGTTCGCTCAGGGCTTCCCCATGTTCCTGAGCTCACCCATCGGCGGAGCCCTGGCGGACCGTTTCGATCAGCGCACGATCATCTGGACCAGCCAGGCGGTGATGAGCCTCGTCGGCATCGCCCTGGCGCTGCTGGTGCTCACCGACACGGTGCTCATCTGGCACGTCTACGTCCTCGCGGTGATCAGCGGCATCCTCTTCGGGATCAACGGCCCCCCACGCCAGGCCATCGTCTACGACCTCGTTCAGCCGGGCGAGCTCCGGCAGGCCATCGCCCTCAACGCGGTGGTGCAGAACTCCTCCCGCGTCTTCGGGCCGCTGATGGGGGCCGGACTCATAGCCGTGGTCGGCTTGGAGGGCGCCTTCTTCCTTCAGGCGGTGGGCTACGTCGTCGGGATGATCACCGTGCTCCTGATCCGCACCAAGAGTCCCAGGCGCGCCTCAACCGCGGTATCGCTCCTCAGCAACCTCCGGGAGGGCCTCGCCTACGTGCGCCCCGATCGGCTCCTCACGGCCTTGGTGATCATCGCCGTTATCAACGCCGCGATGGCCTGGCCATACATGAACCTCATGCCCGCCTTCGCCCTCGACATCTTGGGCCTGAGCGAGAGCGGCTTCGGCCTGCTCATGGCCGGCGCGGGAGCGGGAGCGTTCATCGGCGCGACGGTGGTCGTCTTGCTCGGCCAGACCCGAGGAGGTGGGCACCTGTTGGTGTGGACCGTGCTCGGCATGGGTTTCGGCCTGGTGGCCATGTCCCTGACCGACATTCTGCCGCTTGTCGCGGCGCTCGTCTTTGTCATGGGGCTGTTCAGCTCCGTCCAGCAGATCCTCAACAACACGCTGATCCAAGTCCACGTGGACGACCAATACCGGGGCCGGGTGACGTCGCTCTACTTCCAGACGTGGGGACTTACGCCGCTGGGCGGGCTCGTCATCGGCGCGCTCGCGGAGACGATGGGGCTCCAGGAGTCCTTCTTCGTGACGGGGCTGGCCATCCTCGTCGTGACGTTCTGGCTCTACGCCGCGTCGCCGATCCGGCGGGCCTAGCGCGCTACTCGTAGCGGAGCGCGTCGGCCGGCGGGACGCTGGCCGCTTGGCGCGACGGCAGCAGGGTCGTGGCGAAGGTGAACACGTAGGCGATGACGGCGATCAGAGCCACCCGGAGCCAGGGTATCGAGACTACGAAGTCGGGCTCGTTGGCCTTGATCTGCGGCCCGATCACGATCGTGCTCTGCAGCAGCGACAACACGATCCCCAGCCCGATGCCGATGATCGCGATGAAGGACGACTCGAGCAGGAAGCTGAGCTGCACGCGCCCTTTCGAGAAGCCGATGGCGCGGAGCACGCCGATCTGCTGACGCCGCTCGATCACGGCGCGCGCGCTGATGACGCCGAGCGCGGCGATGCCGACGACGAGGCCCAGCCCCATAAAGGCGATCAACAACGTATTGAAGGAGGAATTGGCCGCCTGGCTGCTGTCGATCTCCTCCTGGATGTCGATGCTTTGGAGGCCGTACTCGAAGAAGGCCGATTCGATGCGTTGATCGGCGTTCTCCGTCTCGGGTGCGGTCTCGAACCAGACCATCGAAACGTCAATGTCCCGCTCCACCTCCCCGCTTACGAAGCCGGTGGAGGCAAACATGCCGAAGGGCAGGAAGAACTGCGAGGCGATGTCGTCGATCACGCCAATGACCGTGATCTCGAAAGCCCGCCCGCTCTCCAGGTCGGCGATGGTGACCGGGACAGCGTCCATGACGTCGTTCTCGACCAGCAGGCCTTCGACGTCGTCCAGCGAGAAGCCTTCGCCGACGCCGAAGCCAAAACCGGCCCGCGACGGGACGTGCTGGGCGTTGATGAGCGCCGCGCCGGGCTGCTCTTCCAAGGCCCTCCAGACCGCCTGGGCGTCGAAACCCTCATCGGTGCGGAACTCTTCGGTCGCGAGCACGATCCTGAAGTCATTGGTGCGGATGAAGTCGGGGTCCACTGCCGTCAGCAAGGTATCGTCGAAGGCGTCGTTGTCCTGCCCGGGCAGCTTCGCCCGCGCTTCGCCGATTGTCCTGAACACGCCGATGGCCGGCCCTTCCGCGTCCCGGCTCACGAAGTCCAGCTCCGGATCCGCCTCCACGATGGCCGCCGCGTCTCCGATCGGGTTCAGGTCGCCGACGGCGGCGCCGACGACGTCGTAGCCGCCGGCCAGCCGTTGCTGGTTCTCGATGATTCCGCCAAAGCTGTTGTTGATCACCGAGACCGAGGTCACTGAAAGGATGACCACGGCGAACATGGTGATGGACAGACCGGTGCGGAACCCGTTACGCAGCGGGTAGGCCACCGCCGACTTAATGACCGGCGCGAGGCCAAGAAAGCGGTTGGCCAGCCATGACGCCCCCACCTGCACGTAGGCCGTGTTGTTCATGATGACCATGATCGCGCCGCCGACGAGCACGAAGCTGCTGATGATGAAGATGGAGAAGTCGACTTGCCAGTCGTCCCGGAGCAGCTCCGTGAACCACGGTTGCCGGAGCGGGAGGTAGAAGACGATAAGCCAGAGGCCCAAGACGGTCATGAGCAGCCGCTGGGAGACGCCGAAGAAGCGAAGGATGAAGGCAACGCCCGCCGGCAGCAACGCTCCGCCGAGCAGGAACGGCGTCGTCTGGCCGGCGTTGAATCCGCTGAACAGCAGCAAGAGGCCGAGCAGGCCAAGGATGACACCCCAGACCAGCCGGCCCACGCCCCCGCGCGCACGCTCCGGCTCGGGAATATCCCGGATTGCCCGCACGATGTTGAGCCGGCTCACGCGCAGCGAGGCGAAACCGACGGTGATAAAGGTGACGATGCTCCCAATGAAGAAGGAGACGAGGAGGCTCCGGAGGGTGATCGTCGGCGTCAGGCTGAAATCATCGCCGGGAGCGTTTTGCGCGAAGGCCTGGGAGGTGCCGATCACGAGGAGCGCCCCGATTCCCGCACCGACCAAGGTACCCACGATAGCCGACCCGATGCTGTAAATCGCGCCTTCCGCGATGAACATCTGCACGAGTTGGCTGCGGCGCATCCCGATCGCGCGCGACATGCCCATCTCCGGCTTTCGTTCCGCCGCCAGCATCGAGAAGATGAGAAGGATGAGCAGGATTCCCACGCAAATCGAGAAGAGGCCGAAGAAGGTGAAGAGCGTGACGAAGAGCGAGGCAAGCTGGTTGGCGAAGTCGACCAAGTCCTGCTTCAGCGGGGTGAATTCAAGGCCGTTGTCCACAAAGACCGGATGGTCGGCCAGGCGCTCCTGAATCTCGGCGGTGAGGCCGATGCCCTCGTCGCCTTCGCCCAGATTGGAGACCATGATCGCGCTGATCAGTCCCTGTTTCCCCGTCACCTCTTGGGCGTGGGCCAACGACGTCATCAAGACCACCCGGTGCTCAACCTGCTTCACGTAGTAGGCCTCGGTGATCGCCTTGACGGTGAGCTGCTCGATCCGGCCGGGGCCCACGGGAACGCCGATGGCGTCGCCGGCCTCGACGCTGATCTCCTCCGCGCCGTCCTGGTCGATGTAGACCTCGCCGGGCGCCAGGGCGCCGAGGTCCACGAGGTCGCCATTGACGGTCTCGAGGGCGTCGAAGGAGCGGGCAGCCTCGGGCTCCAAGCCGGTGAGCACCGCCGATATCTCGAAGAGGCGGTCGTCGAGATTCACGACGGCGACATCCTCGAAGAGGATCGCCGCTACGCCGTCAATCCCGGGGTCGGCATTGAGGACCGGTGCGATCTCGGCGACCAGCGCCTCGTCGATGTCTTCGGAGACGGGCACGAGCGCATCGAGGTCGTCGTCGTCGACCGTCACCAGCTGGTCGAGGTTCCGCAGGTCCTCGGTCGCCACCTTCTCGATGCTGACCGCGACCGAGTCGCCGGTGGTGAAGGCGCTGGATATCGTGACCGTCGCCATCATGAGCCCGGCGATGACGAGCGCGGTCTGCGCCTTACGGCGCGGGATGTTGCGGGCGGCCATCCGCACCAGGAGCGGGTTGCGGATGAAGATGTAGAGGAGGACGGCGAAGACGGCGATGAACATGACCGCCAAGACGACGGAGATCACGCTCATCGGCGCGCCGAACAGTTCCTCCACCGGTCGCTCCTCAGCCTGTCAGCCCGTCAGAATCGCCGCGCACGAAACCCCTCAGTCAAACGAGGGGTTTCCAGGGGTTCGCGGGGCCGCCGGGACGTTCGCTCCGGCAAGCGCATTCAAGGATACCACGGCGGCCCGCCGGCTCTCCCCGTTCAGGCCGGCGACTTACGAGAACGTCGCGAGGAAGGCGGTGACCTCCCGCGCGATGGCGCCGGGCTGCTCCGGGAGCAGGGCATGGGCGGCGTCGGCGAGCTCGACGAGCTTGGCGCGGTCGCCGAGGGCCTCGGCAAGTTCGCGGCCGTTGGCGACCGGCGCGATGGCGTCCTCCAAGCCCTGGATGATGAGCAGCGGCGCCCGGCCCGCCTCCCACCACTCCTCCAAGACCCCACTGAGCACGGCCCCCGTCTGCGCCTCCGCCGCCTCCAGCCACCATCCGCTCAGCCAGGGCGATGGGTCGCTCGCCTCGGCAAAGTGCACCTTCTTGATCGCGGTGCGGGCCTCGTCAGGGGAGAGGCCACCGGCACGGAAGTCGGCAAAGGCTCGGGACACCTCTGGCTCCCCCATCACCTTGCCTCCCGCCGCCAGTATGGTGACCGACCGGACCGAGTCGGGGAACTGCGCCGCCGTGTAGCGCACCACCTGATTTCCGAAGGCATGGCCTATGAGGTGCGCCGGCGACGCGTCGAGCGCGGCGATCACGTCGGCGACGTCGCCCGCGAGGTCGCGGAGGCTCAGGCCCTCCAGGGGGCCGGTGCTGCCGCCGATCCCGCGCGGCGAGATGGCCGCCGTCCGGTAGCCGGCGCGGGCCAGTGTGCCGGCAAGCTCGTCGAAGTCTTCGACGTCCCGCCCCAGCGAGGGGAACATGACCACCGTCGACCCTTCGCCGCGCAGCGTCACGCGCAGCGACGCGACGCCGGTTTCGACCGTTATCGTGCTCGCGTTCACGCCACCGTCTGCCATAGGTCCCTCCGGCACGCCAAGCAGGTTGCCCGGCCAACGATAAAGGGAGGCGAAGTGGAGCGGAAGACGGGATTCGAACCCGCGACCCTCTCCTTGGCAAGGAGATGCTCTACCACTGAGCCACTTCCGCTCGCGGGGGTAGGCCCACTATACCAAAAGCGCCCATCGGGTGCTACGAGCCAGGCGCGTTCTCGGTGCATCGAGGAAGGCACGGACGCGGTGGTGCGGGTATAATGGCGCCGCCGCACGAGCGGCCCACCGCATTCACGAAGGGAGACTCCATGTCAGCAGAAGTAGGAGACAAGGCTCCTGACTTCTCCCTGCCGTCTTCGACGGGGAAGGTCAGCCTGAGCGACTTGAAGGGGAAGACCGTCGTTCTCGGGTGGTTCCCCGCCGCCTTCACCGGCGGCTGAACGAACCAGGTCTCCTCGTTCCACTTGGCCAGCAAGCGGTTCGAGGAGAAAGGCGCTCAGGTTTTGAGCGCAAGCACCGACAGCCAGTTCAGCCAGAAGGCCTTCGCCACCAGTCTCGGCGGGATCAGTCATCCGATCATGGGCGACTACCACCCCAAGGGCGCGGTGGCCGCGGCCTACGGCGTCTACAACGAAGACGCAGGCATGGCGCGCCGCGCCATCATCATCATTGATGGTGAGGGCGTGATCCGCTATAAGGAGATCTTCTCCAGCGGCCTGCCCCAAGTCGACGCCGTCCTGGCCGAAGTCGACAAGCTCTAGCCCCGCACCGGACGGAAGCGAAGAAGGCCCGGGCATGCCCGGGCCTTCTTGCGTCGGGACCAACGGGCTTCCCGCCGTTTTGTTAGACTGCGCCGCGGCGCCCGCCGCGCTTGAATCGGCGACGGGGTCCGCCGGAGGGAGACCATGGCAACATTCGATCCGGCCAAGACGGCGCTCATCGCGCTCTCGATGACGAAGGGCATCATGGCGAACTACGACGCCGGCCTTGTGGCCAACGGACGCCGCGCGGCGGAGGCGGCGCGGGCCGCGGGCGTCCCCGTGCTGCATGGGGTTGTGCAGTTCCGCCCAGGCTATCCCGAGGTCGTCCCCGGCAGCGGTTTCGAGGGCTTCAAGAACGCGGGTGTGGCAATGGAGGACGGCGGGCCGCAGGTCGAGCCCCACCCCGACGTCTACGCCGGCGGCGAGATCATCCTCCGCAAGCGGCGCGTCGGCGCCTTCGCCGCGACCGACCTCGACGACATCCTGCGCGCGCAGGGCCGCTCGCAGATCGTCCTCATGGGCGTGCGCACCACGGGCGCGATTATGTACACGGCGTGCTGGGGCGCCGACAGCTCCTACCAGGTCGGCATTCTCTCCGACGCCATCGCCGACCCCAACGAGGAGGTCCACCGGGCCCTCACCGGCAGCGTCTTCGGCAACACGCTCACCGTCGACGAGTTCGCCGCGCAGATGCGAGCGTAGCCCCGGGAAGTCCGCCCTCTCGTAGGGGCACCTCTTGTGGGTGCCCGTCCCCTCCGGCCTCTTCTCCCCACGGGAGAAGATTGAGATGAGGGGCCCCGCGCCAACCGCTACGGGTCATCGAAGGTCGCCACCCCGCATCATTCACGCGGGCAATCCGATTGACTCCAGCGAGGCGAGGCCGGAGGGTTCCCGCGATGGCCGCCCCTACGGCGTCGCGGCCAGGGCCGTGTCGACCGACGCCTTCTCCGGCTTCTCGAACACGACCTGCACGTCGGTGATCGAGCGGGCGCGGAAGGCGGCCTCGCACGAGGCGAGGTAGTACTCCCACATATTCACGAAGCGGTCGTCGAAGCCCTGGGCCTTCACCTGGTCGAGGTTGGCGAAGAACTGCTCGCGCCACAGCTTCAGCGTCGCCGCGTAGTGCCTGCCGATGTCCTGGATTCGCGTCATCAGGAGACTCGTGGGTTGAAGTGCCTGCTCCATCGCGCTCACCGACGGCAGCACGCCGCCGGGGAAGATGTACTTCTGGAGCCAGTTCACCCCATCGCGCTGCGCCGCGAAGTTGCGGTCGGGCACGGTGATCACCTGCATGCACATGCGGCCGCCGGGCCGCAGCGACTCGTCGCACTTGCGGAAGAAGGTCTCGAAGTATTCGACGCCGACGGCCTCGAACATCTCGATCGAGATGATGCGGTCGAACTCGCCGGCGACGTCGCGGTAGTCCTGGAACCGCACGTCGATCCGGTCCTCCAGCCCCGCCTCGCGGACACGCTCCCGGGCCAGCGCCACCTGCTCCCCCGAGATGCTGATCGTCGTGACGTGGCAGTCGTACTCGCGGGCGGCGAAGAGGGCGAAGCCGCCCCAGCCAGTGCCGATTTCGAGGATGCGGTCGCCCCGCTCCACCCCGGCCTTCTCGCACATTGCGCGGTACTTCGCCGCCTGGGCGTCCTTGAGGGGCTGACCGTTCGATTCGAAGAGTGCGCAGGAGTAGGTGAGCGATTCATCCAGAATCAGGGGGAAGAAGCGGTTGCCCAGGTCGTAGTGGTCGTGGATGTTGCGCTCGGCGTTCGACTTCGAATTCTTGCGCCCGACGTGGCGTCGCCGGTTGCGGAACCGGGAGAGGAGGCTGAGCTTGCCAAGCTCCCGCCTGGCGTTCTCGCGGTTGGCGATGGCGAGGTAGAGCAGTGCAACCAAGTCCGGAGTGGTCCACAGACCGTCCATATACGCCTCGCCGAAGCCGATTTCGCCGTGGAAGAGGACGCGGCTGAAGAACTCCGGGCTGCGTATCTCCACGCGGGCCTCGCCCAGTTCGGGGTCCTCGCCGATCACGAGCTCCTCGCCATCGGGCATCCTCACCCGCAGCACGCCGCTCCTGATGATGCGGCGCACGGTCCTGAGGCCAATCGAGCGGGCAAGACCCTGCACGAAGGTGGGTCGCGTTTGGAGAATGGCGGGGTCCGCGGTCATGCTTCCCTCCCGCGCGCCGGTACGGCGAGGCTGCGCCGCGCATTGTAGCGGCAGCCCGAAGCCGTGGCGAATCGGCGGGGCGGGCGGCGGGGACGCGTGCTACCATCGCCCCGCCCCGGCGCCGGCGGCCGCGGGCGGAGGTCCATCATGAAGCTCATCCGCATGTACACCGGCCCCGACGAGCGCTCGCACCTCGAAGAGCTGCCGCTCGGTCTGAGCCGCGAAAGCGGCACCGTCGAGTCCGCCGTCCTCCGCGCGTTGGGCGGGCGGGCGAACATCCGGGTCTCGACCGGGACGATGCCCGAGCTGCATCCCGCGCCGCGCAATCAGTATCTGGTGGTGCTCGAGGGCGACCTCGACGTGATCATGGGCGACGGGCAGCGGATGGCCGTCGGGCCCGGCGACGTGATCCAGGTCGAGGACACGTCCGGCGAGGGCCACATCCTGCGCTTCCGCGACGGCTGCGAGCGCTACATCTTCCTCTTCGCGCCCATCGCGGATTAGCCGAAGGCCGGTCTAGGAGCGTATATCCACTCCGCCGACGAGCGTCAGCCCGGTGACGGTGAGCTCGCCGGCAGGTGAGGCGGGCTGGGCACGTTCGGAAGAGACTGAGCCAAGAATCGTCGTTCTCCGCACGTTCACGGCCCAGTCGTCGGGGACGCGAATCGTCACGCCGCCGAGGCCGATCAGGACGTTGAGCTTCGCTCCGTCGGCGCCGAGGGTCGCACCGCGCAGGTCAATCTCGCAGCCTCCAAGCAAGGCTTTGACTTTACCGCCGCGGAATGGCCGGCTATTCAGTTGAATCTGACTCCCGCCGACGAGGCTCGTCACGCTCAATTCGCCCTCAACGGCCGCACCGGTTGCCATTGCTGCTCTCCATCACGAAGGATGGGGGTATCTTACTCCACGCGAAGGACGCATGGAGCGCTCGCCGGCAGCCTTCCCGGCCCCTTCCCATTCCGTTGACACTCTCGAAGGGCGTGGGCTACACTGCCCCGAGTCCCGCTTCCGTAGCAACCCCGTTCGCGCGCCATCCGGAGACGCGTATGCCCAAGGAAATCATCACGCAGAAGATGCGCGACGCCATCGGCGTGAAGTCGAAGCCGGTCAGCTATCCCGTCGAGCGGTGGCACGTGCAGCGCTTCGCGGAGGCCATCGGCGACGACAACCCGCTCTACCGCGACCCCGAGTTCGCCAAGAAGCACGGCTACCGCGACGTCACGGTCTCACCGACCTTTCTCCGCTGCATGATCCCCGAGGCGCTGCCCATCGATGCCCGTGTCGAGAGCGGCCTCGACCGCGTCCTCGACGGTGGCAGCGAGTGGGAGTACTTCGAGCCGGTCTACCCAGGCGACACCATCACGGTGACCGCCGAGCATCTGGACATGAACGTCAAGTCGGGCAGGATGGGCGACATGTTCATCGGGCGGGTCGTTACCACCTACTCCAATGATGCGGGCAAGACCGTGGCGACGCAGACCTCAACCCGGATTCTCTACTAGCGGCGAGGAGCGACACGTGGCTGTCTATTGGGACGACATCAGCGAGGGGGCCGACATCCCCGAGCTCAAGAAGAACTGCTCCACCCAGCAACTGGTGATGTACGCGGGCGCGTCGCTTGACTTCTATCAGATCCACTACGACAAGGACTTCGCGCTGAACAACAACCTGCCCGGCGTCATCATCCACGGGGCGCTCAAGAACGCCTGGCTGGGACAGCTCGTGACGGGATGGGCGGGCCCCGGCGCGCGGCTCCGCAAGCTGAGCGTCCAATACCGCGGCATGGACGTGACCGACGAGGACCTCGTGCTCACCGGGACCGTCTCCCGCAAGTACGAGGAAGACGG
>DAOUKZ010000163.1:0-2359 GCA_034420775.1 Dehalococcoidia bacterium
GGGCACCCACGGCGCAGCTTCGGCCACGATGGTCAACGCGCCGGGGATGAAGGCGGAGAGCCGCGCAAGGATGTCCTTGGGGGCGCCGGGTGCGGCGCGGCGGAGCATGTCGAGGTCGGCCGCCAGCAGGGGCAGGGGAAGGTCGAAGGAGCGCTGTTTCGCGGCGAAAACGCGGCGGACGGCGGCGGGGTTTGCGGCGTCGGCGCCGAGGCCGTAGACGGTGTCGGTGGGGTAGGCGACGAGGCCGCCCCGCTGGAGGACCGAAAGAGCGGTCTCAATCTGTTGGCGCACGCCTGCGACTCCTTGACTGAGTATAACACAGGTGCTACGCTAGGCCCCCATTTTCCCAGGAGGGCTCGGTGGAGCGAGCGGTCGAAGACCAGGGCCCGCGTGTCTCCGTCAGCGGGGACGTCGAAGTATCGACCTATCTGGGAATTGCCAAGGAGAAGGAGCGCCGCGAGGCCGTCTCCGCTCCCCCTCCCCCCACGAAGCGCCAGGAGACCGTCGTTGTCCTGGACTTCGGCTCCCAGTACAGCATGCTGATCGCGCGCCGCGTGCGCGAGATGAACGTCTACTGCGAGCTCCTCCCTCACGATACGCCGTGGGAGAAGATCGAGGAGCTGAACCCCAAGGGGTTCATCCTCTCCGGCGGCCCGGCGAGCGTCTACGAGGAGGACGCGCCGATCGCCCCGGCCGGCGTCTTCGACCAGCGCGTGCCGGTGCTCGGCATCTGCTACGGGATGCAGCTCATGGCGCACCAGCTCGGAGGGCGCGTCGAGCCCAGCCAGCGCCGGGAATACGGGCACGCTGTCCTCCACCAGAACGACGAGGACTTCCCGCTGTTCGAGAACGTGCCCTCGTCGGTGCCGGTGTGGATGAGCCACGGCGACAAGGTCGCCGAGATGCCGCAGGGCTTTCGGAGCCTCGCCTTCACCGACAACAGCCCCGTCGCGGTCATGGGCAACGACGCGGGCCTGATCGGCCTGCAGTTCCACCCCGAGGTCGTCCACACCCAGCAGGGGAAGGAGGTCATCCACAACTTCCTCTACAACCTCTGCGGCTGCTCTGGCGACTGGACCCCGGCCAACTTCATCGAGGAGCAGGTCGAGAAGATCCGGGCCCAGGTCGGAACAGGGCGCGTGGTCTGCGCGCTGTCCGGCGGCGTGGACTCCACCGTCGTGGCGGCGATCGTCCACCGCGCCGTCGGCGACCAACTGACGTGCATCTTCGTCGACAACGGCCTACTGCGGTTGGAGGAGTCGGAGCGCGTCTTCCGGCAGTTCGACCACAACCTCCGTATGAACATCATCCACAGCAAGGCGGGGGAACGGTTCCTGACGTGCCTCGCCGGCGTGATCGACCCAGAGGAAAAACGCAAAAGGATCGGCAGGGAGTTCATCGCGGTGTTCGAGGAGGAGGCGGCGAAGATCAAGGACGCCGACTTCCTGGCTCAGGGCACGCTGTACCCCGACGTGATCGAGAGCGCGGCGTCGTCGAAGAATGCCGTCACCATCAAGACGCACCACAACGTCGGCGGCCTGCCGGAGGAGATGAAGCTGAGCCTGATCGAGCCGCTGCGGAACCTGTTCAAGGACGAGGTGCGCGAGGTCGGCTTGGCGCTGGGGCTTTCCGAAGACATGGTCTACCGCCAGCCCTTCCCCGGGCCGGGGCTCGCCATCCGCATCATCGGCGAGGTGACCCATGAGAAGCTGGAGACGCTGCGCGGCGCCGACTGGGTGGTGATGAACGAGATCAAGAAGGCGAAGCTCTACCGCGATCTGTGGCAGACCTTCGCCGTGCTGACGGGCAGCTCGAGCGTGGGCGTCATGGGAGACCACCGCACCTACGGCCACGTCGTCGCCATCCGGGCGGTGACCAGCGAGGACGCCATGACGGCGGACTGGGCCCGCCTCCCCTACGATCTTCTTGCCAAGATATCGAACCGCATCGTCAACGACGTGCCCGGCGTGAACCGGGTTGTCTACGACATTACGAGCAAGCCGCCGGGCACGATCGAGTGGGAGTAGCGCCGCGCGTGTCCGCGTACCGGAAATGAGCGCACTGAACGTTCTCATCATCGGCAACGGGGGCCGCGAGCACGCCCTTGCCTGGAAACTGAGCCAAAGCCCGCGAATCGGCACACTGTTCGCCGCGCCGGGGAACGCGGGCACCGCCGAGCTTGGCACCAACCTGCCCATCGACGCGACCGACGTCCCGGCGCTCGTGGCCGCGGCAAAGGAGCACGCCATCGACCTCGCCGTCGTGGGGCCTGAGGCGCCGCTCGCCGCGGGGATGGTCGACGCGCTGACCGCCGCCGGGGTGCGGGCGTTCGGCCCGACGCAGAGGGCGGCGGAGATTG
>DAOUKZ010000164.1:0-13596 GCA_034420775.1 Dehalococcoidia bacterium
AAAGATATCCTGAGACTCAACGCTGATAAAGAGCGGCGAAATCTGTGCGTTGATCATTCGCCGGGACATGACCGTCGCGGGGTACGCCTTCCCGACCTCCCAATCCGCCATGAATTTCCGCGCATAGAGGTAGAGGTGGTCCAATTGGCCTGCGAGTCTTCCACGAGAATACGCCGTCGACAGTGACTTGCGGAGCCGGAAGTGGTCGGCGCCGTCCAGGGAGGGCAAGACCCCATTCGCGCCGTACACCTTCTCGAACTCGCTAAAGTAGTCTTTGGTCCTTAAGTACATCCGCCCGCGCCGGTGCACCCACCGATTAGTCTCGGGCCCGGCGAGGAAGATCATGGGCTTGACAAACGGAGGGCGGATCTCAAAGACAGGGCCGTACTCGTTTGTCAGGTCCGCAAAGAGCGCCGGAACATTCCCCGTTCGAAGATGTGGATTGAACAACAACTTACGCAGGGGAACGCGAGGGATCTTCTTGGTCAGGGCGGAACGGCGAAGCAGCGGGCCGGCCAGATTGTGGGAGACCGCGGCGGCGATGGACCGTCCAATCAGGTCCATCTTGCAGATGAACTCGATGCGCTCCTCCGATTCCTCGTCAAGCTCGAAGATGAACCGAAAGACGTCGCACGTGTCGATAAGACAGATGATGACGACGTCTCTCGGGTCGGGTATCTCATTCTCGAAGATGGCCTTGCGGATGCGCGTCTTGACGAACTCGACCCCGCTGCCCTCCGGGGAGCTGTCGAACATTTCCATCTGTCCCACGTTGTGAGCCAGAGTCCAGAAATCGCCGTCGTGGTACTTCAGGATCTTCAGGTCAACCAAGCGGTCCAGCGTCGAATCAATGATCGACTCGGCGCGGGGGGCGAGGCGTTCTATCCAGAACTGGGCGTTCCGCTGGGCCGGAGCATCTGCGATGTCTTTCAGAATGGAGTCCAGGACGGGATCGCCCGTTTCCTTCCCGTCCACAAGGAACAGGGACTCCATATCGGTGTCAATGCGAGACCGGAGCGAGAGTTCCGCGAGGACGGCGCCGACGATGGCGCAGTTCAAGTCCCAGCCCGGCACTTGGTGGAAGTAACCGCTCTCCTCGTTGAGGAGCATCAGGACAAGTTCTTCCGGCAGACTCAACTGCTGGGTTGCGGTACGTTCTTTAGAGAGCGTCATCGCCTTGCTCCCCGTGCACACTCCTGACGGCCTTGCCGACTTGTATCAGAAAACTTTAGCATACCAGGAAGGTAACCGTACACATCAAAGGAGGATCGGGGTTCCGGAATGAAGCAGTCAACCGGGATTCTGGCTGAGGCCCGCCGAACGACCCCAACCCGACGCGGAGAGCCCGTGAACGCTCCGCTGCCTCCCCCGTTCCCCGAGGGTTGGTACTTCGTCGCCACCCGCCAGGCCGTACAGAAGGCCAAGCTCATCCAGAAGACTTGGATGGGCGAGAACATCGTCCTCTGGTGTGACGACGACGGGCGTATCTGCGTGGCCGAAGCCGTTTGCCCCCACCTGGGCTCCGATCTGGGACCTGCCGCGGGAGGCCGCATTTGCGCCGGCCGGCTCGTCTGTCCCTTCCACGGCTACGAGTACGATGCCACCGGCCAGTGCGTCGCCACCCCCTTTGCCGACCCGCCCAAGACCGCGCGGTTGCGCGTCTTTGAGACTCGGGAGGTCTGCGGCTTGATCTTCGTCTGGTGGGGCATCGGGGGGCGGGAGCCGCAATGGCATCTTGCCGCCGATCCGCCCGACCAAACCGGGTGGTGCGGAATCGACGTCAGGACCCTCCGCTTCCCCGGCCACCCCCAGGAGACGACGGAGAACTCGGTGGACCTCGGTCATCTCCGCTACGTCCACGGCTACGACAGCCTGGACCGCGTCGGGCGAGTGTCGGTGGACGGAGCCTACCTTCAGAGCAACTTCGACTTCAGAAGGCGCGGAAAGATCGCCAAGGTCGGGAGCATCATCCTCGACGTCTCCGCCCGCACACACATCTTTGGGCTGGGCTACTCGTACGTGGAGATCCGCGAGCACTCCATCGGCATGGATATGCGGCTGTGGGTGCTCGCGACGCCGGTAGACGGCACGCTCATCGACCTTTCGCTGGCCTCGCAGGTCCGGGAGATTCGCGGTCCGAAGCGGTGGATTGCAGGTCTCGGGTTTCTTCCGCCGCGATGGCGCGCCCCAGTCATGAACAAGTTCATCGGGGCCGTGCAGGCGCAGGACGTTCGACAGGACGTCGTCATCTGGAGCCGGAAGCAGTACCGGTCCCGCCCCCGCCTCTGCCGTTCCGACGGCGAGATCATGCCCTACCGGGCCTATTGCGCCCAGTTCTATCCCGATCCGAGCGATAGCGACAGCTCCGCTCCGTGAGGTTCGTCCTCCCTGTCTGGGACCGTTCCGCGAGGAGCTGCGAAGCTTAGGGCGCTACGCCTTCCGGAACCGCGAGCCGTACAGGATGCCCCCGTAGTAGTTGAACGACCGCCTAGCCGCGTCATCGTCAAAATGGTAGTCCGCACCGAGCTGCCGAGCGGCGGCAAGCCCGCTGACAAAACAGGTCTCCTGGCTGTTGACCAGCGTATGCGCGCCGCAGAACCAGGTCCGCCTCCGCCCCTGGACGAAGCGGAACAAGTTGACGAGTAGGGCAACGTGGCGCACGTCGTGAATGATGTGCTGGAACGACCACTTCTTGACGATCTTTCCTTCGTCGATGGGGCTCGTCGCGTTGTAGGTCACCAGACAGGGCTTGTCGGACCCGTGAGCCCACGGCTGCTGGTTGTGCATGATGTAGGTGATCTCGTAGTTGTCCGGCCTCTCGCCGTACTGTTCGATGTGGTTGCTCCGCGTGGACAGGGCCTTCACCTCGTTGTCCGGAAGGACTGAGGCGTCGGAGTGGACGACCGCGTGGTGATGGAGCTCGGTGTCGTAACGGATCGACGAGAGGATGTAATGCTCAAGCCTCGTGGGCTTATCGAGCAGCTTGAGCGCGTGGTTCGCATTGCAGGCGAGAATGACGTCGTCGAAGGTCTCCTGTACGCCGGCTTCATCCTCGACCACGACGCCGGACGCTTGCCGGTACACCTTCCGAACGGGCCGGTTGAGGCAGATATTGTCCCGAAAGTTCGCCGATAGATTCTCGTAGATGCGGCGTGTCCCTCGGTCCCAAGTCTGCATGGGCGTAGATGCTTCGATATCGAAGAACTCGAGATACCTGCTGAACAACGATGCCGGCAGAGACAACACGTCCGTCGCCATCAGGAAGTTGACGAACATGGGCTTTAGGACCTTGTACTTGAAGTCGTCGGAGAACCTTCCCAGCTTCAGCACCATGCCCATGCTGATGTAGTTGAACGGGTTGAGGGCATTCAGCAGCTTCGACTGGGAACGGGTGAGCCAGCCAATACGGTGGAGACGCCTCAGAAGACGCTGGAACTTCGCAATCTCGGATCGCAGCTCGTCTCTGATATCGGAATCGAAGTCGTGCGCGTAGACGCGGCCGCCATACTTCACGCTGTAGCTGAACTTGGTGTCGACCAGCTCGATGCCGAACTGTTCCATCAAGAGGATGATGTGGTGATAGATGGACGGAATACAGGCGGTCACGGAAATGTCGAAGGGAATGGCGCTGCCGTCATCCTGCGGCATGTCGGCCGTAATCGCGTTGCCGCCGATCTGTTCGTGCGCCTCGAACAGCCGGAAGTCGAACCTATCCGGGTGATGGTGCAGGGCCCATGCAGCGCCCAGCCCCGAGACACCTCCACCGACAATGGCAACTCGCCGCGGCATCATGCCCGCCTCGCCGATCGCTATGCCAGAGCGCATGCAGCCCCGGCGGCGCGAAGCCACCGAGAGCTCAACCCTGAGCGACCTCGTTCAGCTTCCCTGTCGCGCAGTCGTAGACAAAGCCGCGAATGTCGTCCTTGTTGGGGATGAAGGGGCTTGCCTGGATGCGCGCAATCGATTGCTGAACGTCTTCCTCGACATCGGGGAACGCCTCCATCGCGAAGGTCGGCCTCAGGCCCGTATCGGCCATGATCGCATCCTTCAAGTCGTCGTCGCGGAAAGTCACCATGCCGCAGTGGGTGTGGTGGATGAGCATGATCGAGGTCGTGCCCAGAAGGCGCTGCGAGATCGTCAGCGAGCGGATCACGTCGTCGGTGACCACGCCGCCGGCGTTCCGGATGATGTGCGCGTCGCCTTCGCTGATCCCAAGCAGTCTATGCGTGTCGAGGCGGGCGTCCATGCACGCCACCACCGCGAGGCCGAGCCCCGGCGGCACGGGCAAGTCGGCCTTGTCGAATGTTTCGGCAAAGCGAGCATTGTTCGCCAGCAGGTCATCGATAGCTGTCATCACATTCTCCTTGCGCCGGGTATCGGTTGGTGGCCCAATCGTCCACCCGGTCTCAATATCGCCTGTGGATGACCGGGCTATTCTGAAGGCCGCCAGCGCCATCTTCAAGGGGCTCGCTGGCGCACGTCGCTCCTTACCCTCCGATTGTGGGTAGGGGGATGGCACTGGCGTTTGCCAGGAATGGTCACACAAATGAATGGGTGCTATGACGCGACCGGCTATGGTCACCCGCGGGCCGGCGGAGGGTAGTCATCCATCTCGAAGGGCTCTCCGTTCAGGTTGATCGTGTCCTCGAAGAGCTCGGGCCGGCCAATGGACTGGCGGGCGTAGCAACCGTTGCGGGCGTTGCGCATGACGCCGGCCACCCGTTCCGGGCTGTCGGTGGACTCCACGTCGTAGTGGATGACAATCTTGTCGGCCTTGGCCTTCACGGTCTGGGCGAGCACTGATCCCTCACTGGACAGGGAGTAGGCGATGCTCGCCTTCACCTGCCCCAGGTCAACCTTCATCATGTGAGCGTACCGCTCAAGCTGCGTCATCTCTCAGAACAGGATGGAGACGGCAAAGTAGGTCATCGGCGCGGGAGCGGTGTTCTCGCCCAAAGGCGGCCCCTCGTCACACATGATGGTGAAGTCCCGGGCCTTTGCCTGCTTCTTCATGCCGCCGAGGAGCACGGCCTCGGCCCGAACCGTGGCGGAGAGGGACTTCCGGTCCGCATCGGGTGTGGTCATACGTGCCTCACGACAGTTTGGGGTCGGGGCGAGTCTAGCATAGTAGCCAGGGTGCTTTGCTCACCACCTTGAGAGCGCCCGGCCCTTTCCGCTGGCCCCTCAGGCTGTAGGCCGGAGGAAAGCGGCGCGCGGCGCCAATGGCCAGACGGTCATACCCCCGCGGGTGGTGTCACTGCGCACCATCTCCGGCATTTCCTGGCGGTAGCCTGCGGCAGCACCTGCTTGCCCGGCGTGAACCCGCAGCCTGGACGTGGACCGTCACCCACCGAACGCGACCGAGACCCAGCCGACGCCGGCGGCGACCGCGACGGCGAAGGCGGCCTGTTGCACGATAAGCCTGCCCGTGAACCGTAGCCCGAGCTCGCGCCCAATCGTCATCGCGGTGACGAGGCATGGCAGCACGGTTCCGGCGAGGAAAGTGGCCACCAGCAACTGGGTCGCGCTCAACGCGGCCACGGTGCCGTCCTCGGCCAGGAGCAGGATGCCGTCCTTGCGGACGGCGGCGAGCACGGTCGGCAATGCCGCGTCCACCGGCAGCGCGAACACGGCCATCGCCGGCGCCAGCAGGCGCCCCGCCGCATCGAGTACACCCGACCAGTCGAGGAGCGACGCGACCATCGCGATCGCGAAGAAGGTCGGAACCGCCGTGACGAAGAACGCCGAAACCATCCCTCGTGTCTCCGCGCCGACTGCCGCGAACGAGGGCCGGGTGAGGAAGTTGCGCGGCTCGATGAGGAGTGTGTTGAGCGTCGACCGCGCGGCAGGGTCACTGGTGAGGCGCGTGTAGACGAGCGTCGCCGCGACAAGCAGCGCCAGATACGGGACAACGAGACTGCTTGAGCCCGCGGCGGCGAAGACCGCGAGCGTCGCGCCGAGCTGGTACGAACAGGCTGACCCGAAGGCGATCGCGCCGACGGTTGCCGGCCGGGTGCAGGCGGAGCAGGAGGATGTCGAAACGATCGCCGGGACGTTGCAGCCGAAGCCCATCAGCGTCCGCGTCACGTCGCGCCCGTGCAGGCCAACCGGACGCAACAGGGGGTGGAGCGTCGTCCCGATGCGGTCGGCGAGGCCGCTCGCCTTGTAGACGCCTATCATCACGGCGTAGACCAGCACCGTGGGGACCGCCCACACGAACAGCAGCGGCCCCATCGTGAGCAGGCCGTAGTCGCCGGCGAGCACCGCTCCGAGCGGTCCCGGCCAGCCCACTATCCGCTCGGCCAAGGGTATCGTGCCCGACTTGGCCAGCGGCTCGAGCCAGGCGGCAATCTGGTTCGCACCGAGCACGGCGAGCAGCGCCGGCACGACGAGAAGGACGACCGCAGTCGCCGGACCTGCGACCTTGTGGTCGAGGAGTCCGCGCTGCGGCTCGATCCGCCACCCCGCCCTCGCCGGCGTTCGCTTATGGCGGACAGTGCCGGGCGCCGTGACGGCGTCCTGCAATTCCTCGAGCGCCGCGGCATCGGGACGGCGCGCGTCGAGCAGCACGAATGGCAGTCCGGTCGCCAGTGCCATGCGCCCGATCGCTTCGCGAGCGGCGGCATGGTCGGCGACGAGGTCCCAGCGCGTCACGGCGATGCTCGCCCGCCTCCCCAGAACGAGCGGTAGCAAAAGGTCAAGGTCCTCGTCGACCTGCGTCGCAGAGGCGACGAGCAACACCTCGTCCGCGTCCGCGAGCGCCTCCAACGTGAGACGCACGGTGTCGGCATCGGAGGCCCGGTGCAGCCCCGGCGTGTCCACGAAAACGCGGCTGGGGGTCGTGTACTCGCCGCAGGACACGGTGGTGCCGCGGAAGTTCACGCTCCTCGCAGGCTGGCCCGTTAGGGCACGGACCAGCGCGGACTTGCCGACGCCCTCGCGTCCCAGGAGCAGTGTGGTGCAAGGCGCCGCGACATCGATGTCACGTCGCTCAGCACGCACAGGATTCCGCGCAGCAAGAGAGGTCGTCGAGGTACATTCCCGCCGCTCGGCGGGCTGCAACGGCCTTCGTCGTGTCCACTCCGAGGCGCTGTGCGATCGCGTCGGCGACGATCGCGAAGCGCTGGCGGAACTTGTAGATGAAGCAGAAGCTCACGCCCCGGTGGTGGAGCATCGGGCCGGCGATGAAGAGGCCGGGCACAAGCGTGGATTCGTCGGCCTCTTCCGTGACGACGGGGACGCCGGTCTCGTCGTATTCGATCATGCCGTCGAGGTGGCCGAGCGATCCCGTGAAGCCCGTAGCGAGGATCGGGCGCGTCCCGCTCGCCCACTCGCGGCCGTCCGAGGCTCGGACGACCCAGGCGTCATCGTCCTCGTGCACCGACGTGACGTCGACATCCTCGACGAGGTCCACGAAGCCCGTGCTGTGGGCCCATGCGAGACGTTCGCGGGTAAAGGGGGAGAGGGCGAGGCTCGGGTCCGCCTCGTCGCTCTTCCAGGTCGCTGTCCGCGCCAGCACGGTCACGCTCTTCTGCAGCTGCACGAGCGAGACGGTCGCATCGGCGGCGCTCTCGTAGCCGCCGATCACCGTGAAGCGGTCGCCCTCGAGTTCCCGCCATGTACCGATCTCGGAGGAGTGGCAGCAGCATTCGGCACCCGCGAACGAATCGCGCTCCGGGTACTGGAACTCCCCGGCCGCCCAGATGACATGGTGCGCTCGCACCGGTCGGCCGGTCGTCGTGAGCGTGAGCGTTCCGTTGTCCTCGGCCGTGAGGGAGCAGACATCGACGCCAGCCTCCACGTGGAGCTGATAGTGCCCAGCGACGGCGTCGAGGTACTGCGCGTAGGCGCTTCCGCTGGGGTGTTCGCGGTCGAGCGTGTAGGCGGGCGACGTGCCGGGGACGATCGCGTTGAGGTCGAGCAACCCAAACGCGTTCGAGGTGAACGACGGCGTGATGAAGCGCATCTCTTGCGGCCATCGCCGGAACGAGGCGCCGACCTCGTGGCGATCGAGGATGACGATGTCGTTGACGCCGAACTCCTTGAGGGCGGCCGCACATCCGAGCCCGGCGGCCCCGGCGCCCACGATCGCGACCTGGTGGAGGCGAGACCGTTCCGGGGCCCGGTCTCGCCGCCGTCGTGTGCCCTTCTTGCCCATGCACCTTCCCTCCCGAACTCTTGCTTGCGATTCCCAGTGTCACAGTGTTGATACCTAGTGTCAATACTCCCGCCTTGGTCGGCCAACAGTAGTCGGAGCCCGGTCTTTCTGGGGGGGGGGAGGGAGAAGCGGCGCACGATGAGCGCCCTCACTCGTGCAGGAGGCTCGCGTTTGCACTGCTCCACAGGCACACTGACTCACCCGCAACGGCTTCATGAAGTCAGCCTGCAGTCGTGGCCGTCAAGACACACGTATCGGCGCTCTCCCCGAGGCACAAGGCGGCGGAGCGCAGTGGAGGAGGACTGACCCCTCGACCTCCGTCAGCGGGACCCGGGTCGGGGCCGCCGCATCGGCGCGAGAACGTACGCAGTAGAGTAGGCCGCGGCCGGAAGTGGTGGGCCGGACTTGACGGTAGACAGAACCGAGCCGTTCAGCACCATGTCCTCCGCCTTCCGGCCGGGTATTCGGCTGTCGTCCGGCATGGGCACAGTGTACCGGACGACAGCCTTCCCGGGCATGATGACGATCTCCTTGACGAAGGTCTTGATGAAGGCCCTGCGCTCAGTGAGCTCGCTCTCCCTGAGAAACTCGCTCATGTCCTGGGCATAGGCCGCAATCGTCTCCACGTCGTCCAGGACCTCTCTGCGCTGGGAGAGAATCACCCTGGCCTCGGAAGCCGCGGCTTCCAGGCGCTCCTGCCGGTCCCGGTGTTCCCTGATGCGGTCTGAGGCGTCGGCCATCTGGATGTCGTCGGTTGACTCGATGTACATCCAGATTCGACCCAGCTTGTGCTTCACGTCCTCAAGCTCATCCTCGATTGTCGCAAGCCGCTTGTTCTGCTCGGCGGTCACCCCGTCCATCCGCTCGTCCACGACCTTCACAAGGGCGTGGATGTTGCCCTCAGTGAGGATGTTTGAACGGATGCTACCGACGACCATCTCCTCGAAGCGCCTGGCGTTGATCCTGGGCGCCTCGCAG
Source organism: Dehalococcoidia bacterium (assembly GCA_034420775.1). Classification (GTDB taxonomy): domain Bacteria; phylum Chloroflexota; class Dehalococcoidia; order SHYB01; family SHYB01; genus DAOUKH01. Next base: position 9,137 of record DAOUKZ010000164.1, read on the forward strand.
GCATCCTTACCGTGCTTCATGATGGACTGGCAGACGTAGTAGGAGAACTGGCCGCTCTTGGCCTCCTGGCCACTGAAGGCCCGATTGCACGCCTTACACTTGACCAGACCGCTGAGCATGTAGGTGCTCCCGACGCGGCGGGGGTGAGTCCTCTTGGGCGCCCGGGAGCGCATCAGCCGCTTCACACGGCGGAACTTGGCCCTGGAGACGATGCCGGGGAACGCGTTCTCCACGCGCACCGGATCGGCCTTGCCCTTCCCATTGAGGCCCCAGACCAGAGTGCCCACATAGACCTCGTTTCTGAGCATGTTGTGTACGACCGTCTTGGACCATCGCTTTCCGGCGGGGCTGGCGATGCCCTCGTCGTTCAGGGTCTTGGCGATGTCGAGCATCCCCTTACCGGCTTCGGCCATGTCGAAGATGCGCTTGACCACGTGAGACGAATCCTCATCGGGGTCCAACTTTGGGCGCTTCTTGCCCCCGTCCTGCACCATCAGCTTTCGGTAGCCGTATGGGACTCTGCTGGTGACCCAGAAGCCCCTGGACGCCGCCTCGCGCATCCCTCGCGTGACCTCCTGGGCCAGATTCTCGCTGTAGAACTCGTCCACGCTTTCGATGATTCCCTCCAGCAGCTTGCCCGTGGGGGAGTCGTCGGCCTGCTCGGTGATCGAGACGACCCTGACGCCCTTGCGCCGGAGCATGGACTTGAAGGCGACGGCGTGCTCGCGCTTGCGGGTGAAGCGGCTGAACTTCCAGACCAAGATTTCCTCGAAGGGAGCATCGGTCTTGGTGGCTTCGTCGATCATCTTGCGGAACTCGGGGCGGTCGGCGACGCGGCCGCTCTCGGCCTCGTCCACGTACTCGCGGGCGACGAGGTAGCCGTTCTTCTCCGCGTAGTCCCTGAGCGCCCTCATCTGGGCGGCGACGGACAGGTCCACGTCCTGGCGGTCACTGGAGACCCTCGCGTAGAGGGCGGCGGGTATGTAGTCGGTCCTATCTTTCATGGTTGTGTCCTCCTCGGTCATTCCAGGTCGTTGCTGCCGGCGTCGGCCCGTTGGCGGCGATTCCGCCGCAGCCACTCCCGCTCCTCCAAATACAGGCGGATGGCCTCCCGGACGAACTCGCTCATGGTCCGCCTATCCTCTTGGAGCACCTGCTGCACCATCTCAGCCATCTCAGGGGGCATCGAAATAGTGATGGCCTTTCGGGTTGTGGGCATTCTCTATTTTTGCCTCCGTTAGTATGACAACGTCATACTCTAATCATGAACGAATCGGGCGGCCGTTGTCAAGGATGCGCTGTCAGATGTCGCCCGCTCAGAACGAAATGGCGTAACGGAGGAGGGCCGAGTCGAGAACGCTGCCCATCCTCAGCTGTGTCATTCTTCTCATTTTCTACTCTGTCGAGTCGCTCTCCTCTACCGGGTCCGTTGCTTGGACACCAAGAACCAGTGATAGCGGCCCGACACGTTGCCTTAGCTTCTCGGCCAAGTCCACATCCGATTGAACCCGGGCAACGAGCGTCTGTTCATATAACTCTTTCTTCTTGAATTCCAAGGCACGCGCGACCTCTCCAAAAACGCCAGTCTCTCTGAGTGGATAGCGAGCCACCAGATTGTCGAAGTCCTTGGCTTCCAAGAGCTCTCTGAATCTAGCCAGCTCCTGCTGGAAGGGAGATGTCACGGAGATATTGAGGTCTGACAGCGCATTGTCCCTAATGGTCTTCCAGTCGGGAGCCTGCGAGACGATCCGGTTCCTCACAACATGCTCGCAGCGCCTCGCTGCCATCCTTTCGGCAAGTCCGTCCTCTTCCAGGGCAACGAAGGCAGCTTTCAACGCGGACTGCGTCATGGAGTCGGGCTGTCGTCCTAGTGATTCTGCCTGCCTGCTGGCGACCGCATTCAGTGAATCGGAGCAATAGTAGAGTGACTCGACAGAGTACGCATCGAGCGCGAATACGCCGCCATCGCGGAGACTATCAACCTCCTCTTGAGACCGACCGTCTCCGTCAATCAGTCCGTATGCCTCTACGTGGTGGAGGCCATACGAGCCCCGAATACCCTCCACGGCTCTCTTGACGTCGGTACTGGTTCCGCTGGCCATGACCGAGATGTCAGGAAACAGGGCGTTGTAGATCGGTAAGTCAAGACTGGTCCCAGTTCCTTCAAAGAATAGAACCTTGCGCCGCGAACCTAGAATGGCCTGCCGCAGTTCCTCCGGCATCTGCGCGTTGGGTTCAAGCAGCTTGACGTCCCAAGTGCTGGCCCTGTTGTCATTCCAATCACAGGACCGCACCATGAGAGCGCTCGCCGTGGGATTTGCGGCAGGAAGCGCCAGCTCATGCGTTGAGATAACGAATGTGCAGTCATCGCGTCTGGCAAACATGGCGGCGAGAAAAGGGACGATTATCGAGCGATGAAGGTGCCGCTCCGGTTCATCAATCAGCAGGACGGTGCCGGGATCCACGGTAAGCACGGTAGCTCCGAGCATTGCCGCATTCCTCTCTCCATCCGACATCTGAGAGATGCTGTAGGAATCATTCGCTTGTCGATGCTTCGCGAGTATTTCCTCGTCGTTGGAGTTCTCCAGAGCGATTAGCAGTGTTCCGAGAGCGAGCAGGTCATTTAGTTCTGCGAATGCTGACCCAGACTCTTCGGAACGTTGCTCAGCCCCTTGCCAATCTTTGCGATCCACACAACTCGCGATGGAACGCGCACGCGTGTTGTCCTTGGCAACTAGGTCGAAGAGCACGGCCGACTGTCTCTCTTCAGAGTAGTACTCTTGCCAAAGCGCTTCGTATTCCCTGTCCATGCTGGTACTGTTCTGCTCAAACTGCTTACGGCCTAGCGGAGTGAGGTTGAGGCTCCCAGAGCCGAGCCAGGATCGCCGGTGCGCTGAAACACGCCGAATGTTCTGGCCTTGATGCGAAGAAACCAGATGCTGGATCAGAGCCGACTTCCCTGAGCCATTCGGACCAACAACAAAAAGGCAGTCTCCATGGTTGAGAGCTACTTGCAGCGGTTTGCCAGAGGTAGTGGGGACACTCCAGTCCAGGCTGGGAGTTTGACTTGCTCCAGTGTCCATGAGCCTCCTCCTTTACTCACTACTGGCTTCGACACGGCCGGCGACACCCGCCGGACCACGCCTACCTGGGGTAACTTCTACAGGCGTGGGAATCAGCCACTCCGCTCCGGCCTTGACCGCGCCCCGCATCCGGCCGTCCCGGGCCAGCTTGCGCACCCTTCTCTCAGACACGCCCAACCGGTTGGCCGCCTCCTTCACAGTTACGTTGATGACATCATCGTCGGGCGTCTCGGACGCCAGCTCGAACTCGACAGGGCTCGGCTCGGTGAGCGTGCTCATCTCGTGGATCAGGAACCCGATGACCTCGCCGTCGTCGTCCAGCCGCTTGAGGACGCGCTCGTCGTCGGTCGGAGTGAAGTACCCCTCTCGGAACGCCCACAGCACCTCGAGCATGTCGCCCTCGTGGTCGTAGGAGACGAACACCTTCCTGGTCGTCATGGTCACTCTCCTTTGATTCTCCGGTCGAGATAGGCGGTGAGGATGAAGGAGTAGTCCGGCTCTCGCTTCACCACGAGGCACATATAGCGATTCCTGCCCTGCAGGTCCGGGTAGAGTCGGTAGTAGAGTCGGACCGCCAGACTCGACCTGGAGGGACTCACCGCGTCCGGGCTGGCGAGGGTTTCGGCGAACCGGTGCAGATGGATGGCCATTTCAGGGTGCTTTCGCAGGATGTGCCGGAGGCGCTCGTCGGTGAGCCGAACCTCGTTTCCATCCTCATCGGTGAACCGCCGCACGCCGGTCTCCATCACCAGATACCGTTCCGTAAAGTATACCGTGAGACGGCGTAGACCAGCAATCCATGGAGGGCGTGAAACTGGCTGAGAACGGTGAGGGTCTGAGGGAAGTGCATCAGCATTCCTCCCCGGACTGGCCCGGTTCGGCGTCCTCCTCTAAGCGCGGAGCTGCCTGCCGTCCCATGTGGGCGCGGATGGCGACGTCGGCCAGGATGCGGAACCCCCTGAGGAAGGTCTCCCTCTGCTTGGGGGTGTATCCCGCCAACGGGTCGTCGGGCGGCGATTCGTCCTCGTCGCGCCTCTTCCGTTCGTTCTGTCCGTTGGTGTCTTTCATTCGGCACAGTCGCAGCGGTCTTGCCTAGGGACCGCTGGCCTCTCGTTGGTCTGATACAGGCCGCCGGCGCGGACGGATCGGGCGAGTGCCGGCGGCGCTGCGGTTGGGTCTAGCGGTCCTCTTCCTCGTCCTGCTCCTCCTCGTCCTCCTCGTCCCAGAGGTCCATTTGGAAGCCGTCGCCCAGGAGGGTCTCCAAGCCGCCGGGGATGTGGGTCGCGAAGCGGGCCAGGGAGTGGTAAGCGCCCCCGGAGGGCTCGACGCCCTTCTTGCGCCAGCGGCGCACCTGCTTGCGGTCCACGCCGATGACCT
>DAOUKZ010000165.1:0-21266 GCA_034420775.1 Dehalococcoidia bacterium
CGCTCGCCGCCGCGCTCCACGGCAAGGGTCACAGACGGCCCCGTGGCATCCGACGCTCTAATCGATACGCCGGTCGGAATCGTGTTTCCCGCCATATCGGCGACCGTTCCTGCGATCCGGACCACGGGTGTGTCGTCCGTTCGGGTGTCCCCTGTGCGCAGGTAGACAAAGGGACCGCGCGCCGCCGCTGCCGAGGGCGCCGCGCCGTCCACCAAGAAATCGCTTGCACTCACCGTTGCCGGGTCTAGGGGAGCGCCGGGGGCGCTTCCATCCGGGCCCGCAACCACGCCGCCGTCGAACTCGATCCGCACCGCGCCGGCCTCCGGGCCGACCTCCGAGCGCAGCGCGCCGTTGTAGAAGAGCCCCGTCGACGCGCCGACCATCACCGGCGGCGTCCGGTCGACGATGAAGGTGAACGGCGACGCCGCTCCGCCCACGTCGCCCGCCGCGATGCGGTTCCCCACCCGGTCACCTACGTCCATAGACCACGACACCGCCCGGTCCGACGCCGGGACGGAGGCGGCGAAGGTAACCGCGCTGCCGCTCTCGGATACGGCGCCGAGACCGCCGCCGGCCTCGCCCAGGACGACGCCGTCCACGGTCATGCGCGCGGCGCTATCCGCCGTGCCGAGGCCGCTCAGGTCGACCCCCGCGCCGTCGTCGACGGCCCGCACCCGCAGGTCGACGGTGGCGCTGGTCACAAAGCTCCCCTCTGCGGGGCTGAGCGCTTGTAGGGTTGGCGGGGTAAGATCGATCCTCGCCGATGCTCCGGCTGACCCGTAGCCAACGAAGAGCGTATCGCCGTCCGAGACGGGCACGAGCCGGCCGATGAACGTGCGCGCCGCGTCCTCATCGGTTAGGCCGAGACCGTCGCGCAGCTCCGCCAGACGTGCCGCGAGAGCGCCCTCGCCGACGACGTACAGGTCGGCCAGGACCTCTCCCACCATCCGTTCGGGTGTCGTCACGCGGGCACGTGCCGCTCTCAAGCTCTCCGCTGTCACCAGCCCAACGTTCAACGGGTAACGGCCGCTCCCTCCCGGACTCTCGATGACCGAGAACCGGCGCGCCTCACCCGCGCTCCGCGCCGTCTCGGTACTCACCGCCACGCCGGCGATGCGGCCCAACTCCCCCGGCGCGAACGTCAGCACGACGTTACGGTCTCCCGTAGCGGGCGCACCATCGAGCGTCACGATGCCTTGGGCTGCATCGATGCTCTCCGCGGCGAAGGTGTTAACACCATCGGTGGCGGAGACGAGCGACGAGATGGGCGTCGCGCCGGGGTCACTGATATCGAAGATCGGGGTCTTGTACGTGAACCGTATCGCCGACCCCGTCGCCGGCGGTGACGGAGTCCGCACCTGCACCCGCACCGTGCCCGCCGTGTAGTCCGGGGCGACGCCGTACTGGTCCAAGGGCAACGCCATACCGTCGACCTTGACCACGACATCCTCGGCAGACCAGAAGCCGTCCGCCTGATTGTCATCGGCGATACCGCTGTCGCCCAGAGTCTGGAGTGGGACAAACCAGCGGTTCGCCCCATCGACGGCGCCCGTGGGCGTCTCGTCGGTGACCTGAACGTCTCCCTCGAAGATGACGGTCTCGGTATCGGTGAGATCGAAGACCGTTGTTGCCCCGTCGCCGTCGGCCCGGGCCGTGAACCGCTGCACCGGTGATCCGGCCTCGGCGGTCACTTCGATCCCGGCCACGTTGAAGCCGGGGGTGACCGAGAAGTACGCGCCGTCCACGCCGCCGGTCAGCCCTATCGACGGTGCACTCTGGCCAAGGGCGGCGCTGAGTGTTGCCGACGCGATGACGGCAAGCCCCAGAATGGTGAGAAGTGCGGTGGCAGGCATTGCGCAATGAGTGCGCGGGTCGGGCACGGGGGTGGCCCCTTGGCCGGACCCACCCCCGCCCATTCAAGGGAGGGCCGCAATATAGCATATTCCTGCCATCTTAATCTGCTGGTTACCCTACGGCCGGTAGGAGCTTCGCCGCCGCGCACAGGTACGTTGACGGCGCTATAATGAGCGCCCCCACATGGGGCGCCGCCCTCCGGGCGGTGGGGGTGGCCATGCTAACGACTCGTCGGCGCGAGATTCTCAATTTCATCGTGGGCCAGTACGTGGTCCAGGCCGTTCCCGTGTCGAGCCATGCCGTGGCCAAGAGTTCCGCCCTCCGGGTCAGCCCCGCCACCGCCCGCAACGAAATGGCTGAGCTCGCCGACGACGGCTTCATCCACCGCCCCCACATCTCGGCCGGAAGCGTCCCCCTCGACAAGGGCTACCGCTCCTATGTCGAGGCGTTACCCGACGACCCTGAGCTGCCCGCCGGCGACGCCGCTAACGCCCGCCACAGCCTGAGTGGCGCGAGCGACGATGTCGAACACTGGGCGGACGCGGCCGCTGAGACCTTGGCCGGGCTCATCGGCAACATGGCCCTCGTCACCCCGCCCAAGGCAGCCCAGGGCAAGATCCGCCGCCTGGAGTTAGTCCGTTTGCAAGAGTTCGCGGTCATGCTCATCCTCGTGCTCCAAGCCGCAAAGACGCGGCAGCGGATTGTCCCCATGACCCAGATGACGACCCAGGACGATCTCAACGAGCTGTCCAACCGCTTGAGCGCGATCTACTCCGGGGCGACCTACCACGGCGTCGACGCCGCGCCACGGTTCGGCCCAGTCGAACGTCGGGTGCTTGGCGTCGTCAAAGACCTCCTCCTCGAAGAGGAGCTCGACCGCATCGAAGAACCCTGCGTCGCCGGCCTGCGCAACCTCGTGGGCCAGCCCGAGTTCGCCGAGGACGGCGCGCGTGCCGGTACCGTCATCGGCCTGTTGGAGAATCGCCAGTTGCTGCGCGAGATGCTCTCCGCGGCAATCGATTGGAGCGAATGGCGCATCGTGATCGGCGGCGAGAACGAAGCGGAGGAGATGCACGACTGCGGCGTCGTCCTCTCCCGTTACGGCGACCCCGAGGGCATTGGCGGCGTCGTCGCCGCCCTCGGCCCCAAGCGCATGGACTACCGCCGCTCCATGGCCTCCGTCCGCCTCGTATCCACCGTCATGGGCGACATGGTCGCCGGCCTCGACTAGCCCGGCGGGGTGCGGCGACCGTCTGCGACACACCCCCTTTGACAGCCTGCGGCGGCGCGGCTAATCTAACCCTAGCGAACGAATGTTCTTTCAGCCGGGCCCTAATGGTGGACCCATCGGCCGCTAGCCTACCCTTAGAGGGGGTAGAGACGCTGCCTCTAACAGTGAGGGGCCTGGTTGGAAGAACCACGGATCGGCCCCCGGGTTGTCCCGCTCGGAGCGCGCCCGAGCGGGCCTCCTATCCTGGGGGAGAGACCGTGGCGTAAGCGGTTCTCGGGCCTGCGAGCGGCGTTGTGCAAGGGCCTCCCACGGGAGAGGACTAAGATGGGGCTCGCACGGGCGCGTGTCGTACAATGAGGGTGTCCAATCCCTTACGGATAGACGAGTGCGCCCTATGCTGGACGACGAGAAAGCGCCGGAACCGGAAGAGGTCGAGCCTAAAGCGGAAGCCCCGGCCGAGGAATCCCTCGAAGAGCGGGCGGCCAAGGTCGAGGAGTACCACGAGAAGTGGTTGCGGGCCCTGGCCGATCTCGAGAACTTCAAGAAGAAGACCGAGCAGGACCGCCGGGAGCTCAGCGTCTTCGCCAACGTCATGTTGGTGAAGTCGGTGCTGCCCGTCCTCGATGACATGGAGCGGGCCTTCGACTCGTTGGATGCCGACACGGCCGGCCTCGACTGGGTGGAAGGCCTCAATCTCGTCTACCGTAAGCTGCTTTCCACCCTCGAGAGCCAGGGCTTGAGCGTGATCCCTACCGTCGGCGAGCGTTTTGACCCAACGATGCACGAGGCCGTGATGCAGGCCGAGGGCGAGGAAGGCGTCGTGGTCGGCGAGTTGCAGAAAGGCTACCGCTTCCACGATCGGGTAGTCCGGCCCGCCATGGTACAGGTCGGCGGCGGCGCCAAAGGCGCCTAGCGCCCCGGTGGCCCGGTGAGCAGCGCAGCGCTCAGGTACACCGCCGCGGCGGCGTTGCTAGCCTTCATGATCGCTACTGCCCTAACCGCCTGCGAAGAGTCCTCCGTGCGCGGACAGGTCATCGAGGTACGCGCCGACGACATCATCGAGTGGGACAGCATCGTCGTCCGCACCGGCGACGGCCGCGACTACGAGTTCTCGCGAGGACCGGAGATAGACCTGCGCTTCTGGCGGGCCGCCCATCTGCGCGAGCACATGACTCTGGGGCTGCCCGTCACCGTCGAGTACGAAACCGTGGACGGCGTCCTGATCGCCACCGCCCTCGCTGACTAGCGTCCTAGCCGACGCTCAGGTGCTCCGCTCCCGGCGCGTAGTTCAGCAGCGTGATCGAGGGGTCCCGGTTCACCAGCGCCCGCCCGAACATCGGATGGCCGAGGCTCCGCACTTCGTGCTCCAGTTCGTAGAGCGCCTCCCCCGTTTCAGGGTCGACGATGTCCTTGAACCGGAACTGATGCGCGTCCGACTCCTCGGTCACCAAGCCTCGCCTCTGGAGCTGCGCGTGCGCCCCCGAGAAGTCGGTCACGTAGACCGCGACGTGATGACCGTCATACGGGCGCCGCTCGGCCGGGTCCTCGACGAAAAGCACCGATTGATCGTACCCGGCACGGACTACCGCGGTGGGACGGCTGCCGCCGCGCAGCTCCGCCCTGGCGCCGATTACTTGATCGTAGAAGGCCGCAATGCCGGGCGCCGCACCCGCAGGCACGTTGAATTCCACATAAGGGACACCCAGCCGGGCTCGAAACGAATCGGCAGCCGCGACGCAGTCGAACCGGTTACCCCAGGGGCAGGTTACGAGCAAATGTCCATCCTCGGTCAAGCACTCGAAGTGTGTGCCGTCGAGGCGCGGCCTGATCCGTTCGAGCCGTTCCCGCAGTTGCTCCAGGTCCGGAGTCACCACACCGATGCGCCCTCGCACGACCTGCGCCGACGGGCGGGTCGGCAGGTGGAACTGCTGCCGTCCCGCGTTCACCCACATGTTCTCGAGCCCTACCGACATGTAGGGGTCGCGGGTGAGCCCCATCCCCGTGATGTAGAACAGCGTCGCATGCGACTGGTCGTCGACGGTCAGGTTCAGGTGGTCCATCGCCACCAGGTTCCCAAGGTCTTCGGTGGTGCGGTCGTAGGTCGCCATCGCGATGGCCTCCCAGATGCCTGCTACTGCTCGCCCATTCTAGCAGCGGCGGCATGCCGATCGCCTTAGGACGGCGGCTCGCCCAGCAGCTGCCGCACCGACGCTTCAAGCTCGAACCTCGGCGAGAACCCCTCGAAGCGATCGAAGACCAGTCCTCCGGCGTCGATCAGGAACACCCAGGGCTCGGTGGGCAGCCGCCACTCCCTGACCACAGCCCGCACCACAGGCTCGGCCTCGCCGGCCAGCACGAGGTCCGGCCGCTCCATGACCTCGACGTGGACAAAGTTCATGCGTTCGCCGTAGACATCCGCCAACGCTTCCGCGACTTCCAGTTGCGGCCCGCACGTCTGCGTTCCACAGAAGGCGGGCGTGGAAAAGACCACCATGAGCGGCTTGGCCTCAGCTAAGGCGTCGGCTATGGTCAGCCGGTAGAGCGCGGGCCCGCCGGGGGGCCGCGCCGAGGTCAACTGTTCGATGGGCGCGTCGGCAAGCGTCGGATGGACGCTCGCGGGGGCCGGCTCTCCGAAGCCCGGCGCGTCATAGCGCGTCTTCGCCCGGAAGCCCGTCACCGCCGTTGCCGAAGCTCGCCCCTGCCGTTTGATCTCGGCCTCGACGAGATAGCCGCCCGTATCGCCGAGGTCGAGCCGGATGGAATACAGCCCCGCCGCCGCCGGCGTCTCCGTCCCGAGGTGCAGGGCTGCCGTCTCCGTCACAGTCGCGCCCCCCTCCTCCTCCGTGCGCCGGACGCGGACGGTCACTTCGGCAGGGCCGAGCGGTGCCCCTGCCTCATCGAAGATCCCGAAGAGGAGGCGGTTCGGCCCAACGGTGATGTCTGTCGACGCGGTCCTGATCTGGACTCCGGGCGGCGTCGGCGTCGGCAACACCGCCGGCGACTCGCCGTTCTCGCTCCCGCAAGAGGCCACTGCCGCCGCCAGAGCAAAAAGGCCCACCGTGGCAAGTAGGCGTGTCGGTCCATTCAGGGTGCGCCGCATCAAAGATCGGTGTCCCGGCGTCTCGCCGGCGTCCAAGGGCATATAATAGGCCGCCCCGGGCTCCTTCGAGCCTTCCAACATGTCCCAAATCGACCTCAATTTGTTTTTGAGAGGCATCCAGAAGCCGGCGCGCTACGCCGGCGGTGAATGGAACGCCGTCTCCCCGCAGCACGACCCCGACGACCTCGACGTGGCCCTCTGCTGCCTCGACGGCTACGAGGCCGGCATGGGAAGCCGTGAGTTGCAATGGCTCTACTCGGGGCTCAACGACTTTCCCGGAATGCGCGCCGAACGCGCCTTCCTTCCGGCTCGGGACATGGGCGAACGGTTGCGCTCCGCCGGGGCGGCGTTCTACGCGGTCGAAAGCAAGCGACCTCTGCATGAATTCGATGCCGTCGTGCTCTTGGCCCAACGCCCCGCCCACCTGTTGAACGCCGCCGCGCTGCTGCGGTTAGCCCACCTCGAGCCCTTTGCGGCGGCGCGCGCCGGTGCGGCGCCTCTCATCGTGGCCGCTGGCGAGGGCATAGTGAACTGGGAGCCTATCGCAGACTTCGTGGACGCGGCGCTGCTTGGCGACCCCGACGATTCGCTCCCCGCACTCCTCGAAGCCGCGTCGGGCGGCGACCGGAACGAACGGCTTGCCCGAATCGCTCGGATCCCGGGCGTCTATGTGCCGTCGTTCTACGTAGTGCCCGACGCAGGCGGCGCTGCATGTTACACGGGGCCCGGCGCCCCGACAGATGCGCGCCGCCTCTGCTCAGAGTATCCGCCGTTCATTGAGCGGCAGATCGTTCCCCACGTGGAGATTGACCGCGACGGCGGCCTCGTCGACCTCGCCCGCTGCGCCACCGCCGAAGAGGCGGCCCAGGCGGCGCTGACGCTCAACGAAACGTCCGGCTACCGGCAGATTCGGCTCCTCTCCCCTCCCGTCACGAGCTATGATTTCTGTTCCGAGATCGCGGCCGCCCTCCTGCGGGCGGCCCCTTCCAACGACCTGCGCCTTGGCCTGCCGCCGTTGGATGCCGGCTTGGCCGAAGCCATCGACCCGGCCGCGCTTGAGGAGCTCACCTCCGCCGCGGAAACGGCCTTTCGCGCCGGATGGCCGGGCCTCACGCTTGCCGCTGTCCTAGGCCACCCCAAGGCGCCCGGCGCGGACGGCACGCCCTACGACGGCCCCGCGCTTGTCGACGCGGCCCGCCGCGTGCTCGACGCGGGCCAGCGCGTGCTGGGGCGGCGTCCCCGGCTCCGTGTCGAGCTGACGCCCTTCACGCCCCTCGCAGGCGGCCCCGCCGAGCGTCTGCCGGCCATTAGGCCCGAGGCGGTGCGGGAGGCGGCGGCCAAAACGAAGAAGCAGCTTCGAAAACTCGGCGCACACGCGGCGACCGCCGACCCCGACGTGGCGGTGATCGAGGCCGTGCTGTCGCGGGCGGGGCGCGCCGCCGGCGGTGTCCTAGCCGCCGAGGACCCCTGTCTGTACGACGGTCGGGATGCGGTTGTCGACCGTCGGGCGTGGGAGACCGCTTGTGAGGCCGCCAGTTTCGATTGGCTGCACTTGCTCAATGCCCCTACGGACGGGGAAGCACTGCCTTGGGCACACCTGGAGCATGCCTCCGTCCGAGACGCTGCCGGCACGCCCGGCTGAACGCTCGTCCCCAGGTTTGCCGAACGGACCGGCAGGCCGTCCACTTTCCTTCGTGCCGCCGCGAGCGCTCGTCGAGCGTACTGCCCCTCGCCAACCAGGGTTCCTTCTGAAGCCGTTGCCGGGTTCGCCCTCAAGCACCTTCTCAACGAATAGGGTTCGTCAATTTGAAAGCACAAGATAATGGTTGGTGGGCAGTATTTTACCCATCATCTTGCGTTTACCGCTTGCCCATTGGACAAAAGTCTAGTAGCATTTGTCTTGACCAAGGGCGGCGCTCTGGAAGGCGCGGCATGCAAAGGAGGGGGGCTATGGCCACGCAGGTTGAGCAAACATCCTTTGACCTTCTGGGGAAGCGCTGGTCGGCGTTGATCGTGCAAGATCTGATAGGAGGGCCGCGGCGCTTCCGCGAAATCCTCGGGGATCTGGGCAGGATCAACGATAAGGTGCTCTCTCAGCGGCTCAAGGAGCTGGAAGGGCGCGGGATCGTCGAGCGGCGGCTGTTCCCCGAAGTTCCGGTGCGTGTCGAGTACACGTTGACCGAGAAGGGGCGCGGCCTGGCGGGGGTGATCAACGCGATGGAGCAGTGGGACGCGGCTTGGTCCGACGGCGCGCCGCGCTCCGGGAACGGCGCGGGAGCGAAACAAGGACTCGCCTCCGTGCCCTCCGTCGCGTCGCTGCCGGCCGCATCCGAAGACGCCGAAGGCAGGGGCGCCCGGCCCTTCTGGAGGCGCTTGGGACTCTGATCCCCACTCTCCCGCCCAACGGCGCGAGCACCTCTCGAACGGGGCCCTGCAGGGCCCCGTTCTTCCGTTTCGCCGCCGCGCCGTATGCTATTCTCGTTGACGGAATCGGACCCAGTGGAGCGAGCGTTTGAACTTCTTCGGCATTGGGGCGCTGGAGATCTTCGTCATCCTGTTGGTCGCCCTCGTGGCGCTCGGACCTAAGCGCCTGCCCGAAGCGGCTCAGAAGCTGGGCGTGATGCTCCATCAGGCACGACGGCAGGCCGCCGAGGCGCGCCAGATGTTCAACGTCGACGTCGACCTCGATACCCCGCCAACCGCGCAGCGGCCCGTGGAGAGCGCGGAGCCTTCCGGCGAGCGGCCCCCGGACACAGCGGGCGAGGCTCCCACGTCCGACTCCGATGCGCCGGCCTCCGGCGGCGATAGGTAACCGCCGCTCGTGGCCGAACCGTCCCAGTCCAGCGGCGGCGAGATGCCGATCACCGGCCATCTCGCCGAGCTGCGAAAGCGTCTCATGATCGTGGCGGGGGCCGTGATCGCCGGCGTCATCGTCGCGTTCATCTTCCGGGATTTCATCTTCGACATCCTGCTCCGCCCCGGCGAACGCGACGGCGAAGAGATCCCGTTGGTATACACCACGCTCACGGGCGCGATCGGCCCCACGATGAAAGTCGCGCTCCTGGGCGGCGTCATCGCCGCGCTTCCCGTCGTCGTCGACCAGGTCGCCCGCTTCCTCGCCCCCGGCATGACACGGGCCGAGCGCCGGTACTTCCTTATCATGCTCCCGGGCGTCGCCGTCGCCTTCGGGGGCGGACTCGCCTTCGCCTACTTCATCTTGATCCCGCCGATCATCGACTTCCTGCTCACCTTCGGCGGCGATGTCGCGTCGCCCTTGATTACACTCGAAAGCTACATCAATACCGTAGTCGCCTTGCTCTTTTGGATGGGCATTGCCTTCGAGACGCCTTTCCTGATGTACTTCTTGGCCCGGTTCGGCATCGTGTCGCCCGACTTCTACGCGCGGCAGCGCCGAATCTGGTTGGTGATCGCCGTGATCCTCGGCGCGGTGATCACGCCGACGTTCGATCCGGTGAACCAATTGATGGTCGCGGCCCCGTTCGTCGTCCTCTACGAGGTCGGGATAGTCTTCTCGAAACTCGCGGTGCGCTCGAAGCGCCGCCAGGCGGCGGCCCAGACGGACAACTAGGGCCAACGACAAAGGCGACCCTGAAAGACCGCCTTAGGGTGGAAGCTGCGCGCGGACGGCTAGTGCTGCGTCGGGGGCCGCTCGGAAGGCTCGCCCTCAGGCTTGGCTTCTTCGGCGACCTCGGCCTGCTCGCCGCCGGTGATGCCCCGCTTGAACTCGCGAAGACCTTTGCCAAGGGAGAGCCCCATCTGGGGCAGCCGGGAGGCGCCGAAGACAAGCACGAGCACACCGAGGATGAGGAGAATCTCCGGCCATCCAAAGCTCCGAAACATTCCGCTGCCTCCCTGTTGGCTCCTGCTCGGCCCGGTCCCTAGCCTCCATCCTATTCTGGGGCGTGGGGGCCGTCAAGAAAGACGCGACCTAGTCGTAATCCGGCGGCGCGGGCGCGGTATGGCGTAAGGCGCTATCATGAATGAGAGGTGACTCATGAATAGCCAGAACGGCTCTACTCCCGACGCCCCAAGGGTTGTCGTCTTCATCGACGGGAGCAATCTGTATCACAGCTTGGAGGAAAACTGCGGCCGCGCCGACCTCGACTTCGAACTGTTCGTTCACAAACTCGCCGGTGGACGGCCCCTCTTCCGGACGTATTACTACAACATCGTGCAGGACCCGGACCGCCGGCCCGAGCAGCACAAGGAGCAACAGAAGTTCCTGGCGAGCCTGTACGCCGTTCCCAGGATGGACCTCCGCCTCGGCACCCAGAAGATGCGCGGCGACCAGCTCGTCGAGAAGGGCGTCGACATCATGCTGGCGACGGACCTCCTGCGCTACGCCTGGGAGAACATGTACGACGTGGCGGTCCTTGTCTCCGGCGATGCCGACTTCATCTACGCGGTCTCAACGGTGAAGAGTCTCGGCAAGCACGTCGAGGTGGCCGGCTTCCCCAGCAATCTGGCGATGGACCTAGCCAACGCCGCTGACGACCGCCACTTCTTCGACGGCGACTACTTCAAGGGACTCTGGGCCGGGTCGAAGCGAACCGCGTCCCGTGGCGGAAGGCGGCGGAAGCGGCTGCCCTTGGGTTAGGCATCACCCTCGCCCTCGACGGCGCCCTTCACTTCCACCCAGAGCCGGTAGGCCGTCCGGCGCGGAAGGCCGAACGCCTCGGTGGCTTGGGCGACGGCGTCCTTGCCGGTAACTCCCGCCGCGGCCAGCGACGCCAGCAGCCGCCTGGCCGGTTGAACGACGTCATCCCTTGGCCCCGCATCTTCTGCAGCGCCCTCGATGACCAGGGTGAACTCCCCGCGCGGCGCCTCGAAGTGCCCCACCGCCTCATCAATAGTCCCGCGAAAGACCTCCTGATGGAGCTTCGTCAGCTCCCTGCAGACGGCGATGCGGCGCGGGCCGAAGACCTCGGCGGCGTCCCGCAGCGTGGCCCGCACCCGGCGCGGCGCTTCGAAGAAGATCAGCGTCCGGGGTTCCCGGCTAAGGCTCTGCAGGAACCGTCTCCGCTCACCGGCCTTGCGCGGCGGGAAGCCTGCGAACGTGAACTGGTGCGACGGTAACCCTGAGAGCGCGAGTGCGGTGCTTGGGGCGCTCGCGCCAGGCAGCACGTCCACCGGTATATCCGCCGCGATCGCCGCCGCGACGATGCCGTAGCCGGGGTCGCTGATCGACGGCATGCCGGCATCGGTAATCAGGGCTACGTCCGCCTCACGCAGGCGCTCCAAGAGCGCCGCCGTCCGCCCCTTGCCGCCCTGCTCGTGGTAGCTGATCACCGGGGTCTTGATCTCGTACCGTCCCAGCAGGATCTTGGCGCGACGCGTATCCTCAGCTGCGATGAGGTCGACCTCACCAAGCACGCGGATGGCACGCAACGAGATGTCTTCGAGGTTCCCGATCGGCGTCGCGATCAGGAAGAGCGTGCCCACGGCCTAGCCCCCAGGCCCGGCGGGTGCGAGCGCGGCGGGCAGGGGAGCGGGAGCGAACTCGAGGAGCGCCCCTCGCTCGCCGCCAGAGAGGTCTGCGTAGCTGCTCCCGCGGGCAAGGCCGACGAGACCGCGCGCGGCCCCCAGCAGAAGGTCGGTTTGCCCCACCCCGAATTCGAGGGCGACGAAGCGCGGTGGAGCTGCCATCTTCCCGACTTGCGCCAGTAGGAGGCGGGCGAGGTCGAGGCCGTCCGCGCCGCCGGACAGCGCGAGCTTAGGCTCGCACCGAACCTCAGGGGCAAGACCTTCCATCTCCACATCAGTCACATAGGGAAGGTTGGCTGCAACGATCGTGTTTCGTGCCTCTTCCGGCGTCAGTGGCGCGGCATCGAGCAGGTTGCCGCGCCGAAACTCGATGCGTTCCTCGGCGCCGAGCCGCGCTGCGTTCGACGCGGCGACCGCGAGGGCCTCGGGTGAGACGTCGGTGGCGATGACCCGGGACTTGGGCAGCGCCAAGGCCGCACTCACCGCGACCGCGCCGCTCCCCGTCCCCACGTCGACGATCACCGCCTCGCCGCCGAAGTGCTCTTTGGCGAGGCCGACGACGAGGTCGACCAGCGCCTCAGTCTCCTGACGGGGAATGAGCACGGCGGGGTTGACCTCGAACTCCAGCCCGTAGAACTCGCGGCGGCCCAGAATGTACGCCAACGGCTCACGTTGGCCGCGACGGGCCAGCATCGACTCCAACCGGCGCGCGAATCCGGCTGGCGGCGCTTCCTGCAGTGAAGCGTACAGGGTTGCCCGCGACATCTCCGCCGCTGCCATCACGAGTACTTCGGCCTCGAGCGGCGCCTCGTCCACGCCCGCCGCTCGGAGCCGCGTGCGCGCGTCGGTGAGTGCCTCTCCGAGGGTCACGCCACTGCCGCCGCTTCGAGCTGCCGCGCCCGGTCGTGCGCCACGAGCGCGTCGACCATGTCGTCGAGGTCACCGTCCATGAACTGGGGCAGGTTATGGGTGCTCATCTCGAGGCGATGGTCGGTGATGCGGTTCTGGGGAAAGTTATAGGTGCGGATCTTCTCCGACCGGTCGGCGGTACCCACCTGCGCCCGGCGAGCTTCGGTGATCTCCGCTTCCTGCCGCCGGCGTTCCGCGTCGTACAGCCGCGCGCGGATCACCGCCATCGCCTTCGTCTTATTCTTGAGCTGCGAGCGCTCGTCCTGGCAGACGGCGGTGACGCCCGTCGGCAAATGCACGATCCGCACCGCCGTGGCGACCTTCTGGACGTTCTGTCCGCCGTGCCCGCCGGAGTGGAAGATGTCGATGCGGAGCTCGTCCTGGTTGATCTCGACCTCCACCTCGTCCACCTCGGGGAGCACCGCGACCGTGGCCGTCGAGGTGTGGATGCGCCCGCTCGACTCCGTCGTCGGCACCCGCTGGACGCGGTGGACGCCGCTCTCGTGCTTCAGGCGGCTGTAGGCCCCGCCGCCGTGCACCTCGAAAGTGATCTCCTTCAGGCTGCCGATGCCGGACTCATTCTTGTCAATAACGTCGACCCGCCAGCGGCGACGGTCGGCGTAGCGCGTGTACATGCGGAAGAGATCGGCGGCGAAAAGTCCGGCCTCATCGCCGCCGGCCCCGGCGCGGATCTCGACGATGACCGACTTTTCGTCATTTGGGTCTTTGGGCAGCAGGGCCAACTGGATGTCATCAACGAGGCGCTCGATACGTCCTTCCAGGGCGGCCTGCTCCTCGCGCGCGAGGGCTGCCATTTCCTCGTCCCCGTCGCTGCCCGCAAGCGCCTTCGCCTCCACCAACTCCTGCGCGGCCTGCTTGTAGCCGCGGTACAACTCGACGACGCGCTCCAGCGAGGCCCGTTCCTTGGCCAACCCCTGGAGTTTCTCGTAGTCGGCAGCAACCTCGGGATCCGCCATGCGCTGCGTCAGCGCTTCATAGCGCTCGTCGAGCCCGCCAAGCCGTTCGCTGAGATGATCGATCATCCTTCGGTGCCCCGCGGCCCGTTCAACAGGAAAGGCAGCGGCTATGCCTCGATTATAGCAACCGCCTTTGACGCGTCCCCGTCAACTGCCGAGGCGGGCGATGGCTTCGGCGGTGGGAAGCGTGTGCTGCTCGCCGTCGGAGAGGCGCTTCACCGTGACGGTGCCGTCGCGGACTTCGTCGCCGCCGAGGATGAGCGCGTGCTCTGCGCCGACGGCCCCGGCGTAGCGGAGTTGGGCCTTCAGACTCCGGCCGCTGGGGGCCATGACCGCCGAGACGGAGGCGGCGCGGAGGGCGGACGTCAGCGTGAGCGCGCCGCGCCGGGCGTCTTCGCCCAGGTAGGCGACCAGGGCATGGACGCGTGCCGTCCCGGGGGCCTCCACGCCCTGCCGCTTGAGGTTGATGATGATGCGCTCGATGCCTGACGCGAAGCCGACTCCTGGGGTCGGCCTCCCGCCGATCTGCTCGATGAGCCCGTCGTAGCGCCCGCCGCCGCCCAGGGCGCTTTGCTGCCCCTCCTCCGGGGGCGCGATCTCGAAGACGGTATGCGTGTAGTAGTCGAGGCCGCGCACCAGCGTGTGGTCGAGGGCGTAGGGGATGCCAAGCACCTCCAGACCGTCGAGCACGGCGGTCCAGTGGGCCGCAGCGGCTTCCTCCAGGAAGTCCGTCGAGCGCGGGGCCTCCGCGGCCAGCCGCACCGAGACCTCGTCTTTGCCGTCGAGCAGCCGCAGCGGGTTCACCTCGAAGCGCCGCCGCGCGTCCGCGCCCATCCGAGGCAGCAGCGGCTCATAGTAGCCGCGCAGCGCCTCGACATAGCGGGGCCGGGATGCGGCGTCGCCCATGCTGTTCACGAACAGCGTGAGGCCGCGCAGCCCCAGATTGGCGAAGAAGCGCCACGCGATCTCGATGATCTCCACGTCCGCTTCGGGGTCGGCCGAGCCCAGCACCTCGACGTTGAGCTGGTGGAACTGTCGCTGCCGGCCGGCCTGGGGGCGGTCGTAGCGGAACATGGGAACGCGCGTCGAGTAGACGCGCACCGGCTGGGGCAGCACGTGCATCCCGTGCTCGACGTAGGCGCGGGCCACGCCAGCGGTGCCTTCGGGACGCAGCGAAAGCAGGTCGCCGCCCCGGTCCTCGAAGGTGTAGGTCTCCTTCTCCGCCACGTCGGTCGCTTCGCCGACGGAGCGAACGAAGAGGTCGGCCTCCTCGAAGATGGGGGTATCGATGCGCCGGAAGCCGTAGAGCGCGAGCAGGTCGGCGGCGGTGCGGTCGACGTGCTCCCACCAGGGCTGCTCGTCGGGGAGGATGTCTTTGGCGCCGCGGGGGGCTCGGTACACGTCAGGACCTCGAACAGGTTAGGACTAAGGATACCATCGGCATCGCGACGGACTGGAGCGCTACGGCTCCAATAGGGCGAAATACTCCACGTTGCCCGACGCGCCAGCGAGAACCGACGTGGCCAAGCCGCGGACACGGATGCCCCGTTCGATGGCCCAGAGGCCGACCTTGGCCAGCGCCGCGGCTCTCGCCGCGGGGTCGCGGACGATGCCGCCGCGTCCGACCTGATCGCGTCCCGTCTCGAATTGCGGTTTCACCAGGCAGAGCGCGCGGCCTCCGGGTGCAAGGTGCGGCAGGACGTTGGGCAGCACCTGGGTGAGAGAGATAAACGAGACGTCGACCGTGGCGAGGTCGACGGGGCCGGGCAGGTCGAACGGGTGGTGGGCGTTGGTGCGATCAAAGGCCGTCACCCGTTCGTCCCGCGCGATACGGTCGTGGAGCTGCCCCCGCCCCACGTCGACGGCGTAGACCTTCGCGGCGCCGCGCTGGAGCAGGCAGTCGGTGAATCCGCCCGTCGAGGCGCCCACATCGAGGCAGACGCGGCCCGCGGGATCGATCTTGAAGTGGTCGAGCGCCCCTTCGAGCTTGAACCCTCCGCGGCTCACGAACCGGGGCGGTTGGTCGAGGTCGATTTCGACGTCGGGCGCGACGAGCGTTCCCGCCTTGTCCACCCGCTCGCCGCCGACGCGCACCCGTCCCGCCATGATCAGTCCCCGGGCCTGGGCGCGGCTCTCGGCGAGGCCCCGCTCGACGAGCAGCACGTCGAGGCGCGGTTTCGGCCGGCGCGGGGTCACCGGTCCGCTCCGCCGCCGACGCTCACCGCTTCTGTTACCATGATGCCCCGCCGGTTGCTCGCATGTCCTCGTCCGACGCCCATCCTACACATTCCGGGGCTACCCCTCCCAGCGGTTGGCTCTCCCAGCTTCGGCTGCTGGTGCAGGCCATGCGCCCCCAGCAGCTCGCCAAGAACTCGCTGGTCTATCTGGCCTTCTTCTTCACGCTGGGCGAGGGCGGCGCGGAGGGCGTGGCCGACCACCTGCGGCTCTTCGGCGAGGCCACCATAGGCTTCGCCCTCTTCTCCGTCGTCGCCGGCGCGACCTACGTCTTCAACGACTACCGCGACCTCGCCGCCGACCGCCTTCACCCGACGAAGCGGGACCGGCCGCTGGCGTCGGGACGGCTTGCCCAGGGCTTCGCTCTCCCCGCCGCCGTCGTCCTCGCGGCGGGCGGGCTGGCGGCGGCCTTCATCGTCGACCTCGGCTTCGGGGCGTTGCTGGCGCTGTACCTGGGCATCACGGCGGCCTATAACATCCGCCTCAAGGACGAGGTCATTCTGGACATCTTCGCCATCGCGGCGGGCTTCGTCATCCGCGCCGCCGCCGGGGCGCAGATCATCGACGCCCCCATCTCGCCCTGGCTCTACGTGATGACGAGCCTCGGCGCGCTGCTCATCGCGCTGGGCAAGCGCCGGGGCGAGCTCGCGACGCTCGGCGAGGACGGATCGAGCCACCGGCCCGCCCTCGAGCACTACTCGGTGGGCTTGCTAGACCACCTTCTCTCGGTGGTCGCGCCGGCGACGGTGCTCGCGTACACGCTCTACACCTTCACCGCCGGCAACCTCCCCGACGACAACTCGATGATGCTCACCATCCCCTTCGTCCTTTATGGCGTGTTGCGCTACCTCTTCCTCGTCCACACGCGCAACATGGGGGGGAGCCCGGAGGAGATCTTCTTGAAGGACCGTCCGCTGTTGCTGAACTTCGTCTTCTGGCTCGCGGCGTCGGCGGCGATTCTGCTTATCGCCGCCTGACGCCGGGCCGGTTGACAGCGCACCCCGCGGCGGTAGACTCCCGTTGGCCTCTCCGGGCCCACTCGCGAGGGGCGGAGCCAAGAGCTTGAAGGGAGCAGGCGGAATGATCGAAGGCGAGAAGATCCTGATTACCGGGCCGACGGGTCAGGTCGCCTACGCAATCGCGGTGGAGTTGGCGAAGAAGAACGACGTCCACGCGCTGGCCCGGTTCGGCAAGCCGGGCAGCCGCGAACGGTTGGAACGCCACGGCATGCACTGCATTGCTGGCGACTTCGTCTCCGGCGACCTCGGTACCCTGATCGACGACGACTACGACCGTGTGCTCCACTTCGCCGTCTACCAGGAGGCGGGCAAGGCCGACTTCGAGTACGCCATCCAGGTCAACGCCGTGGCCACCGGCAAGCTCATGTACCACACCCGCAAGACGAAGTCATTCCTGTATTGCTCGACATGCTCCGTCTACAAGCCCCGGGGCCGCCTCCCCCGCGCCGAGGACGATCCTCTGGGGGAAGGACTTCCCGTCTCGCCGACCTACGGCCCATCGAAGCTGGCGGGCGAGGCCGTGGTCAAGTTCCTCTCGCAACAGTTCGGCGTCCCCGCCAGCATCGCGAGGTTGAACGCGGCCTACGGCGACGCGGGCGGCTTGCCCGCGATGCATCTCGCCCTCCTGCGGGCGGGGAAGCCGATTCCCCTTTCCGCCGACGCCCCGAACCTGTACAGCCCGCTCCACGAGGACGATTATGTATGGCAGGCCGTCAAGCTGCTCGAAATAGCCAGCGTTCCACCCGTGGTGGTGAACTGGTGCGGCAGCCAGCCCGTCGCCGCTGAGGAATGGTGCGAGTACATGGCCGGGCTCATCGGCGTGAAGGCCGAGTTCGAGCGCGTCGCGTGGCACGCCGGCAGCAACTTCTGCGACACCACTCGCATGCACGAGCTCATCGGCGAGACGAAGGTTGACTGGCGCGACGGTATGCGCAGGATGGTCGAAGCGAGGCTGGCCGAGGAACGCTACCCCAGCGGCGCGGTTGAGCTAGAATAGGGGCCGGAGGCGGTTCCCATGCCTGTGTATGAGTACTACTGCGAGACGTGCCGGAGCGGCTTCGAGCTCCGTACCTCGATGAGCGAGGCCGACGCCGCGCGGGCGTGCCCCGAAGGGCACCCCGGCGCCAAGCGCGCCCTCTCTCTCTTCGCCACCGTCACCAGCGGCGGCAGCGCCATGCCCATGGACGACGCCGGCTGCGGCCGCTGCGGCGCCCCGGAGCCCGGCGCCTGCGCCTTCAACTAGCCGCGCGCCGCCCGTCGCCGTAGCACGTAGACCACGGCCCCCGTCAGCGCCGCCTGCCCCAACGTCAGTCCCGCGATGGCGAGCGTTGCGTCGCGGAAGAAGGCCTCAGGGAAGATCATCACCAAGAAGTCTCGCCTGGGATCGAGCAGCCAGAGGTCGTTGGCGAAGCTGATCAGGTGGAACTGGGTGAAGAGCGCGTCGAAGCCGGCGGCGAACCCGATCCCCAGCGCAATGAGGATGACGAAGCACAGCACGGCCCCGGAGAAGAGGCCGCGCCCCACGGCGAGCAGCGCGGCCCGCCGCCCCAGGAGGGCAAGTAACACCAGCGCCAGCCCGGCCATCGTGTAAAAGCTCACCTGCTCGATCAGCCCCACGTCCTTCATCAGGCGCTTCACGTCGATCATGTGCAAGATTTCCCGTTCGCTGAACAGGTCGCGCTCCTCGCCGTAGACCGTCGCCCGCACCTGGATACGCTCCTCGCCGCTCCGGAAGTACGCCTTGAACTCGCGGGCGACGTGTTCGAGCTCTTCCGGCTCGATGCCGGTGCGCTCCGACACCTCGTAGCGATCGAACGCGTAGCTGTAGAACCAACCGCTCTCGGTCACGATGCGCACGTTGGCCGCGATCAGGAAGAGCGGCATGGCGACGGCGATGACGATGACCGCGATCAGCGGGAAGCGGCGGCGCGCCAGGGCGAGCAGGGTCTCCATCAGTGCATCATTCGCGGGCCGGTGTCCGGGTGTCAAGGCGGCCGCGGGCGCTCTGGTTGTCAGGCAACGGCCACGCCGCCCATAATTGGGCGTCCCGCACCTCTGGGACGCTCCGTTATGAGCGAATTCGAAGACCTCGACAGCTTCGACACCTTTCTCGCCATCGTCGCCAAGCTGCGCGGCCCCGACGGCTGCCCTTGGGACAGGGCCCAGTCCCACGAAACGCTCCGGCGCTACATCATCGAGGAGTGCCACGAGGCCGTCGACGCCATCGACGAAGGCGACCGCAGCCACCTGGCCGAGGAGCTCGGCGACGTCTTGCTCCAGGTGGGGCTCCACGCCCAGATCGGCGCGGACGAGGGGACCTTCACCATCGCCGACGTGCTCCGATCGATCAACGCCAAACTCCTGCGCCGCCATCCCCACGTCTTCGGCGAAGCCCACGCCTCGGACGCCGATGAGGTGGCGGCGAACTGGCAGGCCTTAAAAGAGCAGGAGCGCGGCGCGGCTGCCGAGTCGGTCCTCGACGGCGCGCCGAACTCGCTCTCAGCGCTAGCGCAGAGCCAGGAGCTGCAGCGCCGCGCGGGCAAGATGGGGTTCGAATGGGAAGCGATCGAGGGCGTGCTCGACAAGCTCCGCGAGGAGATCGACGAATTCAAGGAGGCGGCCTCAGCGAAGGAGCGCGAGCATGAGCTCGGCGACATCCTCGCGTCGCTGGTGAACGTGGCCCGGTGGGTCGACGTGGACGCTGAGACGGCGATGCGCCGGGCTAACGAGCGCTTCCAGAAGCGCTTCCGGCACATGGAACGGGCCGCCGCCGAGGCTGGGGTGAGCCTGAGCGACCTGCCTCTCGCCGAGCAAGAGGCGCTCTGGCAGCGGGCGAAGCGCGAACTCGGCTAGGCGCGCGGCGCGCTACTCGGCGCCGGTGTGGTCGGCGATGAAGTCCACCGCGTCCTGAACGGTGACGATCTTCTCGGCGTCTTCATCGGAGATCTCGAGCTTGTCGTCGCCCTCGCTGAACTCTTCCTCAAGGGCCATGATCAGCTCGACGAGGTCCAGCGAGTCGGCGTTCAGGTCCTCCACGAACGACGCATTGGGGGCGACCTGGTCTTCTTCCACGCCGAGTTGCTCGACGGTGACTTTGGTAACGCGCTCGAAAACGGTAGACAACACAGCCTCCGGTAGATGTGGTTAGGGGTTCGCCGCCGCCATCACCGATCCAAGCACTCCGTTGACGAACCGATGCAGGTTGTCGCTTCCGAAGGACTTGGCGATCTCGACGGCCTCGTTTATCGCTACCTTCGGCGGCGTATTATTGAACGAAATCTCGCAGACCGCAATACGCAGGATGTTCCGGTCGACCGCTGAGAGCTGGCTCACGGGATACTGCGGCGCATACTTGGCTATCTGTTCGTCCGCCGCCTCCCGGTGCTCCATGACGCAGGCGACGAGGGTGCGGGCCAAGGCTTCCCCTTCCTTTTTTAGCGGCGCGTCGTCGAGGGCGCGCTCCAAGGTTGACTCCCACGGATGGGAGGAGCAGTCGACCTCATAGAGGACCTGCAACGCGAGGATACGGGCCTTTCTTCGCGCGTCCGGCATACTCTCCTTAGTGCCGCCCCACCTTAGACCAGCGCCAGGCCACCGTCCAC
Organism: Dehalococcoidia bacterium; assembly: GCA_034420775.1. Lineage (GTDB taxonomy): Bacteria > Chloroflexota > Dehalococcoidia > SHYB01 > SHYB01 > DAOUKH01. The sequence continues at coordinate 20,433 of DAOUKZ010000165.1, forward strand.
GGGGAGCGTCTGGCCGGTGATGTAGGCGGCCTCGTCGCTGCAGAGGAACAGCACCGCCTCGGCAACATCCTCGGGCGTGCCCAGCCGGCCGGCAGGAATCATCTCACGGACGGCGTTCAGGCTGGTCTCGGCGACCTCAAGGGTCATATCCGTCTCGATGTACCCGGGGGTGATGACGTTTGCGGTCACGCCCCGCGAGCCGACCTCGAGCGCGATGCTGCGCGTCATGCCGATGAGGCCGGACTTGGATGCGGTGTAGTTTGCCTGCCCGGGGTTCCCCCGGTACCCGACAACGCTGCCGATGTTGATGATGCGCCCCGCGCGCCGCCGGACCATGTGTTTGAGCGCCGCGCGGGTGCAGTTGAAGGTCCCGGTCAGGTTGACGTCGATTACGCGCCGCCAATCGTCGTCGGACATACGGAGCGCGAGCGTGTCGCGGGTGACACCGGCGTTGTTGATGAGGAAGTCGAGGCCGCCGTGCCGCTCGATAACCGCTTGCACCATCGCCGTCGCCTCTTCCGGGTCGGCGACGTCGGCGATGTGGACGGAGCAGACGCCGCCCGCGGACTCAATGGCGGTCTGGGTCTCTGAGGCGTCCTTCGTGGCGTTGAGGGCCACGGCGGCGCCTGCGGCGGCGAGGCGGAGGGCTGCGGCGCGGCCGATGCCTCGGCTGCTTCCGGTGACGAGCGCGACTTTGCCTGAAAGGTCCACTAGGAAAGCGCCTCTACGCCGGAGCGTGTCGGGCGGTGCTAAGAAGCCAGCGCGTAGTTTCGTGCCGTCGAGATGTCGTTGACGCTGATCGCCTCGGCGCTCTTGGCGATGCGCCTGACGAGG
>DAOUKZ010000166.1:0-1946 GCA_034420775.1 Dehalococcoidia bacterium
GCACCGTCCCCTTCGACCCTTCGACCATCCTGCAAAACAAGCGCATCATCGGCTCCGCGGGCTCCCACCCCTCCATGATTCCCAAGGTGCTCGATTTCCTCGTCAAGAACCGCGAGCGCTACCCCTTCGAGCGCCTCGCCTCCCACACCTTCGACCTCGCGGACATCAATCACGCATTCGGGCAGGCCGATTGGGCGGCGGGCAAGGCCGAGGTCATCCGCGCCTACCTCGCCCCCTAGCACGATGCACGGCGTCCGTGTGCTCGATCTCAGTCGCGGAATCGCCGGCGAGTTCTGCGCGCGTCTGCTCTGCGGCTATGGCGCCGACGTCATCAAGATCGAGGACCCGCGGCGCCCCAGCGAAACGCGCGGCCTTTGGCCCTTTCTTCAGGGCCGGCCGGCACCGGACCGGAGCGCCTATTTCTGGCACCTGAACGGCGCCAAGCAGAGCATCGCCCTCGACCTGGGCTCGACCGCGGGCAGGCGGTCGGTGTTGGCGCTTGCCGCCCTCGCCGACGTGGTGATCGAAGACCTAGCCCCCGGCGAACTCGATGACATGGGCCTAGGGTATTCGTCCCTGCGCCGCGCCCGGCCCGACGTCATTCTCACGTCGGTCACGCCGTTCGGGCAGAGCGGCCCCATGCGCGACTACAAGGCCACCGAGCTCGGGCTGCTGGCCGCCGGAGGGGCGCTCTACATCACCGGCGACCCCGACCGGGAACCCATCAAGCCGGGCGCCTACCTCGCCTCCCACGCCGGCGGGCTGCAGGCGGTTGTGGCCACAACGGCCGCCCTCTGCCTCCGGCAGGCAACCGGCACGGGCCGCCACATCGACGTCTCGGTTCAAGAGGCGGTCGGGATGTTCCTCAGCGGGGGGCCTGCTTGGGTCCACCACTTCGGCCAGACCCAGACGCGCGTCGGGGCCCGCGTGGCCCAGTCAATCGTCCGCAAGGCCTACTCTGGAAATATCCTCAGATGCAGCGACGGCTACCAGTGGTTCGGCACCGGGCACAACCAGGACATGATCGGACTCCTCGTCGACCGGCCGGAGCTGGGATCGCCGGACCTGTGGTATGAGCCCGGCCCGCACGCCGACAAGATCGACGCCGCAATCGAGGCTTGGACGATATCGCGTACCCGTGATGAAGTTACAAGCCAGGCGCAGGAGCTCAACATCGCCGTCGCGCCGGTGCTCACCCTCCAAGAGGTCTTGGAGAACCCTCAACACGCCGCCAGGGAGTTCTTCCGAGCGTGTCCGCATCCCGACCTTGGTGACGTTCCGGCCCTTGGTGCGCCGGTCCGATGCAAGGACCTCACCTGGCAGGTCGGACCGGCCCCGTCCCTCGGCGAGCACAACCAACAGGTCTTGGAACAACTCCTGGGCGAGTCTCAGGAGTCGGTCACTCCTTCGACTCCAGCCGAGGCCGCCCCCCAACCGGAGCGATCGATCCAATCCGCACAGCCGCTGAGCCAGTTGCGCATTCTCGACCTCACGAACAACGTCGCCGGGCCGTTCGGTACGCTGGCGCTGGCCAGTCTGGGCGCCGAGGTCATCAAGGTCGAGCGCCCCTGGATCTCGGAGCTGCGTGAAGGACGCCGCATCACGCCCCCCGCCAAGCCGGGCGCCCCGGACGAGTCCTACAACCGCGTGCTCTGGTTCAACGAGGTCAACCGGGGCAAGCGAAGCGTTGCCATCGACCTTTCGTCGGACGAGGGGCGGCGGCTCCTCCTCGAAATGGCGTCGGTGAGCGACGTCATCGTGAGCAACTTCTCGACTCGCGTGATGAACAACCTCGGCCTCGACTACGACACCCTCACCAGAGTGCGGCCGGACATCATCTACGCCACCGTGTCCGGCTACGGCTCGACCGGGCCGGCGGCGTCGTGGAGCGCAGCCGGACCGGCCATCGACGCGGCTTCCGGCATTGCCTGGCTGACCGGCTATCC
>DAOUKZ010000167.1:0-22686 GCA_034420775.1 Dehalococcoidia bacterium
CGGCGTCCCCATCTTCGACATCTCCTTCGACGAGCTTGCCGAGCGCGACCCCATTCTCTACGCCCCGATGACCTTCGAATTGGACGGCAGTCACATCACGCAACTCTGGGATAGGATCGCCCGCCTGGGCGCGCGGGCCTTCCCCCGCCCCTTCGACGCCGCGGCGCTGGCCATCATCCAGGACGAGGTCCTCTCGAGGCTGACTGCGGGCGAAAGCAACCGCGAGGTCTACCGCGCCGTCTTCGCCTACGACCCCCGCGCCCGGCTTCCGTTGGTCGAGGCCCCAACGCTCCTCCTGGCCGGCGAAGGCGACCCCCTGGCCAGGAACAACGCGCTGGCCGACGCCCTACTGCGGCGCAGACGCATCCGGGAGCTCTCCGGCGGCTCCTACTACACCACCTACGTCGACGCCGAGCTTCTCGCCGAGGAGATCCTTGCCTTCATCGAAGACCCCGGCGTCTGACCCCTCTCCCGTAGGAGACCCTTGCGTAACCCGTCGGCAAGCCGAAAGAGTGGCGCGGGGCGCTCTTCACCTGGAAGGCGGCTGGAGCGGGGTGGTCTTCCCTCTCCCCCGCCGGGGGAGACTGAGAGAGGGCGGGGGGCGGAGCGGGGTGCGCCAACGTCCTTGGAGCCGGAAGCCTCGGCTACCCAAGGGCCTCCTCTGGGAGAGATCGCCCTCAGCCGCCAGGCCCGCTGAACACGCCGATCTGCCGGTACACCGTCAGCAGGTCGAAGCAGTCCCACGTCTCCACGATGCGTCCACCCTCGTACCGGTCGATCGTATGCCCGCACGCCTCGATACGTTTGCCCGTCGGAGCGACGCCCTGAAACACTCCCAGATGCGTGCCCCTGGCCACATACCGGGTCACCACGCGGTCGCCGTCGACCAGCACCTGCTCCACCGTCGAGGTCAGGTCGGGGAACGCCCTCCGCAGCGTCACGATCGCCCGCTTGTAGCCCTCCCGCCCCGTCGGCTGGTCGGATTCGAGCGGCGAGTGATTGACGTAGTCCGGCGCCATCATCTCGTCGACGATGGCGAGGTTCCCCTTCGACCACGCCTCCTCGATGAAGACACGGGCCTGTTCTTTCATCGAGTCGCTCATCGCTTCACTCATTCATGCACGTGTGGGAGAAACCCGCTCATTTCTTGGTGAAACCATGACGAAACCAGCCCAAAACCCCATCACAGGCGCGCTCAGCACGTACATATCCGGGGCCCTAGGGCGGGACCTCCCGCCAAACGTGCTCGCAAAGGCGAAGCACCACGTCCTGGACACCGTCGCGGCCATGATATCAGGGTCGCGCCTCCCTCCCGGCCGTCTCGCCATCCGCTACGCGGCGGCGCAGGGCGGCAGGCGCCAGGCCTGCGTCCTCGGCAGCCGCACCATCACCACCGCCGTCAACGCGGCCATGGCCAATGGGATGCTCGCCCACGCCGACGAGACCGACGACTCCCACGCCCCGTCCTTCACCCACCCCGGCTGCGCCATCGTCCCTGCCGCACTCGCCGCCGCCGAATCAAACGGTCGCTCTGGTTTGGACGTGCTCAAAGCCGTCGTCGTCGGCTACGACGTCGGCTGCCGGACCACCATCGCCGCCGGCCCCATGACCCTCGACGCCGCCTACCGCAGCACCCACAGCATCGGCGGCCTCTTCGGCGCCGCGGCGGCCGCCGGCCCCCTCTGCGGCCTCACCGAACGCCAGACGCCCTACCTGCTCGCCTACACCGTGCAGCAATCGTCGGGCGTCACTTCATGGGCCCGCGACGGCGAGCACATAGAGAAGGCATTCGATTTCGGCGGCATGCCCGCCCGCAACGGCGTCGCCGCCGCAACCATGGTCGCCGTCGGCTTTACAGGTATCGAAGACACCCTGGACGGCAGTCCCAGCTTCTGGGACGCCTTCAGCCCCTCCGCCAATCGCCGCGCCATGATCGACAACCTCGGCCACGATTTCGAAATCATGCGCGCCAACATCAAAAAATGGCCCGTAGGCTCCCCCATCCAAGCCGCCTTGGACGCCTTGGAGGCCCTGATGGCGGAGCACGGCATCGCGGCAAAGGACGTCAAGCGCATCGTGGCCCGGCTCCCCGACGACCTCGCCCACATCGTCGACAACCGGAGCATGCCCGACATCAACCTCCAGCACATGCTCGCCCTGCTCCTCGTCGACGGCACCGTCACCTTCGCCAACTCCCATGACACCGCCCGCATGACCGACCCTCGCGTCGCCGCCGTGCGCGACCGCATCGAGCTTGCGCCCAGCGCGGAGCTCACCGAGGCGCGGCCCCGGCGTCAGGGAATCGTCGAGGTCGAGACCGCCGGCGGCGCCACGCTGAGCCACCGTACCTACGCCGTCCGCGGTACGTCAGACAACCCCATGCCCCAGGAAGAGGTCACCGCGAAGGCCCAAGACCTCCTCGAGTCCGTCCTTGGGAACGACCGGGCCAACCAGTTGATCGAGGCGCTGTGGGTGCTCGATGAACTCCCAGACGTCCGGGAGCTTCGCCCGCTGCTGCGGGCCTGATGCTCCCTAGGCTCCGCGCAGCCGGGGGTCGAGTACGTCGCGGATCGTGTCGCCGGCCAGGTTGAAAGCCAGCACCGCGATTGTGATCGCGAGGCCGGGGAAGAAGGCCAGGTACGGCGCCTGTTCCAAGAACGTCTGCGACAGCTTCAGCATACCCCCCCAGGTCGGAGTCGGCGGCGGAGTCCCGAGCCCCAGGAAGCTCAGGGAGGCTTCTACGAGGATCGCGTAGCCGAACCCCAGGGACGCCAAGATGATGATGGGCGCCACGATGTTCGGAAGGATGTGACGCAGCACGATTCTCGGTCCGCTGCAGCCTATCGCCCGCGCCGCTTCGATGTACGTGTTCTCCCTCGCCGCGAGCACGGCGCTTCGGACGACCCGCGAATTCGCCGGCGTCGCCACGATGGAGATGGCGATGACGGTATTGGTCGAGCTCGGCTCCAACGCTGCCACCATCGCTAACGCCAACACGAGACCGGGGAGCGCCTGGACGCCGTCGACGATGCGCTGCGCCACGAGGTCGAAGACCCCGCCCACGTAGCCGCTGACGAGACCGATAACCGCGCCCGCGCCCGTCGAGATCAGGACCGACAGAATCCCCACCTGCAGCGAGATGCGCGACCCGTGGATGATCCGGCTGAACGTATCGCGTCCGATACCGTCCGTTCCGAAGAAGTGCGACCAGCTTGGCCCCTCCAGCGTGTCCCTGCTGATGTCGAAGGCATCGTGCGTCGAGACCAGGTCGGCGAACACCGCCGCGAAGGCCATGAGCAGGATGACAAGCATGGAAAGCGTGCCGATGGGATGCCGTCGCGCAAACCGGCCGAACGCGAACGTCCACCGCACGGCCCTCTCCCGCCACGTCGCGCCGTTGCGCATGCCGCTCAAGGAAGTCATTCGTATCGGACCCGCGGGTCAAGCCAGGAGTAGCAGAGATCGACAATCAAGTTCATGACGACAAGGGCAAGCGCGAGGAACAACACCGCCGCCTGGAGTTGAATGTAGTCGCGCCGGAGGATGGAGGTGAAGACCAGATTGCCGAGGCCCGGCAGCGAGTAGATGCTCTCCAGTACGACGGCCCCGCCCAAGAGGAACCCCAGATTCGTGCCGACGAGGGTGATCACCGGGAGGACCGCGTTCCGCAGGGCGTGCCGGTAGAGCACGACGCGCTCGCTCAGGCCCTTCGACCGGGCGGTCCGGACGTAGTCCTCTCGCATCACTTCCAGCAGCGTCGACCGCGTCATTCGGGCGGTCGCCGCCACCAGCCGTATGCCGAGGATCGCCATGGGTATGGAGAACTGCTCGAGGTTTCGCAACGGGTCGTCGACAAACGGCGTGTAGCCGACGGGGGAGGAGTAGTTGAACCAGAGCGATGCGTAGAGGATCACCATGGTGGCGATCCAGAAGTCGGGGACCGCGAGCCCGATCACCGAAAGGAACCGCGCGCCGGTATCGACCGGCTTGTCCTGCTTCATCGCCGAGATGACGCCGAGCGGAACGCCCGCGAGCACGCCGATGAGCATCCCGCCGAGCACCAGTTCAAGGCTCACCGGGATGGCGGACCAAAGCTGTTTCGTGGCCGGTTCGAGTGTCCAGAGCGAGCGGCCCAGGTCGCCCTGGAAGAGGTCGCCGATCCATTCACCCAGACGGACGAGGAACGGCCGGTCGATCCCGAGGTCGGCCCGCAGGGCGTCGATTGTTTCCGGCGTCGCGTTGCCTATCTGGGTGAGGCGGGCGAGGACGACGTCCCCCGGAATGAACTCGATGAGCGAGAACACGATGATGCAGACGACCAACACCGTCGGCACCAACAGCAGCACCCGGCGTATCAGGTAGTTACGCACCGCCGCCTCGACGCGCACCCCTTGGGTCACGCATAACGGGAATCCCTCTGCCGGAGGAAGTCTCGAAGACCCAGCCGGGAGCGGGCTTCGTGGGCCTCCTTGTGTTCGTCGCTCCGCATTGCGGCGATCCAGACCTCCGTATGCTGCTCGTGCGACACGCGCCAGCCCATAAGGTCGAGCATCCGGTTGATGGACCGCTTCGTCGCCCGCACCGCGCCGGGTGGGGTCAGGGCGACCTTCCGGGCAAGCTCACCTGCCGCTTGGTCGAGCTCCTCCCTCGGCACGACCTTGTTCACCATCCCCATCCGAAACGCCTCCGCGGCCTCGATCGCCTCGCCGGTCCACATGAGCTCCTTGGCCTTCCGTACCCCCAAGTCCCAGGGCTCGACAAGGACCTCCACACCCGCCGTCGCCATTCTAAGTACGGGGTCGTAGAAACTGGCATCCTCCGACGCCACGATGAGGTCGCACATCGAAGCGAGCACCCAAGCCCCCGCCGGGCACGGCCCGTGCACCTGCGCCACCGTGGGTTTGGGCAGGTAGTGGATCGTGAAGAAATAGCCGAGCACCTTCATGGTGAAGTCGCGGAATGCCTGCTCGTCGCCTTCGAACCATGGCCGCCCCTCCGGAGCGTTGAACGCTTCCGGATCGCGTGGCAGCTGCTTCAGATCGTGGCCCGCCGAGAAGCACGCCCCCGCGCCCCGCAGCACCACGACCCTGACCGCGTCGTCGGCCTCCGCGGCGCGGAATGCCGTGTCCAGCTCGTCCTTCATCACCTCGTTCTGCGCGTTCCTGACCTCTGGGCGGTTCAGAGTGATGAAGGCGACTGGGCCGTCGACTTCATACAGAATCGTGTCGTAGGCCACGCTCGCTGCCATCACGTCACCCCGCCGATCACGCCGGCCCCGGCGAGCTCGGCGACCGCCTCCGGCATCATGCCCAACACATCCCCAAACACCACGTCGTTATGTTGACCGGTGGCAGGTCCGGGCCCCCGGACAGCGCCCGGTGTCTTCTGAAGCTTCCACGGAATGCCCAGGTATATCTGGTCCGGCGCGACCCGTTCGTCGGCGACGGCAAGCTCCGACCGCACAGCGTCGTAGTTCGCATCGTTCACGAGGTCCATCAGCCCCTGCACGGGATAGGACGCCACGCCGACGGCTTGCAGCCGCTCGGCTACGTCCTCGGCGGCCTGTCCAAGCGTCCAACGCTCGATTACCACATCCAGGTCGCCCTCGTTCGCAAGGCGGTTTTCGAGCGTGCCGAACCGCGCCTCCGCGATATCTGGGCAGTCCGGGCGAGCGAGGTCGCGCAGCGCGGCCCACTCCTCGTCGCTCCACGCCTCGATGGCGACCCACCGGTCCCGCTCGCGCTCCTCCTCGTCCTCCGAGTCGCGGCAGCGGTAGATGCCGTGCGGAGCCACACCTGCATACCGGTTGCCATGCGGCACCGGCACGGCGCCGTTGAAGAAATAGTCCATGAGCGGCTCGGCGGCGCGCTGGAGTGCCGCCTCGCCCTGCGCCACGTCGACGTGCTGCCCCGCGCCGGTGCGGTCCCGGTAGCGCAGCGCCGCGAGCACGGCCACGAGTGCATGGCTGGCCGAGGCCGGGTCCACGTCAGCGGTGTCCTCCCGAGGGTGGGGATCGTCCACGTAGCCGAGGAAGCTCTTGATCCCGTACAGCGCGGAGACGGACGGCCCGTACGTCTTGCTATCGCGCCAAGGGCCGGGGGTCGCCCCCGCCGCCGACAACGACGTCACGATGATGCCCGGATTGACCTTCCGCAACTCGTCATAGCCCAAGCCCAGGCGGTCGAGGACTCCCGGTGAAAAATTCTCGATCACGACGTCGCTGACTGCCGCCAAGTCCTTGTACAGGGCCTTGCCTTCAGGGCTGGTGAGATCGAGGGTAATGCTCAGCTTCCCTCGGTCGTAGCTGTGGTAGGCGATGGGATGGTCGTCGGGGAGCGCCATCTCCGCCCTGAGCGCATCCTCGTACGTCCCGTGCCCGCTCATAGCGATCCCCGACCGCCGCGCGGGAGCCTGCACCTTGATGACCTCCGCCCCCATGTCGCCGAGCATCATGCCCAGCACCGGGCCCGCCCACACGTGGCCGTGGTCGAGCACCCGCAGCCCCGTCAACGGCGCGGAGCCTCCGTCCTTCGCCTGATTGCCGGCGCTCGGCAAGTGAGTCGCTTGCGCGGCCTCCTCACGCACCTCGTCGTCGTGCTCGCCCAGAAGAGGCGCCGGGCGCCGAATCGCCCAAGGGCTGCCCGAGAGGCGGTACGGCGCCCCCGGACTGACAAACGTGCCCGCCTTCGCGTGGGAGGTCTTCTCCCAAAAGTCGCGGCATGCAAGCTGCTCGGACTCCGCCACTTCATCGATGGTGTTGATGGGATGGAACGACAGACCCTGCTCCCGAAAGAGCTTGGTCAGGGCGGCCTTGTCGCGCTCTTGGAGCCAGGGATGCCAATAGGCGTCGAGCTCCTCCGCCCAGCGGGGCGCCAGCCAGCGGTTTTGCAGCCGCTCGTCCGTCTTGAGCTCCGGTCTGCCCACCATGTCCAAGAACATCTCCCACTGGCTGTCGACCATGGTGATGATCTGGAAGTAGCCGTCCCGGCAAGGGGCGATCTGCCATGGGTAGAAGGGGTCGGCATGGACGCCCGTACGGTTGCGGTTCGTGCCCAGATAAGCGAACTCCCCCAGCGGCGCGCCCTTCATCACCGTCCCCAGCACCTCCACGCCGGCAAGCCACACGTGCTGGCCCTGGCCGATCGCTTCCCGGCCAAGGACACCGAGCAATGCGGCAATGGCGCCGTGCGTACCGACCCAGTAGTCCCCCGCCTCGTAGGGAGGCGCGAGCGGGGCCTTCCCCGGGTCGCCCATGCGGTGAGCAAGGCCGGACGCCGCGCTCTGCGTCAGCGAACCGCCCTTCCAGGCTGCCCGCGGCGACCCCAGCCCGAAGTTGGTGATGGACACGTAGACCAAGCCCTCGTTCGACCCCATGGCAGTCGCCGCGTCCACACCCTGCCTTCCCAGGAGCGCCGCCGGATAGTTCGTAATGAAGACGTCCGCCCAACGGAGGAGCGCGGCGAGGTCCGCCTGGCCCGCCCCGGTCGAAGCGTCAAGCGCCACACCGCGCTTGTTGGCATTCAGGAAGAGAAAGAGGCCGCTCTTCTCTGGGTCGGGGACCCTTGAGGGGAACGGCCCGCGGCGGCGGCACGAGTCCCCGCCCGGCGGCTCGACCTTGACCACGTCGGCCCCGAGGTCGCCCAGCAGCTTCGACGCGTAGGCGGCGGAGATGAAATCGCCGTACTCCACCACACGCAGACCGGCAAGAGCCCCGGATGACGACTCGTTGCCGGATAGATGCATGGCGAAGTTTGAAGGGTTGGAGGGGCGGCCTTTGTCCCGAATGCTAAACTCTTCAGAACCTAAAGCATCGGGGTCAGCATCCTAGCATCGGCCTCCGAGCAACGTCAACGAAATCGGCCGTTGCCGACGGGCGCGGGCCAGGGGAGGCGGTACATGTCGACCGAAGAGAACAAGGCGGTTCTGCGCCGGCTCGCCGAAGAGTTGATCAACCAGGGAGACCTGGACACCGCGGACGAGTTCTACAGCAGCGACAGCTTCGACCACATGCCCGTCCCCGGCCAGCTCGCCGGGCCGGAAGGCGTCAAGCGCGACTTCGCCAGGATCAGGGCCGCCTTCCCCGACTGGCACCAGGAGGTCGAGGACCTCATCGCCGAGGATGACAAGGTCGTCGTCCGCTGGAGGTCGACCGGCACCCACAGCGGCGAGTTCATGGGCCTGCCCGCAACGGGCATCCGTGCGTCCTGGACGGGCATCGGCATCTTCCGCCTCGCCAACGGAAAGATCGTGGAGCGCTGGGGCAACTGGGACACCCTCGGGCTGATCCAGCAGCTCTCCAAGAAGTAAGCGCCAACCCAGGCCGCGGCGGGGGATTCTTGACCGGCCTCGCAAGCGGCCCCTAGAGTTGGGATCGCCTTCACTTCCGAGCCCGAGGTCTCCCCGCCTCCCCAGATGCCCTCCGACCCTTCCTCAGCCGGCGCCCAGCGCGCGCGGCGGCTCTACTACGGATGGGTCATCGTCGCCGTCATCTCCATGATCGGCGTCGTGCAGGCGGGCCAGTTCAACACCACCGTCGGCGTCTTCATTAAGCCGGTCACCGAGGAGTTCGGCTGGAACCGCTCCACCTTCATCGGCGCCATCAGCATCGGTACGCTGACCGGCGGCGCGCTGGCCCCGCTGAGCGGCGTCCTCCTCGATCGCCTCGGCGGCCGCTGGGTCATATCGCTCGGCCTGCTCCTGCTCGGCGGCTCGCTCATCCTCCTCTCCTTCGTGAACGGGGCCTGGCAGTTCTACCTCGCCATGATCGTCGGACGGGCCGGCCTGCAGGGCGCGACGAACCTCTCGCTGGGCGTCGTCGTGAGCAAGTGGTTCGTCCGCAAGCGGGGTCGCGCGATGGCGATGGCGGAAGTCGGGCAGCGGGCGGGGAGCGGCCTCGTTCCCGTCTTCGCGCAGGCCATGGTCAGCGCCGCCGACTGGCGCACCGCGGCCTGGGCGACCGGTGCGATGACCTGGGTGTTCGGTCTGCTCCCCGCGCTCCTGTTTCTTCGCCGTCAGCCCGAAGACCTCGGGTTGAAGCCCGACGGCGGCGATGACATCGATGGCGCTCCTTCCGCGTCACCGGCGGCATCGTGGGCCTACGAGCCGCCCAGTGTCACGCTGCACGACGCTCTGCGCTCGCCGGTCTTCTGGCTCATCGCCGTTGCCATTGCCTCGATGTTCGCCGTCATGAGCGGCGTCAGCCTGAACCTGCTCCCCTATCTCAGCGACCAGGGCCTCTCCGGCGGTGGCGCCGTCACCGTGCTCGCCGTCTACGCCACTGTGGCAGGCTTCTCGGCGATAGGAGCGGGGCTCCTCTCCGAGCGCGTGCCCGTGACGCGGATGCTCCAGGCGGCCTACGTGGCGCTGGCGGTGGCGACGCTGTTCCTGGTCACCGTCGACAGTACGCTGCTCGGCGTGGCGTACGGCGTCGCCGCGGGAATCGCCTTCGGGACGATCTCGACCGCCTTCCAATTGGTGCTGCCGGCATACTTCGGCCGGGGGCATCTCGGCGCGATACGCGGCGTCTCGCAGACGCTGAACATGGGGACCGTCGCGGGAGGGCCATTCCTCATGGCCTTCGTCTTCGACACGACGGGCAGCTACGTACCGATCCTGTTCGCCTTCGCCGGGCTGCTCGCCGCCGCCTTCGTCATGCTCGCGCTTGTGCCAAAGCCCAGACGCGCGGGCCCGGTGCGCTAGCCGCGCCGGGTCGGATCAAGAAGGGTCGATCTTGTCGATCCGGTAGCGGAGGTTGCCCGCCGGCGCCTTGACGGTCACCGTCTGGCCGGCGCTCTTCCCAAGGAACGCCTTCCCCGCCGGCGATTCGACGGAGATGCGCCCCTGCCGGGGGTCGACCTCCGACGGATCGACGAGAACGTAGACCAGCGCCTCTTCAAACGCCAGGTCGGTCACCGCGAGCCGGCTTCCAATCTCGGCCTTGCCCGATGCCCTCGCGGTCTTGCCGTTCTCGGCGAGGACTTCGGCGTTGTCGAGCGTGTGTTCAAGCTCGCGGATGCGGGCCTCCACGTGCGCCTGTTTGTCACGTGCGGCGTCGAGAGGCGCGTTCTCGCGGTAGTCCTTGTCGGCCATCGCCCGCTTGACGTCGTCCGCGATGACCACCCGCTGGGCGCGCAGGTCTTCAAGCTCGGCCAACGCTTTGGCGTGGCCCTCCTTCGTCATTTTGGGTCCCGCCGCTGGCGCGGGGGGCGCAATCACCGCCGCGCCCGACTTCTTGGCCGAGCGCTTCACCTTCAAATGTGTCGCCAGCTTGAAGGCGGAATGCCCCTCGTTGTGCAGATACCCGAGGAACGCCTTCACCGGCGCGAGCGTCTTGATGGAGTCGGCGGAGCGTTTCCCGCAGTAGTCCTCGATGTTGTACGGCGTGATGTCCGCGACTACTTGATCGCGCCCTGACTCTCGGACGAACCGCTGCAGCTCTTGCTGTTCTTGTACGGATATCCCCTTGCTGCTCGCCTTCCCCGTATTGTTCGTCGTGGAAATGAACTGGGTCACGGCCTCGCCTAGGGTCAGCGAATCGGAAGGGGACATACGCAGCCTCCGTAGTCGTTAAACGCCAAAAGCAAGGGCGTCGAGTGAGAACGCGGTGATGATAGCACAGCCGGGGGCGCAAGGGGGCCGGGGCCGGCCCCCCTCTTCTGCTATAATCCGGCCAACCTCAACAGAGTAAACAGACCGCGAATGCCCTCGGTCGTGGGCGGCGGCGCCACCTTCGGGCCAACGCGGCATGCTCCTATGAATCAGCGCTGGGTGCGGAACAGCTTCGTCTATCTGCTCATCCTTGGGGCGGTCGTCGCCATCTTCTACGTGGTCTTCCGCTCGCCGTCGAGCGGCCAAGACGTCGACATCACCGAGATCATCACGCGCGCGCAGAACCGCGACCTCGTTCAAATCCAGGTTGACGGCAACTCCATCGAGGCGGAGACGCGCGAGGGCGCGACGCTGCGGTCCCGGAAAGAAGAGAACGTCAGCATTCTCGAGCTGCTGAGCGACGCGGGCGTCGAGCCCGGCTCGATACCCGTCGAGGTTCAGGAGTCGAGTTCGCTCGGTAGGGTCTTCGGGACACTCCTCGGCTTCCTGCCCCTCATTCTCTTCGGCGCATTGATCCTGTTCATGATGCGCCAGGCCCAGGGAAGCAACAATCAGGCCATGAGCTTCGGAAGGAGCAAGGCCCGCATGTTCGTCGGCAACCGGCCCACCGTCACCTTCTCCGACGTTGCGGGCGTCGAAGAGGCCAAGACCGAGCTCCAAGAAGTTGTCGAGTTCCTCATGTACCCCGAGCGGTTCTCCTCGCTGGGCGCGCGCATCCCCAAGGGAGTCCTGCTCGTCGGGCCGCCGGGCACCGGCAAGACCCTGCTCGCCAGGGCCGTCGCCGGCGAGGCGGGCGTGCCCTTCTTTAACATCAGCGGCAGCGAGTTCGTCGAAATGTTCGTCGGCGTCGGCGCGAGCCGCGTCCGCGACCTCTTCAACCAGGCCCGCCGCAACGCCCCGTGCATCATCTTCGTCGATGAGATCGACGCCGTCGGACGTCACCGCGGCGCCGGACTTGGCGGCGGCCACGACGAACGCGAGCAGACCCTGAACCAGATCCTCGTTGAGATGGACGGCTTCGACGCCAGTACCAATATCATCATCCTCGCGGCCACCAACCGCCCCGACATCCTCGACCCCGCCCTGCTCCGGCCGGGCCGCTTCGACCGCCGCGTCATCCTCGATGCGCCGGACGTCGCCGGCCGCAAGTCGATCCTCGGTGTCCACGCCAAAGGCAAGCCGTTGGACGGCGCCGTGGACCTCGAAGTCGTAGCCAAGCAAAGCGCCGGCATGAGCGGAGCCGATCTCGCGAACCTGGTCAATGAAGCAGCGCTGCTCGCCGCCCGCCGCGCCAAGAAGCTCATCGGCCGCGACGAGTTCGAGGAGGCCATCGACCGCGTAATCGCGGGGCCGGAGCGCAAGAGCCGCGTCGTCACCCGGCAGGAGAAGGAGATCACCGCCTACCACGAGGCGGGGCACGCCCTCGTCGCCCACAAGACGGAGCATGCCGACCCCGTCCACAAGATCACCATCATTCCCCGCGGCATGGCCGGAGGTTACACCCGCTTCCTCCCCCCGGAGCGCCGCATGGCGAGCCGCGATCAGCTCAAGGCGTGGATGCGCGTTGCCATGGGCGGACGCGTCGCCGAGGAAATCACCTTCGGCGACATCACCAGCGGCGCGGCGGACGACCTTCAGCGCGCCACCGGCATCGCCCGCAAGATGGTCACCGAGTGGGGCATGAGCGACTCCCTCGGCCCACGCACCTTCGGGCAGCGCCAGGAGATGGTCTTCCTCGGCCGCGAGATCTCCGAACAGCGGGACTACGGCGACACGATCGCCGACCAGATCGACGCCGAGATCAACGCCTTCGTGGACGAGGCTCACACCGAGGCCCTCGATCTGCTCACGACCTACCGCCCCAAGCTGGTGCAGATGGCGCGGCATCTCCTCGCCGAGGAGACCATCGAAGGCGAGGCCTTAGCGCGCCTCTTCGACGCCGAGGCGCCGGCCCTCGACGACGCGGACCTTCCGCCTCATGCCCCGGGATCGGACAAGCCGCAGCGCACCGACTTGGGGCTGCCCCCGCCGGAGCCCCCGCCCCCGCGCCTCGACCGGCTCAATCCCGCCCTAGGCGAGTCCTAACCCCCGGCGACCGCGATCTTCTTGTTGTCCCAGGTCGCGAGGCGCTTTTCAGGGGTGATCTCCCAAATGATGAAGGGCGTCGAATAGTGTGACCGCGTCGCCTTTGGAAGGTTCTTCTGGGACTCCCGGAAGCTGTCGTATTTCTCTGCGTTCGCCCGTTGGAAGCGCTCCTGCTCGCCGGGATCCGTCACCTCTTCCGCGCGCCCCCGGATCATGACCGCCTTCAGCTCCCGCCAGCGCAGCCCCTCTTCAACGACACAGCCCACCTTCGGGTTGCGCCGGATGTTGGCCGTCTTCTGGCTTCGGCGCCGTCCGCGCGTGTAGATCAGGCCGTCCATGTAGACGTACCAGATCGGCGTCGAATGCGGATAGCCGTCCTTGTCGACCGTCGTCAGGATCAGCGTGTGGCCCTTCTCCAGGAACTCGTCGATCTCTTGCTGGTCGAGTCGAACGCCCATGGTCCCCCCTTGGCGGCGATGACGCCGGCGCGGTGCCGGGATTATAGGCGCGCTGCCCTCCGGGGGCCACGGTCCTGCGGGCAACGACGCCGCCCTTGGTTTGCCGCCCCGAAAAGGCCGTCGCTATAATGGCGTGCCCCTGAACGCCCCCGCCGCGTCGACGCGCCCTGGGAGGAACCGATGCCCGCCAACTTCTGGAAGCTGGACAAGGCCTTCAACCCCGAAGTCGTCGTCGTCTTCGGCGACAAGAAGGAAAGCGGCTTCATGTGGCTCAACAGCATGAAGAACTTCAAGGGCAAGCTCTATTCGGTGCAGCTCGACCCCAAGGAGATCGCCGAGATCGAGAAGATGGGCGTCCCCAACTTCACCAGCCTCGCCGACGTTCCCGATCACGTGGACTACGCCGTCTGCGCCGTGCCCAGGAAGGTCGCGCCCTTCATCGTCTCCGACTGCGTGAAGTACGGCGTCAACGCGGTGACCCTGTTCACCGCCGGATTCGCCGAGACGGGGACGGACGACGGGCGCGAGGCCCAGGACCAGATCTTCAAGCTCGCCCGCGATGGCGGCCTGACGCTCATCGGCCCCAACTGCATGGGCCTGCACAACCCCTCTCGTGGCGTCTGCTTCTTCCCCGGCCAGCCCACCTACGACGGCGGCTCCGTCGGCTTCGCCAGCCAGAGCGGCTCCCACGGCAACTCCTTCTCAGTCGCCGCCCCCGATAACGGGCTTCCCATAAGCAAGATGGTCAGCTTCGGTAACGGCATCATCCTCGAAAACGCCGACTACCTCGAATACTTCGCGCGCGACGACGAGACCAAGGTCATCGCCATGTACGTCGAGGGTCTCCAGGACGGCCGGCGCTTCTTCTCCCAGCTCCGGGAGGTGACCAAGCGCAAACCTGTGGTCATCTGGAAGGGCGGCCAGACCGACGACGGCAAGCGCGCCACCGCCTCCCACACCGCCTCCCTGGCCGAGTCGATGGCCGTCTGGGAGGCCGCGGCGAGGCAGGCGGGCTGCGTCCTCGTCGGCTCGCTCGAAGAGGCCGTCGACGCCCTCAAGGCGCTCGTCTACCTGCCGCCGTTCACCGGCGGCGGCTGCGGCCTCACCGGCGGCGCGGGCGGCCAGTCCGTATCGATCACCGACGCCTTCGGCAAGGCCGGGCTCCAAGTCCCGCGGCTCTCCGACCACTCCTACAAGAAGCTCGCCGACTTCTTCAGCCTCGTCGGCGCCAGCTTCAGCAACCCCATCGACATGGGGTCGAACCGCACCGAGATCGACACCATCCTCAACATCCTCGCCGAAGACGACGTCATCGACGTCATCGTCATGCAGATGGCGATGACCACGATGGGGCGCGGCCGCTCCGCCGTCAAAACCCAGCTCGACGCGCTGATTCGCCTGAAAGAACGGACGTCGAAGCCGCTTGTTGCCGTGCCCGTCTCGCCCGCGCCCCTCGAACTGGCCGCCGAGATCAAGGAGCTCAACGACAAGCTCATCGCGGCGGGCATCCCCTACTACCCAAGCTACGAGCGGGCCGCCGCGGGCCTCAAGAACGCCCTCGACTTCCACCGCGCTCAGGCGGAGCTTCGTTAGCCCGGCCCGTCCACGACGCGAGCCGGAACGCCCGCCGCTGCCAGCACCCGCACCGCCTCGTCCGGCGTGACCCCTTCCGTCCACTCTCGTACGTGGCCGTCCACGGCCTCGCGGTTCTTGACGCGGAGCTCGGCCCGCACGTAATCGGGGTAGGCCATGAGCTCAGGGTGCCCCATGGCTACCGTAAGGTACTGCCAGTGCTCGTCGGTCGCCGCCTCGATGGCGCACCAGCCCCCGCGGCAAGGGTAGACGCCCCAGGGCGCGCTGTCGTCCGCGTTGGGCATCGGCCCCTCCTACGCCATCGCGTCGGCCAAGCCGTCGCGGAAGTCGGGATGCGCGATCCCGATCAGTGCCTCGGCCCTCTGACGCATAGTCCGGCCCTTGAGCGACGCAACGCCGAACTCGGTGACGATGTAGTCGGCGCAGTAGCGCGGAGTGCTCACCGCGGCCCCGGAAGCCAGCCGGGGCGTGATCCGCGAGATCTTGCCGCGCCCCGCTGTTGAGGGCATGGCGAAGATGGACACGCCGCCCTTCGAGTGCAGCACGCCCTCGATGAAGTCGAATTGCCCGCCTAGGCCGCTGATCTGGCGGGCGCCGATCGTCTCGGCATTGATCTGCCCCGCGAGGTCGATCTCCACCGCCGAGTTGATCGAAATGAAGTCGTCGAGCTGCGCCAGCACCAGCGGGTTGTGGGTGTACGACACCGAGTCCAGGTGCACCGCCTCGTTCTCGTGAACGAACCGGTACAGGTCGGGGCCGCCCATCACCTCGCCGCAGACCACCTTCCCCGCCGAAAGCGCCTTCCGGCTCCCGTTCACCACGCCCTTCTCGATCAGCGGCACGAACCCGTCCGAGATCATCCCCGAGTGCACGCCCAAGTCCTTCTTATCGTCGAGCATGAACATCAGCGCCTCGGGTATCGCGCCGATCCCCATCTGAATCGTCGCGCCGTCGGGGATCAGCGCCGCGACGTGTTCCGCGATGGCGCGTTCGACGTCGCCGATCTTCGATTGCCGGTGCTCGATGACGGGGTAGTCGGCGTCCACGAGGTAGTCGATCTCATCGACATGAATCATCGAGTTGCCCAGCGTCCGCGGCGTCTTTTGGTTCACCTCGGCGATCACCAGCGGCGCCGAGCGCGCGATGTCGATCATGGTGCACACCGAGACGCCCAGGCTCACGTAGCCGTGCTCGTCGGGCGGCGACACCTGTAGCAGCACGGCGTCCGCCGGCAACATCCCGTCCGGCGTCAGCAGCGCCGGGACTTGCGAGAGGCGCAGTGGCATGAACTCTGCCGCGCCCGAATCGACCAGCCCCTGGGTCTGGCCGGTGACCTGCCACGTCGTCACCCGGATGTTCTCCAACGGCTCCCGAAGCAGGTCGAGGTCGGCGAACACGAGGCCGACGTAGACGCCGAGGTCCTCGAAGCGCTCCCGCTCGTCGTACAGCGCCTGCAACAGCGACAGCGGAGCGCCCGCACCCTGTTGCAGCGTCAGTCTGCCCCGGACCGGCAGCGCCCGAATCGCCTCTCGCGCCGAGACACGGGCCGGCGGGCCGCCGCGCTTCATCCTGCTCTCCCTTCAGCACCCCGCATGGCCGCATCCTCCACGGCGACGCATGATAGCAGCCCACCGGCGGCAGCCCTGCCCATTCCTCCCGCAACGGAGTACTCGAAGGCCGCCGCGTTGCCGCTTCTGAAGCGCCTATGGTATTCTGGCCCAAGAATTCCGGCGGCGTTCGCGCCGCCACTGGTGAGGTTGATCGAAGAGCGTATGGTGCAGCAACTCGCCGAGGCAGGTCCCGGCAACGACGAGCTCGTCAGCATGAAGCTCCTGCTTGAGACAGGAGTGCATTTCGGCCACAAGACGCGGCGCTGGAACCCGAAGATGAAGCAGTACATCTTCACCCAGCGGAACGGCATTCACATCATCGACCTGCAGCAGACCTTGGGGATGCTCGCCGACGCCTATAACTTCATCAAGGAGACCGCCGCCGCCGGCAAGAAGATTCTCTTCGTCGGCACCAAGAAGCAGGCGCAAGGCGCCATCGAGACCGAGGCCCAGCGCTGCGGCATGTACTACGTCAACGTGCGTTGGCTCGGCGGCACCCTGACCAACTTCGACACCATCCACGCCCGAATCAAGCACCTCGAAGAGCTCGAACGGCTGCGCGACACCGGCGGCTTTTCCATCCTCATCAAGAAAGAGGCGCTCCGCCGCACCAACGAAATCGACAAGCTCAACCGCCAGATGGGCGGCATCAAGGAGATGCGCAGCCTCCCCGACGCGCTCTTCATCGTCGATCCCGGCAAGGAGAGCATCGCCGTCGCCGAGGCCCGCCGCCTTGACATCCCCATCGTCGCCGTCAACGACACCGACTCCGACCCCAACCTGATCAACTACCCAATTCCCGCCAACGACGACGCCATCCGCTCCGTGCGGCTGATCACCGGCAAGATGGCCGACGCCGTCCTTGAAGGTCTCGCACTGCGCGAGCAGCGGCTGCTCGAAGAAATGAAAGCCGCCGAGGACGCCGAGGATGCCGAGGGCGAGGACGCCGAGGAGCCGGAATACGCCGCCGCCGCCGCGGCCGACCAGAGCTAGCGGCGCCATCGTCATACCGATTCCCACACGGCCCGCTCTGCGGGCCGCATTGTAAGGAGCGCAAGGTGGCTGTCACCGCCGAAACCGTCAAGATCGTTCGCCAGCGCACTGGCGCCGGCATCCTCGAATCCAAGAACGCCCTCGTCGATGCCGAGGGTGACATCGACAAGGCCATCGAAGCCCTGCGCGAGCAAGGCATCGCCAAGGGTGTCAAACTCTCCGGCAGGCGGGGCGCCAACGAGCTCAATCAGGGCGTCGTCGAGAGCTACATCCACACCGGCGGGCGCGTCGGCGTCCTGCTCGAGCTGAACTGCGAGACCGACTTCGTGGCCCGCACCGACGACTTCAAGGAGCTCGCGCACAACCTCGCGCTGCAGATCGCCGCGATGAACCCCGCCTACATCGGCGTCGACGACCTTCCCGAGAACCCCACCGAGCAGGATATGGAAGCCAGCCTCTGGAACCAGCCGTTCATCCGGGACGGCTCGGTCCAGGTCAAAGACCTGGTTACCCAGTCCATCGGCAAGCTCGGCGAGAACATCAAGCTCACCCGGTTCGTCCGCTACGAGCTCGGGACCGAGTAGCCGCGCTCCGGCCCCGGAGCGGAACAGGGGCAACATGGCGACTCCTCGATACCGGCGGGCGGTGCTCAAGTTGAGCGGCGAGGCCCTGCGCGGCGAGGCCGTCTCCGGTATCGATCCCCCGACGCTGCGCTACGTCGCCACCTCGATCAAACGGGCCATCGAGTCCGGCGTCCAGCTCGCCACCGTAGTCGGCGGCGGCAACATCTGGCGCGGCGCCCAAGCCGCCGCCGCGGGCATGGACCGCACCACCGCCGACTATGCCGGTATGCTCGCCACCGTCATCAATGCCCTCGCCCTCCAGGACGCCTTGGAGCACCTGGACGTGGACACCCGCATGCAGACCGCCATCCCGATCCACAACGTCGCCGAGCCGTTCATTCAGCGCCGTTCCCTGCGGCACCTGGAGAAGGGCCGCGCCGTCATCTTTGCCGCCGGCACCGGCAACCCCTTCGTCACCACCGACACCGCCGCCGCGCTCCGCTGCATGGAGATGAACGCCGACGTCCTGCTCATGGCCAAGAACGGCGCGGACGGCGTCTACACCGCCGACCCCAAGATAGATCCCGGCGCGACGCGTTATGATGAGCTTGCCTACCTCGATGCCCTCAACCAACGGCTCACCGTAATGGACTCTACCGCCCTCACCATGTGCATGGACAATAGCGTTCCCATCATCGTCTTCGACCTTCTCGACCCGGACGGGCTCGCCAAGGCCCTCAACGGCGACAAGATCGGGACGCTCATTCACTGACGAGGGCGGACATCCTGTCGACACGCGGAGAGGGTGCGGACGAACGTAGGGCGATTGGAGCGGGGTGATGATAGAAGAGACGCTGAAGAACGCCGAACAACGCATGAACAAGAGCGTGGAAGCACTCGAACGGGACCTCGCCGGACTCCGCACCGGCCGGCCCAATCCCGGGCTCATCGAGCACCTCCCCGTCGACTACTACGGCGCACCGACGCCCCTGAACCAGCTCGGCACCATCTCCGTCCTTGAGGGGCGGGCCCTTTCGGTGCAGGTTTGGGACAAGGGCGCGGCCTCCGCCGTCGAAAAGGCGATCCTGAAGAGCTCGTTAGGCCTGGTCCCCATCGTGGAAGGCCAGACCCTGCGGGTGCCCATACCTCCGCTCACCGAGGAGCGCCGGCGCGACATGGTCAAGCAGGTGCGCAAGCGGCTCGAAGAGGGCCGGGTCTCCGTCCGCAACGTGCGCCGCGACGCCATGGACGAGCTGAAGAAGGCGGAGCGCGACAAGGAGATCTCCCAAGACGAGCAGCGCCGGGCCCAGGAGCGGCTGCAGAAGGCCACGGACGCCCACATCGCCGACGCGGAGAAGATCGGCGAGCAAAAGGAACAGGAGTTGATGGAGGTCTAGCACGGGCCGCCCCGCCATGACCACCGAAGTCGAACCGCGCGCCGAAGCGTCCCGGGAACGCCCCGCGGCCCCTCGCCACGTCGCCGTCATCATGGACGGCAACGGGCGCTGGGCGAAGCGTCGCGGCCTTCCCCGGCTCGCGGGACACCGCGCCGGCGTCAAGATCCTTCGCGACACCGTCGGCGCCTTCGCCGAACGCGGCGTCGAGGTGCTCACCCTTTACGCCTTCTCCAGCGAGAACTGGACGCGCCCCGACGCCGAGGTCCGCGGCCTCCTCGACCTGCTCACCGAGGCGGTACCCCGCGAGGCCCCCTACTTCCACGAACGGAACATCCGGCTGATGAACATCGGGCGCGAGGACCGCCTCTCCCCCGACCTCCGCGACAAGCTGATCGAGGCCCGCGACAAGACCGCCGGCAACACCGGCCTCACCCTCGTCGTTGCCCTGGACTACGGCAGCCGCGCCGAGTTGGTCCGGGCGGCGCGCCACCTCGTCGCCTCCGGCGCCGCCCCCGAGGACATCACGGAGGAGGCCATCGCCCGCGAGCTCTACACCGGCGGCCTTCCCGACCCCGACCTCATCATTCGGACCGGCGGGGAGATGCGGCTCAGCAACTTCCTGCTCTGGCAGGCGGCCTACTCCGAGATCTACACCACCCAAGCCTGCTGGCCCGACTTCGACGCGTCCGAGATCGACCGCGCCCTCACCGACTACGCCAGCCGTCAGCGCCGCTACGGCGGCCTCTAGGTCCGTCCGCCGATGCTGAAGAGCCGCATATATTCCGGCATTGTCGGCGTGCCAATCGTGGCCGCGCTGATCTGGTGGAGCGTACCGTCCACCGCCGCCCTGGTGGCCGCGGCCGCCGTCATCGGCACCTACGAGTTCCACCGGCTCACCATGCGAGCCGGCGGCACGGTGATCTTCCTCCTGGGCGCCATCGCGGCGACCCTCTTCGTCGTCGACGCCTCGATACGCACCGACATCAGCGGGCCGCTGCTTGCCGGCACGGTCCTCGTCCCTCTCTTCGTGCTGATCTTCCTCCAGCCCAAGGAACGCCTCCTCTCGGACTGGGCTTGGACCCTGGCCGGCGTCCTCTTCGTGGCCTGGACGTTGAGCCACGCCGTGCTCCTGCGGCGCCAACCCGAAGGCCACGAGTGGCTCCTCACCGCCATCATCCTGACCTTCGTCGTCGATTCCGGCGCCTACACCGTCGGCCGCCTGATCGGGCGGCGGCCTATGGCCCCGGCGATCAGTCCGGGAAAGACATGGGAGGGCGCCATCGGCGGCTTCCTGCTCGTCATTCCCGCCGCCGTGCTGCTCTCCTACCTCTTCAACCTCGAGCTCAATCCCGCCGAGGCGTGCGGGCTCGGCATGCTCGTGGGAGTCGCGGCCCAGGCCGGCGACCTCGCTGAGTCGATGATCAAGCGCATCGCCGGGGCCAAGGACGCGGGCTCGCTCATACCTGGCCACGGGGGGCTGCTCGACCGGTTGGACAGCATAATTCCCGTAGTCGTTGTGGTATATTACTACCTGGTTTACGGTCTTCGGTAAGGTCCATGAAAAACCTGGTCGTTCTCGGCTCCACGGGCTCCATCGGCCGCCAGACACTCGACGTCGTACGAGCGCTCCCCGACAAGTTCAAGGTCGTCGGCCTTGCCGCCGGCGGCAACGTCGAGTTGCTCAACGAGCAGGTGCAGGAGTTCAAGCCCGAGCTCCTCTACCACATACGCGGCGTCGGCGACTCTTACCTCCATCCCAACGGCTGGACCCACGCCTCGATGGAGGAGATGGTCCGGCGCGAAGACGTCAACGCCATCATGGTCGGGACGGTTGGCCGCGAGGGACTCAAGCCCACGCTCGAGGCGCTCAACGCCAGGAAGAGCGTCGCCCTCGCTAACAAGGAAGTCATCGTCATGGCGGGCAACATCGTCATGGCCCAGGCGCACCGCAACGGCGTCGAGGTCCTGCCCGTCGACAGCGAGCCCAGCGCCATGTGGCAGTGCATGCGCGGCGAGGACAAGGCCGTCCGGCGCATCTTCCTCACCGCCTCCGGCGGCCCCTTCCGCCACACGCCGCTCAAGGAAATCTCGCGAGTGACGCCGAAGCAGGCCCTCAACCATCCAACCTGGCGCATGGGCAGAAAGATCACCGTCGATTCCGCCACCCTGATGAACAAGGGCATGGAGGTGATCGAGGCGAACTGGCTCTTCGGCGTGCCCATCGACGACATCAACGTCGTCATCCATCCCCAGAGCATCATCCACTCGATGGTCGAGTTCTCCGACGGCTCGGTGAAGGCGCAGCTCGGCCCCCCCGACATGCGCCTCCCCATCCAGTACGCGCTCTCCTACCCCGAGCGTTGGGGCAACCCGACGCTGCCCCAACTCAACCCCATCGAGGTGGGTACGCTGAACTTCGAGGAAATGAACCTGGAGCGCTATCCGTGCTTCAAGCTGGCGCTCGAAGCGGGGCGAAAAGGGGGCACCTATCCCGCCGTGCTCGCCGCCGCCGACGAAATCGCCGTGGGCATGTTCCTGGCCCACCAAATCGGCTTCTCCGACATTCCGAAAGTCGTCGATGCCGTCCTCAGCGCCCACGACGGTGAGGAGTACCCGTCCCTGGAGGACGTACTCGACGCGGACCAGTGGGCCCGCGACTACGCGAGGCGCCAGCGAGCCGAATAGCGCCCGGACTCCGTAGTACCGGCCATGGGCATCCTCTCGTTCGTCATCATCTTTGGCGTGCTCGTCTCCCTGCACGAGCTCGGCCACTTCGTCACCGCCCGCCTGTTCAAGATCCACGTCCTCGAGTTCGGCATCGGCATACCGCCCCGTGTCTGGGGATTCAAGCGCGGCGGCACGACCTACTCCCTGAACGCGCTGCCCATCGGCGGCTTCGTCAAGATGCTCGGCGAGGAAGACTCCTCCGATCCCCGCAGCCTAGCCGCGCGGCCGGCCTGGCAGCGCGCCTGCGTGATCGGCGCCGGCGCCTTCATGAATGCCGTGCTCGCGCTCGTCCTTTTCGCGGTCGTCTTCATGGTCCCGCAGGACACCCGCGTCGGCGACGTCACCGTCCTCGGCGTCGCCTCCGGCTCACCCGCGGCGCTGGCCGGCCTTCGTGAAGGCGACGTCATCCGCGAGGTCAACGGCCGCACCGTCGAGAACTTCCGCGAGCTTCACTTCCAGTACCAACTCCGTCGCGGGGCCACCGCCACCACCGTCGTCGAACGCGGAGGCGCGCTCCTCCCCTTCGACGTCATCCCACGCTGGGAGGTGCCCCCGGGGGAGGGCCTCACCGGCATCCGCGTCGACCTCTTCAACGAGCGTACCGTCTCACAGTCCGAACCCTTCTGGAACGCCGTTCCCATGGCTGGCAAGC
>DAOUKZ010000168.1:0-14458 GCA_034420775.1 Dehalococcoidia bacterium
CGGCTGACCGGCCAGGGCCACCCGGCGGTGGCGTACCACGCGGGTCTCGACCCCGGCGTCCGGCGCCGCGCGCAGGAGCGCTTCATCGAGGGCGACGTGCCCATCGTGGCGGCGACGATCGCCTTCGGCATGGGCATCGACAAGCCGGACATCCGGCTGGTGGCGCATTACTCGCTGCCCAAGTCGATCGAAGGCTACTACCAGGAAACGGGCCGGGCCGGCCGCGACGGGAAGCCGAGCGACTGCGTCCTGTTCTTTTCGGAAGGCGACCGGAGCAAGCAGGAGTACTTCATTCAGCAGATGGAGGACGGGCCGGTCCGCGGCATGGCGGAGCGCCAGCTGGAGCAGATTGTTGCGTATGGACGCCTCCGCTCGTGCCGCCGCAAGTACCTGCTGGCGTACTTCGGCGAGGCGATGGCGGGCGAGTCGTGCGGGCGCTGCGATTCGTGCCTCGGGGTGTACAACCGCGTGGATGTGACCCAGCCGGCACAGAAGATCCTGTCGGCGGTGGTCCGCACCGGGGAGCAGTTCGGTATCGGCTACGTGAACCGGGTGTTAATGGGCAGCCGAGACAGGCGGATCGGCAGGTTCGGTCACGACCGGCTGAGCGTGTACGGGATCGTCGACGACTATGACGGGAGCGGCCTGCGGGACATCGCCGACGCCCTGGTGGAGCGCGGCTTCCTGACCAGAGAGGGCGGCCCCAATAGCGTGGTCGGCGTTACGCCGGAAGGGCGAGCGTGGCTGCGCAGCGGGCAGCCTTTTGAGATGGACGCGCGAGCGGACGTCACCCCTCGGAAGCGTCTTGGGAGCAGGAAGGTGGGGAGCGCCGATGCCGCCGACGCCAATGATCAGGCGCTCTTCGGGAAGCTGCGGGCGCTGCGGCGCCGGCTTGCCGAGGAGCAGGGCGTGCCCGCGTTCGTGGTGTTCAACGATGTGACGCTGCGCGGCCTGTCGGCCACCAAGCCTAGGACTCCCGAGGCCATGCTGCGCGTGTCCGGCGTCGGCCCGGCCAAGGTGGAACGGTACGGCGAGGCGTTCCTCGCAGCGATCCGTGAGCACCGTGTGCCGACGCCGGCTGATTCGATTCCGGGGAAACCCTAGCGCACAGGGTGGGTGTACCAGCCTCCCCACATCCCCTTCCGGCGTCGGAACAGCGCGATGAAGAGGGGGTTGGTCCAGACCAGGACCTTCCAGAGCGGCCACGTGTCGAAGCGGCGGCTGGACGGCCGCACTCGTGGCTCCCGGATGAAGCGGACGGTGCCCCCGGTCCGTTTGGCGAACCGCTTGAGGCTCCAGTAGAAGTCGACGTCCTCACCGATCCACGCCCGCTCGTCGTAGCCGCCGACTTCCTTGAAGACGGAGGCGCGGCAGAACTGGGTGGGGCCCTGGACCATGTCCATGAGCCGCGACAACAGCCGCCATGCTCGCAGGTGTAGCTTGACGAGCAAGCGGCGCGGCCGGTACTCGACGTCGACGCCGCCGCCAACGCACGAGGGGTCGGCCATCGCCGCGTGGATGGCCTCGAGGAGCGTGGTGGGCGCGGTGACGTCCGCGTCGACGAAGACGAGTACGTCGCCGTCGGCCTGGCCTGCCCCCGCGTTGCGGGCCCTCGCGATTCCCTGCACGGGTTCCGCGACTACCGTCGCGCCCTTGCTCCGGGCGATGGCGGCGGTGTCGTCGGTGCTGTTGTTGTCGACAACGATCGTCTCGACCTCGGTGTCGGACTGGGCGCGGAGGTGCGCCGCGGCGGCCTCGAGCGAATCGAGCGCCGCGCCGATGTAGGCCGCCTCGTTGAAGGCCGGAACGATGATCGAGAGCTTCATGAGCTGCACCGGCGCGCCGCGGCGCGTCAGGCTGGGCACAGCATAGGGCATGCGTCCCGCTAGACACTCTTGCGGCACACCCTTAAGCTACCCCAATGGCGGCTCAGGGCCCGACGGCGACGCTCCTCCTTTCTTGCCCCGACCAGAAGGGCTTGGTTGCCGAGGTTGCCGGCTTCATCTACCGGTACGACGGGAACATCGTCCACGCCGACCAGCACACCGACAGCGAGCTGGGTGTCTTCCTGCAATGCGTGGAGTGGGAGCTCGAGGGCTTTGGGCTGTCCCGTGACGGCATCGAGGCGGAGTTTGGCTCGCTCGCCGACCGGTTCGGCATGTCGTGGAGCCTGCACTTCTCCAACCACGTGCCACGCATCGGCCTCATGGTGTCGAAGCAGGCGCACTGCTTCTACGACCTCTTCGCCCGCGTGCGGATGGGAGAGCTGCGCGCCGAAATCCCCATCGTCGTGAGCAACCACCCCGACCTCGGCGACGCCACCCGCGCATTCGGCGCCGAGTTCGTTCACCTGCCCGTCACGCCTGAGACCAAGGCGGCGCAGGAGGCCGAGGCCTTCGACCGGTTCGAGGCCGCCGGCGCCGACCTCATCGTCCTGGCGCGCTACATGCAGATCCTGACCCCGGCGGCTATCGAGCGCTACCGCTACCGCATCATCAACATCCACCACTCCTTCCTCCCAGCCTTCGCCGGCGCGCGCCCCCGCCACCAGGCCTTCCGGCGGGGCGTCAAGGTCGTCGGGGCCACGGCCCACTACGCCACCGAAGGCCTCGACGAGGGCCCGATCATCGAGCAGGATGTCGTCCGCGTCGGCCACCGCGACTCCGTCGCCGACCTGATCCGCAAGGGCGCGGACCTGGAGAAGGTCGTCCTCGCCCGCGCCGTCGACCTCCACCTCCGCAACCGCGTCCTCACCTACGGCAACAAGACCGCCGTCTTCGCCTAACGCGCTCTCCGGTTGCCGCCTGAAATGCCCGCCGATATACTCCCTAGGCCCCACTTTCCCTTAGAGGAGACGCGCGCGCCCGGTCCCCGGCGGGGCGCGCGACAAGACAGATGTACACCCGCGTCCGCGACGTCCCCATCACCCGGACCCCCGACTACACCGTCGACACCAAGGACTACTACGCGCGGCACGTCGGCTCGGCGGAGGACGCGGTGCAGGTCGTCAAGTCGGGTGACCACGTCGCCATCTGCCGGGGCCGCGAGCCGGAGGCGCTTGGTCTCGCCCTCGCGGCGCGCAAGGACGAGCTTCAGAACGTCAAGCTCACCATCCCGCAGCCGGGCCGCGACAACGGCATGTTCGACGACGCCTCCTGGGGCGAGAGCTTCCAGGTCCAGGTCGGCATTGTCACCAACCTGGCCCGCCCCGGCGTCGAGGAAGGCTTCGTCGAGTACCGCGTGAACCTCGACATGGCCGAGAGCGCTCCCGGCCTCGGCCTCAACCCCAGCTACGGCGCCGACGTCTACATGGTCGAGGTCAGCCCGCCCGACGAGCACGGCTTCTGCAGCTTCGGCGCCTCGGTCTGGGACAAGCCGATGGCGATCAAGACCGCCAAGAAAGTTCTCGCCGAGGTCAACCCCCGCCTCATCCGCACCTACGGCGAGAACTTCGTCCACGTCAGCGAGATCGACGCCTTCGTGGAGAACGAGGCCCCCACCGGCTGGACGATCTCCCGCACCCGCAAGACCGACATTCCCCCGCTGGCGAAGCGCTTCGCCGAGGTCATCAGCGGGCTGGTGCAGTCCGGCGACACCATCCAGCTTGGCCTCGGCCAGGTCACCGAGTGGCTGCCCCGTGCCGGCGCCTTCGACGACCACGTCGACCTCGGCCTCTACACGGAGATCACCCCCCGCGGCACCACGGCGCTCATCGAGGGCGGTGTCATCACCAACAAGCGCAAGACCCTGCACACCGGCAAGTGCATCGCCACTGCCGCAGGGGGCAGCCGCGACGACGTCGGCTTCATCGACCAGAACCCGCTCTTCGAGCTTTACAACGTCGAATACGTCATCAACCCGCTGACGGTGGCCAAGAACGACAATTTCGTGGCCATCAACTCCGGCCTGATGATGGACCTCACCGGCCAGGGTACCGCCGAGTCGTTCGGCTCCTTCCAGTGGTCGGGGCCCGGCGGGCAGCCGGTCATGGCCCTCGGCGCGCTCATGGCCCGCA
This sequence comes from Dehalococcoidia bacterium, assembly GCA_034420775.1. GTDB lineage: Bacteria > Chloroflexota > Dehalococcoidia > SHYB01 > SHYB01 > DAOUKH01. The sequence continues at coordinate 4,016 of DAOUKZ010000168.1, forward strand.
ACGGCCGCTCCATCATCTGCCTGCCGAGCACGTCGTCCGATGGCAAGCACTCGCGCATCGTGCCGCTGCTGCCGGAAGGCACGGCGGTCACCGTCCCCCGCTATATGACCGACATCGTGGTGACCGAGTACGGCGTTGCTCATCTCCGTTGGAAGACCCTGCGCGAGCGGTCGCAGGAGCTCATCAAGGTCGCCCACCCCGACTTCCGCGCCGAGCTCGAGCAGGCGGCGCGCTCCCGCTTCTGGCCCCACTAGGCAACGATCACACGACCGAGGACACGACCATGACCACCATCGACCAGAACGTCGACAGCAAGCTCACCGACGAAGTCATCGCCAAGTACCGCGCCCGCATCGGCGAGGTCACCCCTATCACCAACGCCTGGAACTCCGAGGCGACCTACGACACCATCCGCCACTTCGCCAACGGCATCGGCGACGACAATCCGTTGTGGAACGACGAGGACTACGCCAGGGGCACCCGCTACGGCGACATGATCGCGCCGCCGAGCTTCCTCTTCACCTGCAACCAGGGACCGCTGTCGCGGGGGCGCACCTCCGGCGGCTTCCGCGGCTTCACCGGCGTCCACCGCTACTGGTCGTCCGACGCATGGGAGTACTACCACCCCATCAAGCGCGGCGACCGCATCCACGGCGAGACCTATCTGACCGACTTCATCGAGCACAAGAGTGCCTACGCGGGCCGCACCATCGAGGACAGCGCCACCCAGACCTTCTACAACCAGCGGGACGAGAAGATCGCCGTCCACCGCCTCAACTTCATCAACTTCGAGCGCTCCACCGCCGCCAGGGCGGGCAAGTACAAGGACATGGGCGAGCACGTCTGGACGCAGGAGGAGCTCGAAAGCCTCTGGGCCGACATCGAGAAGGAGGAGCGCCGCGGGGCGGAGCCCCGCTACTGGGAGGACGTCGAGGTCGGCGGCGAGATCCCCTGGGTGGTGAAGGGACCGCTCTCACAGTGCGAGGTCGTCGCCTGGCACGCCGGCTGGGGCGGGCTCTTCCTCATGGCCTCCGAGATCGCGCAGCGCACCGTTCAGAAGCACCCCAAGGCGAATGTCCCCGACATCCACAACAAGGCGCCCGACTTCCCCATGCGCGCGCATTGGGACCGCGAGTGGGCCCGCATGGTCGGAGCGCGCTCGGCCTACGACTTCGGCGGCCAGCGTGTCGCCTGGCTCATCAACGCCCTCACCAACTGGGGCGGCGACGACTCCATGGTCCGCGGCATCGACGCCAAGTTCGTCAAGATGAACGTCCTCGGCGACGCCACCTGGTGCCACGCCAGGATCAAGGGCAAGGAGATCGTCGACGGCGAGCCCCTCGTCTTCTTCGAGTGCTGGGGCGTCAACCAAGAGGGCGACGTCACCGTCACCGCCGAAGCCAAGATGCGGCTCCTCAGCCGCGGCTAGTGCGAACTGGGGCATCCCTTGAGCCTCCCTCAGTCCCTCCTGGGAGGGACTGAGGGAGGGCCCGCGCCCGCTAGCCGACGGGCCCTAAACCGGTCAACTTCGTGCCCCAGGGCGCGCCGCCCCTAGCCGGTCGGCTTAGGGGTGGGCAGTGCTGGCGACGCTATCGAGGAACCGAGTATTCGAACAAGGGCTCGAAGCGGTAGACGGTGAGGCCGTCGTCGCGGTCTTCCCAGACCACCTTGACGGGCATCCCGATGTAGAGGTCCTCGTTCTTGCAGTTGATCACGTTGCTGGTCAGCTTGACCCCGCCGCAATCGTTGAGCTGCACGATGACCGCGTTGTAGGGCGTCGTCGCGCGCACCGCCGGGTGTACTGCGTGGGGCACGAGGATGAACGACCAGACCTCTGCGAGGCCGGCCGACTCGACGTACGAGTACTTGAACGAGAGGCACTGCGAGCAGACGGGCGTCGGCGCGAAGCGGTAGGCCCCGCACTGACTGCAGCGTTGGACGAGCAGCTTGTGCTGCTTGCAGCCCTCCCAGAATTCCTGGGTATCCCGCTCGAACGCCGGGAGCGGCATGCCCTCTTCGAAGTATTTGCCCATGGAATGCTCCTGCGGCCGGCTAGTTGCGGAGAATCAGCGCGCTCGACGGCGGCGCCGCCGGTCCCGCCACCACCAGGCACGTCTCCGCGCCCTCAACCTGCGACGTCGACTCTCCGCGCATCTGCCGCACGCCCTCGACCACCATCTCCAGGCCGTGGATGTAGGCCTCGGCGAGGTTGCCGCCGCTGGTGTTGATCGGCAGCGAGCCGGAGGGATAGTCGATGTTGCCGTCCTCGATGAACGGGCCGCCCTCGCCCTTCTTGCAGAAGCCGAAGTCCTCGATCGCCATCAGCACCTGGCCGGTGAAGTTCTCGTAAAACTGGCCTACGTCGATGTCGTTGGGCCCCATGCCTGCCCGCTCGTAGCAGTCGCGGGCCGTCTCCACCAGTCCTGACGACGTCCACGTGCTCGCGGTGCGGGAGTGCTCGTCGCCCCCATCGCGGTAGCCCGCGCCGTGGGCCGCGCCGGCGATGTAGACCGGCTTGCGCTTCAGCGACTTCGCCCGCTCCGCGCTCACCACCACCACCGCGCAGGCGCCGTCGTTCTCCTGGCAGCAATCGTAGAGGTGGTAGGGGTCGGCGATCATGCGGGAGTTCTGGTGGTCTTCGAGGGTGATGGGGCGGCCGTACATGACGGCGCGTGGGTTGCGCTGCGCGTTGGCGTAGGAGTTGACGGAGATGCGTCCGAACTGCTCGCTGGTCGTGCCGAACTCGTACATGTGGCGCCGGGCCTGAAGTGCATAGCGGTGGACTGCCGCGATCACGCCGAACGGCATGGTGAAGGCGTTGTTGCCCCCGTAGCGCCGTGCTCCCGTCCGCGCCGCGCCTTGGCCGAAGCGCCCGAACTGGCCCTGGCAGAGGGAGCGGTAGCACACGACGGCGTCGGCGCTGCCGCTGTAGATCGCCATCGCCGCGTGGTGGACGACGCCGCACGTCGAGTTGCCGCCGCCGGGGTAGAGGCTGGCGTAGCGAAGCTGCTTCACGCCGAGGGTCTGCGCCAGCGTCATGGGGTTGTTGCGGTCGACGCTGTAGGTGACGAAGCCGTCGATGTCCTGCATCCGGAGGCCGGAGTCGTCCACCGCCTTGGTGATCGCCTCGCAGCAGAGCTGGAACTCGCTGCGTTCGATCTGGCCCCACCGGGTGTATTCGGTCTCGCCGATGCCGACGATCGCGGTCTGGTCTCGCATTGGCCAGGGCATAGCGCCTCCAAAGGTCAACAGAATCGGGGCACGAGCATTGTAAGCGGGGCCGGATGCCTGTCAAGAAACGCCAACCGGAAGCCGTTCGGGCCCGTCGGGCGTTCCGGCTTTAGGGCCGGGGCGCGGGTCCGAGCACCCGGTACTTTCGGTCCTCGGTCCGCTCGTCTACCGGCAGCACCTCGACGACTACCCTCGACAGCCCCACGACCTCGCCGTCCGAGTCGAAGCTGTAGTCGTCGCCGATGGCGCCGCTCCACGTGATCTCGTACATGCAGTCGCGGAAGCCGTCCGCGTTCTGGTCGTCCTTGGTCTGCTTGAGGCATTCGGCGGCGATGTACACGTCGTCGTAGGCGGAACCCAGGTGCCAGGGCAGCGTGACGTAGTTGTAGCGCGCCCGGAAGTTCGCCAGCACTTCCTGCGCCTTCTCGTTGTCCGGGTCGAGGTCCGCGGTGATGGCCTTCATTCCCGTCGCCGCGTCGCCCGCGATCTCCAGTGCGGTTGTCCCGACCGAGACCGTTTCCGCGTAGATGGGGCCTTCGAAACCGAGCTCCCGGGCCTGCTTGATGATGGTGCCCGCCGAGAACTCCGACTGTGGCGCAAGGTGCAGCGCGTCGGGATTCGCCGCGATCAGCTTCGTCAGCTGCGACCTGAAGTCGGTAACCTCCGGCAGGTACCGCTCCGCGGCCACCACCGTGCCGCCGCGCTCCTCGAATTGCCCCACGGACGTGCGCCTGACGCCCTCCGCGTAGTCGGTCGACTCCGTGATGGTCGCCAGCGTGCGGACCCCGTCGGCCCACAAGGTGTTGCCGGTGGCGATCCCCACCTGGATGTCGCTGATCTGGGTGCGGAAGATGTAGTCGCCGGCCTTGGCGATGTCCGGGTTGCTCGCCAACCCTGAGAACAGGATGGTCCCGTCGGCCTCCGCAAGCGGGGCGACTCCCAGCATGGCGCCGCTGCACGACGTGCCCAGGATGATCTTCAGCCCTTCGACTTGGGTCAGCTTCTTGTACGCGGCGATGGCGTCCTGGGCGCCGCACTTGGAGTCCTCGACGACGAGTTCCAAGGTGCGGCCGTCGACCCCGCCCGCGGCGTTGATCTCGTCGACAGCCATCTGCTTGGCCTGGCTCGCCACGGTGCCGTAGGTCTCACCAGGCCCCGTCAGGGACTCCATCACGCCGACCCTGTACGGGCCGTCATCTCCGCCGCCGGAACACGCCACCGCCGCCAGCGCCATGACCGGCGTCAGCCCGAAGACAAGGAGTCGCTTCTTCCAGAGCCTCGCCATGGTGTGCCCAGTGCTGCCCCGGATGGCAGCAAGTGTCCGTCTCCCCCGGGGGTTAGTTTCGGCGCCTAATATACCAGTCCTGGTGGAGCCCCTTAAGCCTCCCTCCCTCTGGGAGGGACTGAGGGCGGGCAGGGGCGGGGCATCCCGCCCGCTCTGCTCCTGTAGTACACTCATGCCCAACCGCCGCGGGCCACCCAGATCATGCTCGACCTCGTCATCAAGAACGGCACCGTCATCGACGGCAGCGGCCTCCCCCGCTACCGAGCCGACGTCGGCGTCCGCGATGGGCGGATTGTCGCGAAGGGGCGCCTTGACGAGCCCGCGGGCCGTGTCATCGACGCCGAGGGCGCCATCGTCGCCCCGGGGTTCGTCGACATCCACACCCACTACGACGCCCAGATCATGTGGGACGGCCTGCTCACCAGCTCGCCGTGGCACGGCGCGACCACCGTGGTCATGGGCAACTGCGGCTACACCCTCGCGCCCTGCAAGCCGGAGGACCGCGAGTTCCTCATGGGCATGTTCGCCCGCGTCGAGGCGGTCGATCTCGAAGTGCTCCACACCGTCCTCGATTGGGAGTGGCACAGCTTCCCCGACTTCCTCGACCGCGTCGAGCGGGAAGAGCTTGGCATCAACGTCGCGGCGCAGATCGGGCACAGCGCCGTCCGCCGCTACGTGCTCGGGCCCGAGTCCGCAGAGCGCGCCGCCACCGACGAGGAGACGGCGCGCCAGCGCGCCATCGTCCGCGAGGCCATCGCCGCGGGAGCATTCGGCTTCAGCACCGCCCAGAGCCGCGGCCACGTCGCCGGCGACGGCACACCCGTGCCCAGCCGCCAGGCCGCCAAGGAGGAGATCGTCGAGATCGGCAGCGCACTCGCCGAGTTCGGGCTCGGCAGCACGGAGATCGTCCCCGCCTCGCTCCGCGACCCCGACGGCTTCGACGACAACGACCGCAGCCTGATGATGGAGTTGGCCCTCCGCAGCGGGCGGCCCGTCAACTGGAATGAGCTCTCCCAGGTCTGGGAGCTGCCCGGCCAGTGGCGCAAGCAGGTCGACTTCATGGAGGAGGCCGCCGCCAAGGGCGCGGCCATCTACGGCGTGGCGCGCTGCCAGCGGCTCGACGTGCCCTGGAGCTTCGCCGACGAGCACGTCAACTACCGCAGCCTCCCCACGCTGGGGCGCGTCCTCTCCACGCCGGTCGCCGGGCGCGAGGCGCTGCTGCGGAGCGACGACGTCCGCGAGGCCATGAAGCGAGAGCTTGAGTCCGACACCGAGACGATGCCCTACCGCAGCCTCCCCAACCTCGTCGTGGCCCGCGCCAAGACCGCGGCCAATGCCCCGCTCAACGGCAGGACGCTCGAAGACGCCGCCGCCGCGTTCGGCGTGCACGTCGTCGACGCGATGCTCGACCTCGCCTGCGAGGAGGGCCTCGCCACCGAGTTCGCCGTCGTGGGCGCACGGAACGGCGACGCCGAGGCCGTCGGCGCAATGCTCAACAGTCCCCACGCCGTCGCCGGCATCTCCGACGCCGGGGCGCACATCAACTTCATGAGCGGGGCCATCTACTCGACGACGCTGCTGCGCTGGGCCTCCGACACCGGCCTGATCACCCTAGAGGAGGCGGTGCGCCGCCTCACCTTCCTGCCCGCTTCCGTCTACGGCATCCGCGATCGCGGCCTGCTCCGCGAGGGGCTCGCCGCCGACGTAGTCATTTTTGAAGAGGACGAGGTCGGGCCCCTGGAGGCGGAACGCCTTCGCGACATCCCCGGAGGTGGCACCCGGCTGGCGAACCGCGCCGTCGGCGTGCGGAACGTCATCGTCGGCGGTGAGGTCTTGGTCGAGGGCGGCGGGGATACCGGGTCGCGGCCCGGCCGTCTCCTCCGAAGCAGCCGCTATCACGGGAAGACGGCGTAACGAGGTTGGGCGTGGAGCTTGGACGAATCCTGAAGGAAGGCGCACTCTCCGGTCTGAGAGTCGTCGACTTCACCTGGGTGCGGGCCGGCCCGCAGACCACCCGCATCCTCTCCATGTTCGGCGCCGAGGTCATCCGCGTCGAGTGGCCCGACAGCCCGGACACGATCCGGTTCGCCGCCTCTCCCCCCGAAGTCCCGCCCAGCCTCGACTCCGGCACCGACTTCAACAACTTCGGCTGCAACAAGCTGAGCGCGACGCTGAACGTCCGAAGCTCCAGGGGCATGGACCTCGTCAAGGAGCTCATCTCAGTCTCCGACGTCGTGATCGAGAACTTCAGCTCGCGGATCCTGGAGAAGTGGGGCCTCGGCTACGAGCAGCTGAAGGAAGTAAACCCCACCATCGTCTACGTCAGCATGGCCGGCTTCGGCCACCGGGGACGTCACCGCGACTACGACACCTGGGGCCCCGCGGTGCAGGCCGTGTCGGGCCTCACCTTCATCTCCGGCGCGCCGGGCAAGCCGCCCGCGGGCTGGGGCTACTCCTACATGGACCACACCGGCGGCTACTACGGGGCGATGGCGGTGCTCGCCGCCCTCCACTATCGGCACGAGAGCGGGCGCGGCCAGTACGTCGATCTCGCACAGGTCGACGTGGGCTGTACCCTTACCGGCGCGGCCTTCCTCGACTACACCGTCAACGGGCGCAAGTCCGACCGCGAGGGCATGCCGCCGGGCAACCGCACCCACTGGCCCGGCGCGTCGCTGGCCAACACCTATCGCGGCCCCCACGCCGCGCCGCACAACTCCTACAAGTGCAAAGGGAGCGATGCCCACGCCTGGTGCGTCATCGTCTGCTACACCGACGAGGAGTGGCGCGCCTTGGTCAAGGCGATGGGCGACCCTGACTGGGCCCACGACCCCAAGTACGACACGCTCCTGGGACGGCTCGAGCACCAGGAGGAGATGGACCTCAAGATCGAGGGCTGGACTAAGGAGCGCAACAAGTACGAGGTCATGGCCAAGCTCCAGGCCGCCGGCGTGCCTTCGGCGCCGGTGCAGAGCATGGTCGACCGCGTCGAGAACGACCCGCAGCTGCAGCACCGCGGCACCTTCGCCGCCACCGCCTCTCATCCCCTGCTCGGCGAGAAGATCTACGAAGGCATGCCGATGCAGCTTCGCAACGCGCCGTGGGAGCTCTGGCGTCACGGCCCTTTGATGGGCGAGGACAACGACTACGTCTTCGACGATCTCCTCGGCATGGAAGCCGGCGAGCGCGACGCCCTCGAAGGCGAGAACGTCTTCTGGCCCAAGGGGATGCAGCGGAAGGCGGCGTCGTGAGCGGCGAGACTCCCCAGGCGCTCGGCGGACTCCGCGTCTTGGAGGTCGGCGACGAGAAGAGCCAGCTCACCGGCAAGCTCCTCGCTGACATGGGCGCCGACGTCATCTTGATCGAGCCCCGCGAAGGCTCGCGCTGCCGCCGCGTCGGCCCCTTCTATGGCGACGTGCCCGACCTGAACCGCAGCCTCTACTTCTGGACCTACAACACCAACAAGCGCAGTCTCACCCTCGACCTCGGCACCCCCGATGGACGGGGCCTTTTCGTGGACCTGACCAAGACCGCCGATGTCGTCATCGAATCCGCCGACCCCGGCGTGATGCCCGCCCTCGGCCTCGGCTACGACGACTTGGTGGGCGACGGCAGCGCGCCGCTGGTCTACTGCTCCATCACGCCTTTCGGACAGTCGGGCCCGTGGCGCGACATGAAGGCCACCGACCTCACCCTCATGGCCTCCGGCGGCCAGATGGGCGTCTGCGGCTACGACCTCGTCGATGACCCCTTCAACACGCCGATCGCCCCCGGCGGCGGCAACGCCTGGCACCTGGGCGCGAACTACGCCTTCATCGCCGTCCTCATCGCCCTCATCAACCGCGGCCGGCGCGGCGCCGGCGAGTACATCGACCTCGCCGTCCACGAGGCCGTCGCTCTCTGCACCGAGGGTGCCTTCCCCGACTACGTCAACACCGGCACCAACCGCATACGCCAGACCGGCCGCCACGCGTCGCTAAACGGCTCGCCGAACGTCCAAAACCTGTGCGGCGACGGGCGCTACGCCAACTGTTTCATGCCCCGGGTCAAGCTGGAAGAGTTCATGGTCTTGCGGGACTGGCTGGACGAGCACGGCCTCGCCGGCGACCTCATGGAGGACAAGTACCTCGACCCCGACAACCTCGCCACCGTCATGCCCCAGCTTCTGGAAGCCGTGCGCGCACTCTCCAAGAAGCTGACCTCCAACGACATCTACCACGGCGGGCAGCAGCGCGGCCTGCAGTGGACGCCGGTGCGCGCCCCGTCCGACCTGCTGGAAGACGAGCACCTGCACGACCGCGGCTTCTTCGTCGACGTGGAGCACCCCGACCTCGGCGAGACCTTCACCTACGTCGGCGCGCCCTACATCTTCCACGAGACGCCGTGGCGCATCCGGCGCCGGGCGCCCCTTCTCGGCGAGGACAACGTAGCGATCTACCACAACGAGATGGGGTTGTCCCTCGAACGGCTCAGCGCCCTCTCCGATCTGGGCGTCATCTAGGAGGAACGAGATGAGCGAGCAGGCGGCCGTCCAACGGCTCACCGTCTTCGGCGCCGATTGGTGAAGCTTCTGCCGGATGCTCGAGAGGTCACTCGAGCAAGCGTCGATCCCCTACGACAAGCGGGACATCGACAGCGACCCCGCCGCGCGTGCCGAGGTCGAACGTCTGCAGGAAGGCGGCCGGACCATCCCCACCGTCGTCTATCCCGACGGCGGCTTCGAGGTCAACCCGCCGCTGCCCAACATCCTCAGCCGGCTGGGTCTGCGCTAGCCCAAGCCTCTCCCCCTCTGGGGGAGGCCACCTTAAGCCTCTCTCCCTTTGGGAGAGACTGAGAGAGGGCCGGGGCGGGGTGCGGAGGTACCCCTCTTCTCCCCGCGGGAGAAGATTGAGATGAGGGGCCCCCTCACAACCTCCACGGGCTATCGAAGCCGCGCCCCCAGGAACTCCAGCGTCAGTTCCCACGCTTGCTCCGCCGCAGCCTCGCGGTAGAACGCGGGGTTGGTGTAGTTCATGAAGGCGTGGCCGGCTTCGGGAAAGTCGCGGAAGTCGTGCTCCTTGCCCAGGCGGGTCAGCTCGGCGTCAAGGCGCCGCATCATCTCCGGCGAAGGGTTGCCGTCGAGGCCGCCGAAGAAGGCCAAGATGGGGCAGCCGATGCCGGGGAGACGGTCGATCACCGTTGGACCGTCTCCCCAAGCGGCGTCCATGTGGCCGCCGTAGAACGGGACCGCGGCGCGGAAGGTGGGGATTGCCGTCGCTGCCAGGAAAGTGATACGCCCTCCCATGCAGAAGCCGATGATGCCGACGTCGTCGGTGACGTCGCTCCGCCCCTGGAAATGCTCGACGCACGCGCCGACGTCGGCGATGAGTTCGTCGTCGTGGAGCTTGGCCATGCGCTCCAGCCCGGTCTCGTCCGTCGTCAGGTCCTGGCGGTGATAGAGCTGCGGCGCGATGGCGGCGTAGCCCTCACCCGCAAGCCGGCGCGCCATCTCCTCGGTGAAGACGTCGAGCCCCGGCGCGTGCATGATGACCACGACGCCCGGATGCGGCCCCGCGCCGTCGGGGTCGGCTACGAAGGCGTCCATCGCCAGCCCTGCCACGTCCAGTGTCACTCTCCGCTCCGGCATTGTGCGCCTCCTCGACCCTGCCCCGCGCCTAGTTGGCTCTGTTGCAGAACTCCTCGTGCGGCGGGACGTCGCAGCCGACGACGTGCAGGAAGAAATAGATCCCGATGTCGCCCATGTACTTGAAGTTCTTCTTCACGCTCGCCAGCGCCGATTCGAAGTCGGCGTGGCTCTTCAGATAGTTCTCGAACGAGCCGTGCTCCTGCTCAAGCTCGAGCATCCGGTTCGCGTTGGTCACGATGGCCTCGATCTTGCGCCGGTTCCGGATGATGCGGGTGTCCTGTGCCAGGGCGTCGACCTCGTC